>JBHHUM010000130.1:0-4614 GCA_046861645.1 Fidelibacterota bacterium | reverse complement strand
CGATCCGAGCGAACCTACCAGTCTGATTAATAATACGGTTTGGAATGTCTACTGTGACCGGACCGGAGTGATCTGGTGCAGCACGGCTGGTGGTCTCAGCAGGTACGATGCGAAAGATAATACTTTTCGCAACTTTGAACATGATCCTTTTAATCCACAATCCATCAGCAGTAACAACGTTGTTCAGGTCTTTGAAGATAAACGTAGAAACTTATGGGTTGGCACAATCGATATGGGATTGAATATATACGACCGTAACAACAATATCTTTCACAGGATTCTACATGATCCGACTGATGAAGAATCCTGTGAGTGATATTACCATCGGCCCAATCTTTGAGGATCATGGCGGCATTATCTGGATCGGAACCGGGATCGCTGGATTGAACAAATTTGATCCGGACTGGCAGCGATTCGGGCATATCCGCCGGATACCGGTAGAAGACGGGGTCATGCACATCAACAGTGTTCGCGCTATTTTTGAAGACAGTATGGACGGACTGTGGATTGCACTCGATGGTAAAGGACTTGTGTACCGACCGGCAAATCAAAATGCTTTTATTCATTTTCAGGCTCAACCGGGGAATCCTACCTGGCTGTCGGATAATTTTGTCAATCGAATACTAGAATGGCAGGGAGAGATCTGGATCGTGACCAGAAGTTCAGGAATTAATATATATAATTATACAACGAAGCAGTTCAGACGAATGGATAACACTTACCTTGTTTATGAACAGGATAGAGGAATACACTGGATCTGGAAAGATGGGATATTAAATAAATTTGATACATTATCAGGTGAATTTGTTCCAGACACAGCTACGGTTGGAATTACACGTTTACTCAAATCATATTATGTGGGTTCTCTCTTCCAAGACAGTCAACGTCGTTACTGGGTCGAGATTATTGGAGAAGGAATTATTATTTTTAATGAAGCGAATGGAACTTTGAGACAATTTAAACACAATCCAACGGATAGGAAATCAATCAGCCACAACGATATTTCATCTGTTATTGAAGACACGACTGGGAGAATCTGGATCGGTACTCCCAATGGGCTCAACCGTTTCAATGAAGAAGATACCAGCTTCAGCCGCTTAACCGAAAAAGAGGGACTTCCAAACGATTACATCTATAGTATCTTAAAGGATAATGGAGGGTATCTTTGGGCGAGTTCTAATAAAGGAATTGCACGGATCGATCCGCACTCTCTGCAAATACGCAGTTATGATGTGAGCGATCATCTTCAAAGTAATGAGTTTAATGGAGGAGCGTATCTTCGTGGCCGGAACGGGCAGCTGTATTTCGGTGGCGTTGCCGGTTACAATGTATTCCATCCTGACAGCATCGGGCAGAGTGACTTCAAACCACCAATTGCAATAACGAAATTTATCGTTAATGACTCCCTTCCCTACCCTATCACCGGCCGGGGTTCCGGATCGAAAGTAATCTTGTCCCACATTGAGAATGTATTCAAGTTTGAATTTGCTGCACTGGATTATGCCAATCCGAAAAGTATCGAGTATACTTACATGCTGGCAGGACTTGAGGATACCTGGGTTCCTGCCGGTAAACGGCGAATAGCCCGTTATTCGAATGTTGCCCCCGGGGAATATACCTTCATGGTCAAAGCTACCAACAGCGACGGTGTCTGGAACACGAAAACTAAAACTATTCATTTAACAGTGACCCCTCCGTGGTGGCGCACAAAGTTGGCTTATTTGATCTATGTGCTACTGGGAGGCACTGTCCTGTACGGGGCTCTACAATACGAACTGAACCGGGGAAGGTTGAAACAGCAGATAGAAATGGAACACTTTAAAGCAGAGAAACTTAGTGAACTTGATAAGCTGAAATCCCGTTTCTTTGCCAATATCTCGCATGAATTCCGCACACCGCTAACGCTTATTCAAGGACCCATTGAATCCATGCTTTCTAAAGAAACTCGCGCAGAAGAAAAAAAGCAATATAAAATGGTTCTTCGCAATAGTCACAGACTTCAGAAACTCGTTAATCAGCTGCTGGACCTGTCAAGGATTGAAACCAAGCAGATGAAGTTGCATACTACGGAACTTGATATTGTCAAGACGGTACGTGAGATCGCAGCTTCGTTTGAATCCTTGGCCGTTCGCAATAAAATCAACTTTTCCATCGATACGCCCGATGACCCAATCATGGGATGGTTTGACCGGGATTGTGTAGAGAAGATCGTCACCAACCTGCTCGCCAACGCATTCAAGTTTACTTCAGAGGGTGACCAGGTAATTTTGAGATTGCAGACTGCCATACATGGAGATCAAGATTCAGTAGAGATTACCGTAAAAGATACAGGCATTGGAATTCCCGGGGACCAAATCGATAAAGTTTTCGACCGTTTCTACCAAGTCGATGCTTCTAATATGAGAGAACAGGAAGGAGCAGGGATCGGCTTGGCACTGACTAAAGAACTGGTGGAATTGCACGGCGGAAACATAACTGTAACCAGCGAAGTCGGTGAGAGTACTACATTCTCCATCAAGTTGTCAGCTATTGAGAAGGACGTAACGTCTGAAGAGACTGCACTAATTGAAAAACCGCCGGATCACCGTGGACTGGATACCATCGAAGTTGATGAACCGGAAAAGATGGAATCACCAGAAGTTAGAACCCGTGATTCCCGTCACCAAATATTGATTATCGATGACAATGCCGATATGCGCAAATATATGGGATCACATTTGGAAACCAATTATAGAATCATCGAAGCTGAAAATGGCCAAGAAGGACTAAAGAAAGCAATAAAGAAAATCCCGGACTTGATAATCAGTGATGTGATGATGCCCAAGATGGATGGTTTTGCATTATGCGAAAAAGTCAAAACCGATGAGCGCTCTAGTCATATTCCGGTAATCCTGTTGACCGCCAAAGCGGATTCGGAAAGTAAACTGGGTGGTCTTGAAACAGGTGCAGATGATTATCTTACCAAACCCTTTGATCCGAAGGAGCTTCAGGTACGGATCAAGAACTTGATCCAGCAGCGCCGTAGATTGCGGCAAAAGTTTATGCTGGAAGCCTCTATTAAGCCTCATGATTTGGCAATCACCTCTACGGATGAAAAATTCCTTCAGCGGGCGGTGGATTTAATAGAAGAACATATGTCAGATGGAAAATACAGCATTGATCTGTTTTCCCAGGAAATAGGCATGAGCAGGATGCAGCTGCACAGAAAGTTAAAAGCGCTCACCGGTACTTCAACCAGTGGATTTATAAGAACCCTGCGTATGAAACACGCTGCATTGTTACTTCAGCAGGGATTTGGGAATGTGGCACAAGTGGCTTTTGAAGTTGGGTTTAACAATCCTTCTTATTTTTCCGTGTGTTTTAAGAAGCAGCTTGGAAAATCCCCTACCGACTTTATACCCGACTAATTTTCGAATAACTCGTCCAAAAATGGACGAAATGTTACATATCTTAACAATTTTGTTACATATCTGGTAGACCCACTCTACTCCGATAGATTACATTAGTATCAACGACAGGGGCACCCTTGTAGAATTTCGAATACGGGGTAAACTAACTAACCGCATTCAATTGAGTGATGAATACATAAATTTGGTTGGTGATAACGCAAAAACCTGGGAGGAGTTATGAAGAAAATTGCTATCACGATATTTTTAATGGTTCTCTTCTCTTCATTCGGTTTATTCGCCCAGACCGATTGGGTAAAGTACACTGAGAATCCCGTGTTGGATGTTGGACCACCTGGAAGCTGGGATGATGTAGAGATATGGCCCACCCGGGTCTTACTACTCGATTCAGTCTATCATATGTGGTATAGTGGATATAGCGGTACAACAATTCGAATAGGACATGCCACATCACCAGACGGCATCAGCTGGACGAAAGACACCCTTAACCCAATACTAACTGGAGACTGGGCATATGTGATCTCCACACCATTGGAATATAAGATGTGGTATTATAGTGGAAACAATATTCGATATGCTACGTCATTAAACGGATTAGAGTGGACAACACACCCTGAGCCTGTTTTAAGTCCCGGCCCTTTAAATTGGGATGGTGTCTCTGTGAATGGTCCATCTGTTATGGAAACACTTGATGGATACGAAATGTGGTATCATGGTTTTAGAGGATACGAGCTTGCTCAAATCGGCTATGCCACAGCCGTGAATGAAACGACCTGGACAAAGGCTGATGATATAAATCCTGTACTCACAGATGGCGACACGGGTGAATGGGACAGCCGTGAAGTCTTTGGGCCGAGAGTGCTTTACAACGCCGATTCCGAACGGTACGAAATGTGGTATGCCGGTACAATATCAAATTATTTAAATACTCAAGTTGGATACGCATGGTCTCAAGACGGCTTAGTATGGGAGAAGGATAGTTTAAATCCCGTGCTCAATGTCGATGAAGGACCTGAACTGGCAGTAATACATGGTGACATTATTCTTGATCCTGAAGCACCACCCGATGAACGATACAAGATGTGGTATGCAGGTTACACGGGATCAAGATGGTGGATAGGATATGCTACAGCACCATCAGACTCTCTGTCATTAAATGATGTGGGTAACAGCCTTCCGGTCAAATTCGCTCTCCACCAAAACCACC
>JBHHUM010000001.1:0-92668 GCA_046861645.1 Fidelibacterota bacterium | reverse complement strand
AGTGAGTTCCCTGCCGGATATTTGTCATTTCAGTTACCACTGCTCGATGAACCACATTTTCATTAGGAGTAACTTTGAAAACAGAGTCATCCACCTTGATTTTCGAGGTAACGCTTCCACTCTGATCATAAACTGACAATTCCATGATAATCTCTATTTCGAAATGGTCACAATACTGTTACGTGTTCCGGGCACCGAACCCTTGATAAAGAGATAGCCATTTTCCCCGTCAACTTTAACAATCTTAAGATTATTGACTACCGCTGTGCGATTACCCATCTGTCCAGCCATTTTCATTCCTGGCCAAACTCTTGAAGGATCTGAAGATTGACCTACAGAACCAGGTGCGCGCAATTGGTCTGATTGACCATGAGATTTTGGTCCACCACTGAAACCATGACGTTTGACGACCCCGGCAAACCCTTTGCCCTTGGAAATACCTCGTACTACTACATCATCACCTTCCTTAAAAATCTTCTCCACCGTATACTCCTTTCCTGGAGCAGGAATGCGACTTTTACGCACAGGGAATTCCATAAGGTGACGCTTGGGAGTAGTTCCAGCTTTTTTAAAATGACCCCTCTCTGGCTTATTAGTTTTTCGCTCGATTTTATCTTCAAAACCGAGTTGAACGGCCAGATACCCATCTTTCTCTTCTGTCTTCACTTGAGTTACTACACAAGGACCAGCTTTTACTATGGTCACCGGAATACTACTTCCATCTTCACCAAAAATGCGGGTCATCCCTATCTTTTTCCCGATTAAACTGTTCACTTTTACGCCTTTATTTGGATATCCACTCCTGCTGAAAGATCCAGTTTCATGAGAGCATCAGCTGTTTTGGGTGAAGCATTTAGGATCTCAATTAATCGTTTGTGAACTCGGGTTTGAAACTGTTCTCGGGATTTCTTATTCACATGAGGTGAACGAAGAACTGTATAAATTGTCCTCTTGGTAGGAAGAGGAATTGGTCCAGAAATTACTGCACCGGTTGACTTCACCGTTTTTACGATTTTATCTGTGGATTTATCCAGTAGATTGTGGTCGTATGCTTTCAACCTGATTTTTAGTGTCTGCCCAGCCACTTCAATCTCCTTACTCCACGATACCTGTCACCACACCAGCACCTACTGTATGACCACCCTCTCTAATGGCAAACCGCAGATTCTCCTCCATGGCGATGGAACTGATTAACTCCACGTCCAGATTGACGTTGTCTCCCGGCATCACCATCTCCGTACCTGATGGTAACGTTACTACCCCCGTGACATCCGTCGTCCGAAAGTAAAACTGCGGACGGTAACCATTGAAAAACGGAGTGTGTCGTCCACCCTCTTCCTTCTTCAATATGTAAACCTCCGCCTTGAACTTCGTATGCGGTGTGATACTCCCCGGCTTCGACACTACCATGCCCCGCTTCAACCACTCCTTGTCAATCCCCCGCAACAGTAACCCCGCATTGTCTCCAGCCTGGCCCTCGTCCAGCTCCTTGCGGAACATCTCCACGCCTGTCACTACCGTCTTCTCATGTTCCCCTAATCCGATGATCTCCACCTCGTCACCAACCTTCACTATCCCCCGTTCAATTCGACCCGTACCTACCGTCCCCCTGCCCGTGATGGAAAAAACATCCTCCACCGGCATCAAAAACGGCTTGTCTATGTCACGCTCCGGCTCCGGTATGTAGCTGTCTACAGCATCTACCAACTCGATGATGCTGCGCGTCTTCTCCTCATCATCCGGATTATTCAAAGCCTCCAACGCACTCCCCTTGATAATGGGTATATCATCCCCAGGAAATTCATACTCACTCAATAACTCCCGCAGCTCCAACTCCACCAACTCGATAAGCTCCGGATCATCTACCTGATCCGTCTTGTTTAAGTAGACTACAATAGCCGGGACGTTCACCTGACGTGCCAGCAAAACATGCTCCCGGGTCTGTGGCATGGGCCCATCAGCTGCACTGACAACTAAAATCGCTCCATCCATCTGAGCCGCACCTGTGATCATGTTCTTGATGTAGTCCGCGTGCCCCGGACAGTCTATATGTGCATAGTGGCGATGCTCCGTCTCGTATTCGACATGAGCCGTCTGGATCGTGATGCCCCGCTCCCGCTCCTCCGGTGCATTGTCAATACTATCAAACGATCGGATCTCACTCAATCCGCGCTTGGATAGTATCAATGTCATGGCCGCCGTTAACGTCGTCTTACCATGATCAACGTGGCCTATCGTGCCCACATTCAAGTGGGGTTTGCTGCGCTCAAACTTAGCCTTTGCCATTGCTTTTCCTCCCTAATACTAGGCGACGGCTTTACCGTGCACTTTCTCAACAATTTTGTCACTGATCGATTTAGGTACTATTTGGTACTTCTCGAATTCCATGGAGAAGACAGCTCTTCCTTGAGTAATTGAGCGTAGAGCTGTGGCGTAACCAAACATATCGCTTAACGGAACTATTGCTTTAATCACGACTGCATCCTTACGATGATTGGTTCCTTGAATCTCCCCGCGACGAGAAGATAAATCACTCATCACATCACCAAGATATTGCTCAGGTAGTACTACTTCTACCCGCATGGTTGGCTCCAGCAGGACCGGTCTGGCTTTTCCGCAAGCTTCCTGGATTGCCATAGAGCCGGCAATCTTAAAAGCCAATTCCGAAGAATCGACTTCATGATAGGTCCCATCTATTAACTCCACGCGAACATCCTCCAAGGGATAGCCAGAGAGGACTCCATTGCGAAGAGCTTCCTGAATTCCACGATCCACAGCAGGAATATAATCTTTAGGTATCGTGCCCCCAACAATCTTACTCTCGAAGTGATAGCCCTTACCAGATTCATTCGGTTCTATAGCAATCTTTACATGACCATACTGTCCCCGGCCTCCAGATTGACGAATAAACTTTCCTTCAGCTTCAGAAGAGCGGGTAATGGTCTCCTTGTAGGCAACTTGAGGTTTTCCTACGTTAGCGTTTACCTTGAATTCTCTCCTTAATCTATCTACTAATATCTCTAAGTGTAATTCTCCCATTCCAGAAATTACTGTCTGACCTGTCTCTTCATCAGTCTTAACAGTAAATGTAGGATCTTCATCAGATAGTTTGATTAGTGCTTCCGATAGACTTTCCTGATCAGCTTTACTTTCAGCTTCAATAGAAACAGAGATTACTGGTTTTTGAAAATCCATCGCTTCAAGAATAATTGGTGTGGCAGGATCACAAATAGTGTGACCCGTTTTAGTATGTTTAAGTCCTACAACAGCACCTATCTCTCCAGCACCTAAAGAACTTCTTTCCTCTCGCTTATTCGCATGCATCAACAGAATACGGCCAATGCGTTCCTTGCGGCTATTATTGGCATTGATTACTGAGCTACCCGATTTTAACTCCCCAGAATAAACACGTAGAAACGTTAAACGACCCACATAAGGATCAGTCATAATCTTAAAGGCTAGAGCGCTGAATGGTTCTTGAATGGAAGGTTTCCGAGCTAACAATATATCTGAATCTTCAGGAGTATGGCCGATAACCTCAGGTATCTCGATAGGGGAAGGTAAATAATCGACTACAGCATCGAGTAATCTTTGGATACCTTTATTCTTGAAAGCAGATCCACATAATACTGGAATAAAAGCATTTTCAATACACCCCCGTCGGATTGCACTTTTAATTTCATCGGGAGTTAATTCTTCATCAGCTAAATACTTCTCCAATAACTGTTCATCAAAAGCAGCTGATTCTTCAACGAGATAGTGACGAGCCTTTTCAGCCTCATCTTTTAAATCCTCGGGAATCTCCGTAAAGTCATAATGGGCACCCAATGAAGACTCATTGTAAATAATGGCCTTCATGCGAATGAGATCAATCAGCCCTGCAAACAATTCTCCAGCACCGATGGGAAGAACAATAGGAAGGGGTTTAGATTTTAACCGATCTTCCATCATTTCCAGTACATTATTAAAATCTGCTCCCATGCGATCCATTTTATTGACAAATGCAATTCTAGGGACTTTATAATGGTTTGCCTGACGCCATACAGTTTCGCTCTGGGGTTCAACTCCTCCCACAGCACAGAAAAGTACTACAGCACCATCCAAGACTCTAAGAGATCGTTCTACTTCAGCTGTAAAATCAATATGTCCTGGAGTGTCAATTATATTGATTCGGTGATCTTCCCAAAAAGTAGTTGTGGCCGCTGAAGTAATGGTAATACCCCGCTCACGCTCCTGATCCATCCAATCCATAGTAGCCGCACCTTCATGAACTTCTCCCATACGGTGCACACGTCCGGTATAGTAAAGGATTCGCTCAGTAGTGGTTGTCTTACCGGCATCAATGTGAGCCAAGATGCCGATATTCCGCACCTTATCTAATGAAATTTGTTTCATCTTCTCCTGCCAAAATGAGCAAAAGCTTTGTTCGCTTCAGCCATTCTATGCGTGTCTTCCTTCTTTTTTACAGCTCCACCTTCTTCATTAGCTGCTGAAATCAACTCTGCAGCCAATCTTTGCGACATACTACCCTTTCGTGATTTCGCAAAACTAATTAACCATCGAGAGGCTAAGGCGAAAGCTCTATGAGCTTGTACCTGAATGGGAACCTGATAAGTTGCACCCCCAATTCTCCTTGATTTAACTTCTATTAAAGGCTTTACATTACTTACTGCTTTCTGGAATAGCTCGATAGGATCAGATTTTGTTTTGCTCTTAACGATATCCATAGCATCATAGAAAATCTTTTCAGCAATACTCTTCTTACCCCGCTCCATTAGATGATTAATAAACTTCTGAACCTGCATTTCACCATAGACAGGATCAGGGGCTATTACTCTCTTTTCTGGTCTACGTCTCCTCATTGATTCAAGCCTGCATTTATCGCGGTTTCTTAGCGCCGTAACGAGAACGGCTGGTTTTCCTATCCAATACCCCAGCGGTGTCCATCGTCCCTCTGACAATGTGGTATTTAACACCGGGTAAATCCTTTACCCTACCTCCCTCAATGAGAACAATAGAGTGCTCCTGAAGGTTGTGACCTTCTCCGGGGATATAGGCAATAACTTCGATACCGTTAGTTAGTCTAACCTTAGCAACCTTGCGGAGGGCTGAGTTAGGTTTTTTGGGGGTTGTTGTATAAACTCGTGTACAGACACCTCGCTTTTGAGGATTTTGCTTCAAAGCACGAGAACTACTTTTCATAGTTGTCCTTTTCCTACCCTTACGAACCAGTTGGTTAATTGTCGGCATCTTGGATTCTTTTCCTTTCTCAGTTAAACTGCCATTTCAGCTTCAAATTCAGCTGCTTCGAGGACACTTTTTTCAGCTTTTTCATCCTCAAGGGGATTTTGAACCAATAGATTCCTGTACTTATCAAATCCAGTTCCAGCAGGAATTAGACGTCCCAAGATCACATTCTCTTTCAATCCACGAAGATAATCAGTTTTACCTTCAGTAGAAGCATCTGTTAACACTCGTGTTGTCTCCTGGAAAGAAGCCGCAGAGATAAAACTCTCAGTATTCAGTGACGCCCGAGTTATTCCCAACAAAAGGGGTCTAAAAGTAGCTGGTTTAGGTTTACGACTTTTTGCTGGTGTCTTTCCCTCCTCTTTAAGACTATCATTGACCATCTTTAACTCAGTCTTATCAACCAAATCACCTTCCATAAAGTCCGAGTCTCCGGGGTCAGTGATAAAACGAGATTGTTCAATTCTGCGATTTCCGATAAATAAGTCGGTACGACTTACTCGATCGATGGGTAAGAATTTAGTATCCCCCGGATCGTCAACTTCCAACTTCTGCATCATCTGGCGTACGATAACTTCAATATGTTTATCATTAATGCGTACACCTTGCAAGCGGTAAACTTCCTGAATTTCATTGACCAGATATTCCTGCACTCTTTCAGGACCCAAGATATTCAAGATATCTGTTGGAGAGATGGCGCCCTCGCAGAGGCGATTACCTGCACTTACTCGGTCTCCCTCGTGAACGATGACATGGCGTCCATAAGGAATATTATATTTACGAACTTCATCATGAGCTCCTTCTACCAGTATTTCACGGATACCCCGTTTGGTTCTACCAAACTTTACAATACCATCGATTTCGGTAACGACTGCTGGTTCTCTAGGATTTCGTGCTTCAAAAAGTTCAGCCACTCGGGGAAGTCCACCAGTAATATCACGTGTTTTACCAATTTCCTTCCCGATCTTTACAAGAACATCACCAGCATCTACTTTCTTACCATCTTCTACCATTAAAACAGCTTTTACCGGTAGAATAGTACCTCCCGCTAATATGTTTTCATCCTTGTCCAGGATTTCAATATGGGGCGATAAACGTCGATTTCTGGATTCTATAGTTACAATCTGTTTCTTGCCACCTTCAACAGCTTCAACCTGGTAGGTCTCTCCCTCGATCATATCGACAAATCTTACATAACCACTCTGCCGGGCAAGGATGACATCTGAATAAGGATCCCAGGTGAATAATATATCTCCTCTTTCGACTACCTGACTATTCTTCACAGTTAAAACTGCACCATAAGGTATGTTGTAAGTGGAGAGTACACGTTTGTTCTCATCCATTACGTCCATGGTAGCATTTCTTACCAGGACACGACGAACTTTAGGCGCTTTTTTACCTCCAACTGCTTCCTTATCTCGAACATCGGCAAATTCAAGATTATCCGAATATCGAATAGACCCATTGCGTTTCGATACCATTTGAGATTGTTCAATAATTCTAGAAGCTGTTCCACCAATATGGAAGGTTCGTAAAGTTAACTGCGTCCCCGGTTCACCAATGGACTGGGCAGCAACAATTCCTACCGATGAACCAAGAGCTACCATTTTGTTTGTATTCAGATCAAAACCGTAACATTTGGCACAGACACCACGGTTGGATTCACAAGTCAGCACAGAGCGAATGAAAACTCGACCAACATCCAGTTCAGAAATTAATTCAGCTTCTTTTTTCCCTAGCGGGGTTCCAGCTTTAAGTAGAATTCCCGTTTCACCAAATACATCTTCCTGAAGAACCCGACCTCGAATTCGATCTTTCAAAGGTTCAATTACTTCCTCACCTTCCTTGAGGTCAGATATCCAGACACCATTAATAGTACCACAGTCTTCTTCATAAATCACTACGTCTTGAGCGACATCCACAAGACGACGGGTTAAATAACCGGCATCTGCTGTTTTGAGTGCTGTATCAGCTAATCCTTTACGGGCACCATGTGTCGAAATGAAGTACTCCAATACCGATAGGCCCTCTTTAAAATTGGAAGTAATTGGGGATTCGATGATCTCACCTTTACCACCAGTCATACTTTTTCTAGGTTTAGCCATGAGACCTCGCATACCCGCCAACTGCTTGATCTGGTCCTGACTACCCCGAGCGCCAGAATCCGCCATCATATAAACGGGATTAAATCCTTCCTGATCCGTTTCCAGATGATTCATCATATTAGCAGCTACTTCATTTGTTACATGAGTCCAGACATCGATTACTTTATTGTAACGTTCACCTTCGGTAATAATCTGGCGATCATATTTTGAATGTATGGAATTGACTTCGACACCCGCACGCTTGATAATATCAAATTTCTCTGCAGGAATTAAGACATCATCAATAGCGATGCTGACTCCACTTCGAGTAGCATACTTGAATCCAAGGTTCTTAAGATCATCCAAGAATTGAACAGTTCTATGATTTCCAGAAAGTAGATATGCATCGTAAATGATTTTCTCTAATCTCTTTTTAGAAATCATTTCATCAATATAACCAAGTTCTTCGGGGAGAATAGAGTTGAAGATCGCTCTGCCAACAGTGGTATTCTTCTGCCATCCATCTTTTGTACGAACATTGATAATCGCATGAAGACCAACAGCTCCATTCTCATAGGCAAGGGCTACTTCATCCAAACTGCTGAATGACATCCCTTCTCCATCATCACTTTTCTTCAATTTGGTAAGGTAATAGCAGCCTAACACCATATCCTGGGATGGAACCGTAATGGGATAACCATGAGCAGGATGCAGAATATTATGACTGGAAAGCATCAACATACGAGCTTCCGTTTGAGCTTCGACGGAAAGCGGTACGTGAACCGCCATCTGATCACCGTCAAAGTCCGCATTGAATGCTGCACAAACCAAGGGGTGAATCTGGATAGCTTTACCATCCACTAATATGGGTTGGAAGGCTTGAATGCCAAGACGGTGAAGTGTTGGTGCCCGATTCAGTAATACTGGATGATCCTTCACTACATAATCTAAAATCTCATAAACTTCTGGTCTTTTTTCTTCTACCATCAGTTTGGCACTGCGAGGAGTATTAATAATACCACGAGCGATAAGTTCATGTATTAACTGAGGTTTGAAAAGCTCGATAGCCATATCTTTTGGTAAACCACATTCATGTAATTTAAGTTCGGGCCCCACCACGATTACTGAACGTCCTGAGTAATCAACGCGCTTACCAAGCAAATTCTGACGGAATCGCCCTTGTTTTCCACGAAGCATATCACTAAGGCTCTTCAACGGGCGGCGAGTACCACTGCTCATGGCTGTTCCGCGACGGGCATTATCAAATAGAGTATCCACAGCTTCCTGCAGCATCCTTTTTTCATTACGCAGGATGACATCTGGAGCTTTGATCTCCATCAGTTGCTTAAGACGATTATTACGGATGATGACACGACGGTAAAGGTCGTTCAAATCACTGGCTGCAAAACGTCCGCCTTCCAGGGGTACTAAAGGTCTCAGCTCTGGTGGAATTACCGGCAACACAGTCACCACCATCCACTCAGGACGATTCAACCGCTTACGATCTGGTGAAGGATAAAAGGCATTAACAACTTTTAATCGCTTTAAAGCATCAGAACGTTTTTGCTTAGACTTGGAGGTTTTAATCGTATGTAACAGTTCTTTAATTGTGGAAGTGATATCCAGATTCTTCAGGGCATCACGAATGGCAGTGCCCCCCATGGCAGCATAGAAAAAGTTATCCTCATCCACATCTTCCTCAGATACTGCCCGTTTACCAAATTCAGTTTCTAATGTTTGATATTCTTCTTCTTCAACGAGATCAAGGGGTTTTTTATCTGAAGCGCCGGGATTGATAACCATATATGATTCATGATATATAACCCTCTCCAAATCTCTCGTGGGAATTCCAAGGAGATGGCTGAGTTTTCCAGGAACAGATCGCAAATACCAGATATGTACCACTGGCACAGCAAGAGTAATATGACCACCTCTTTCCCGGCGGACTCTCTTGCGGGTAACCTCTACTCCACACCGATCGCAGATGATACTGCGGTATCGAATACCCTTATATTTCCCACAGTGACACTCATAATCCTTAACCGGTCCAAAAATCTTTTCACAGAAAAGACCATCTTTTTCAGGTTTATAAGACCGGTAGTTTATGGTCTCCGGTTTTAGAACTTCTCCATATGATCTCCTCAGTATCTCCTCAGGAGAAGAGAGACCGATGGAAACGGCACTGAAATCCTGATGCTGACCAATTTTACGTGGTTTAATGTAAACCAATGGACTACCTCCGCTTATTAATGTAACTGAACATCGACACCAAGTCCCTGTAATTCCTTAACAAGAACATTGAATGACTCTGGAATTCCAAATTTGGGTACGTTATCACCTCGCACCAGGCTGTTGTAAACTTTTGAACGACCTTCTACATCGTCAGATTTTCCGGTTAGTATTTCTTGTAGTGTATAGGCAGCACCATACGCTTCCAAAGCCCATACTTCCATTTCTCCAAACCTTTGACCGCCAAACTGAGCTTTACCACCAAGTGGTTGCTGGGTAATGAGAGAGTAAGGTCCTGTGGAACGGGCATGCATCTTATCATCCACCATATGATTAAGCTTCATCATATAGATATAACCTGCAGTTACTGGTTGGTCGAAAGGTTCGCCGGTTCTGCCATCATAGAGCACGATCTTACCACTGGTTGGTAGATTGGCTTTGGCTAGCTCTTCAACTACCTGTTCATGAGAAGCACCATCAAAAGCTGGAGTTTCATACATCTTTCCCATTTCATAACCAGCCCAGCCTAACATCGTCTCATAGAGCTGACCCAAATTCATACGTGAGGGTACACCAAGAGGATTCAATACAATGTCTATGGGAGTACCATCTTCAGTAAATGGCATATCTTCTTCAGGTACAACAACAGCTACCACACCCTTATTTCCATGACGACCGGCCATCTTGTCACCCACTTGAATCTTACGTTTGTTGGCAATGTAAACTTTGGCCAGCTTAGAAACTCCAGGTTGAAGTTCATCACCTACCTGTAGCTTATAGATTTCCCGCTCCAGATTCTCTTCCACTTTCCGCCATTCACGACGGAATGAATTCCAAACCTGTTGGATTTGAATCCATACTTTCCTGTCCTGTACCCAGGGATTATCTCTGGATATCTGTTCTAAATCGAGCCCTGCCAAGCGCTTTGAAGTCAACTTAGTAGAAGCCTTAATAATTGTCTTTCCTGAGTTGACATCACGAAGTCCAGCACAAATCTGATCGGTTAGAAGCTGTACTAGACGCTCATCCCGTCTCTTTTTAATTTGACGCTTTTTGATAGAGGTCTCTTTTTGACGTTCACGAATCATTTTCTTTTCCAGAACTCGCGTGGATTTAGTCTTTCGTTCAAAAACTTGAGTTTTAATGACTACACCTTTGGTGCCAGGTTCTGCTCGTTTAGATGCATCCTTGACATCACCAGCCTTTTCTCCAAAAATAGCCCTCAATAGCTTCTCTTCAGGAGTAGGATCAGTTTCACCCTTGGGGGTCACCTTACCGATCAAAATATCACCTGCCAATACCTCTGAACCAATGCGAACAATACCATTCTCATCGAGATTCTTAGTAGCCTCCTCACTGACATTGGGTATTTCACGAGTCAATTCCTCTTCACCTCGCTTTGTGTCCCTTACTTCGAGTTCCACATCAGTAATGTGTACCGATGTAAAGACATCATCTTTCACCAATCGTTCACTGATAACAATGGCATCCTCGAAGTTATACCCTCTCCAGGGCATGAAAGCAACAAGGATATTTCGTCCCAAGGCCAGCTCATTATTTGACATGGATGGGCCATCAGCCAATAAATCTCCACGTGCAACATGCATTCCCTCGAATACTACTGGTCGTTGATTCATACACGTGTCCTGATTAGTGCGGGAATATTTCACTAGAGGAATCCGAACGGTGTTTTCTTCTCGGGTTATGGTAATATCGTCGGGAATTTCATCAGTGCCGATAACAATTTCATTAGCATCTACCGACGTAACGACCCCCTTTACTGGAGAATATACCCCGGCCCTGGAATCTCTAGCGAGAATGGCTTCCATCCCTGTTCCGACAATTGGTGCCTGAGGATTTATCAGAGGAACAGATTGTCTTTGCATATTGGAACCCATTAATGCACGGTTAGCATCATCATGTTCCAAAAAGGGTATCAAAGCAGCAGCTACACTCAAAATCTGGTGAGGAGCTACATCCATATATTGTACTTTTTCAGGTTCAACTATAGGGAAATCACCCCGAATTCTGGCTCGGATTAGCTCTTCAGCAATACGACCCTTCTCATCCAAAATAATGTTAGCTTGTGCAATCATAGAGCGATCTTCATCCTCTGCAGAGAGATATTCTATTTTCTTGGTAACGAACGCTCCAGAACCATTTTTATTGGTTACGACACGATAGGGTGCTTCAATAAAACCGAGATCGTTTACTTTTGCATGTGTTGCCAGAGAAGAGATAAGACCAATATTAGGACCTTCAGGAGTTTCTATAGGACAGAGTCTGCCATAATGAGTATAGTGGACGTCTCGCACTTCAAATCCAGCCCTTTCCCTTGTCATACCTCCTGGTCCCAGGGCTGAGACCCGCCTTTTATGGGTAACTTCAGCGAGTGGATTTGTCTGATCCATAAACTGACTAAGCTGGCTGGTTCCGAAAAATGAGTTGATTACTGTAGTGACTACACGAGAATTAATTAGATCCTGAGGAGTTAAACTTTCAGCTTCTCTTAAATTCATCCTCTCGCGTATCGTCCTCGACATTCGATTCAAGGCAATAGAAAACTGATTAGTAAGTTGTTCCCCTACCGTTTTCATTCTACGGTTACCCAGATGATCAATATCATCGGCACCACGCTTGCCTTTTCTCATATCAATTAAAAATTCAATTACCCTGATCATGTCATCGGTAGTAAGTACTGTGTGATCTAGGGGAATATCCAGAGCAAACTGCTTATTCAGTCTATAACGACCTACTTTACCCAGGTCATATCTTTTAGGACTGAAAAACATTCGCTCGATAAATTTCTGAGCAGTCTCCAGATTGGGTGGTTCACCAGAACGGATATGCTGGTACATAAGATTTAATGATTCTTCCGTATTACGGGTAGGATCTTTCTTGATAGTATTAATAAGAAGTTCGGCTGAGAGATTCTTTTCCGTCTCCACAACTTCTATAGTATCGACCCCTGCTTTCTTAATCTCCTCGAGAAGCTCCTCAGTCAGTTCCGCTCCACCATCACAGATAATCTCACCAGTCTTAATATTGATGACATCATCAGCTAAATGTTTGCCAATATTCTGTTTAAGAGATCGCTTGTCTATTTTGATAGTTTCAATAAGTCCAAAGGCACGAAAAATATCAGCGTTAGACGAAAAGCCAAGGGAGCGTAATAACATAGTTACTGGAAACTTCTTTCTACGATCAATAATAACGAAAATACAGTCATTAATATCAGTTGTAAAATCAATCCATGAGCCTCGGAACGGGATAACTCTAGCCTGATACAGTTTAGTTCCGTTTGGATGGGTATGTTCATCAAAGAAAACACCAGGAGATCGTTGCAATTGACTAACAATTACCCGTTCAGCACCATTGATAATAAATGTACCTCGGTTAGTCATAAAGGGTACATTACCGAAATAGACATCCTGATCAATACTATGAGCATACTTAGATCGATCAAACTCATCAGTGATGTGCAAAGTAAGATTTACCTTCAATGGAACTGCGTAAGTAACTCCTCGATCAAGACATTCCGAGGGGCTGTATTTTGGCATCCCGAAATAGTAACTCTTAAATTCCAATATATAGTTCCGATGAGTATCCTCAATTGGGAATGCATTACGGAAAACTTCTTCTAATCCAAAGGCTTCCCTTTTCTCTACGGCGACATCAAGTTGCATGAAATGTCTGAATGATCGTACTTGAACATCCAGAAGGTTAGGCATCTTTTGAATGGATTTAATTCGTGAATATGACTGTCGTTTTGTTAATTTATTTTTATTTGGAGACAATATACTCTCCTCCTATTCCCTTATGATGGACATCCATTTTTTGGCGAAACTATCATCGCTAAAACCAGGATAAATCCTCTTATTTGAGTTCTACTGAAGCCCCAACCTCTTCTAACTGTTTCTTCATTTCTTCGGCTTCTTCTTTGCTCACAGCTTCCCGAACTGCTTTGGGAGCACTCTCGACAAGATCTTTCGCTTCTTTAAGCCCAAGATCTGTCATACTTCTAACTACTTTAATTACCTGGATTTTCTTATCGCCTGCAGCAGTAAGTACTACATCAAAGGTATCTTTCTCCTCTACAGCAGCTTCACCACCAGCGACTGGACTGGCAGCAACTGAAACTGGAACCGAAGCTGTTACACCAAACTTTTCTTCAATCTCTGATATTAATTCCGAGATTTCCAACATGTTGGCTTTCTCCAGGTAATTGAGAACGTCAGTACGTGTAACCTCAGCCATTTTTATATTCCTCCTGGTCTCTAAGACTGTTTAGTTTCTTTAAGATTGTTAAGTATGTGAACCACATTACTCAATGAATTTTTCAAAGCAAAAACGATTTTTGTTAATGGTGAAGAAAGACCTACTATTAACTGGGTCAGCAACTGATCTCGAGAAGGTAAATTCGCAATACTGTTAAAGGAAGCCTGGTCCATGACCTTTCCCTCGAAAATAAAACCCTTTACTTCAGGAAGATCTCGTTCTTGCTTGAATTCCTTAATGACTCTTGCAGGTGATGTGGGATCATCATAAGTAAGTGCTAGTGCTGTAGGACCAGTTAACATATCATCGATATTTGCAAGGTTAGCATTCCTGGCAGAAATCTTTGCCAGAGTATTCTTCACAACCGTGTACTCAATCTCATTCTCGAATAATTTCCGACGAAGTTCAGTGATATCTTCAACTGTCAAACCAAGGTAATCTGTAACATATATACCAGTTGCTCTCTTCAATTTTTCCGATAATCCTTCAACAAGATCTATTTTTTGTGGATTAGGCATCTTCTATACCAATGCTGATTTATCTACTTTTATTCCTGGTCCCATGGTTGAGGATATGGTAACCTTCTTCAAATAGGTTCCCTTTACTGCAACCGGCTTTTCCTTCATCAAAGTGGAAACAACTGACTTAAGATTGTCCACAAGATGTTCGATATCAAAAGAACTTTTACCTATACCAACATGAATGATTCCGTATTTATCTACTCTCAGCTCTACACGTCCGGCTTTAATTTCCTTTACTGCATTCATGACATCTTTTGTAACTGTGCCACTCTTTGGATTTGGCATTAAACCCTTAGGTCCCAAGATCTTTCCCAACTTTCCCAACTTGGGCATCATTTCTGGAGAAGCTACTATCACATCTATCTCGTCCCAACCACTCTCCAGTTTCTTGATGTACTCTTCGTTACCTGCAAAATCTGCACCGGCGTCGATGGCATTATTAACATTCGAGCTTTCCGTCAATACCAAGACACTTACTTCCTTCCCGGTACCATGAGGTAAAGAAGTTGTCACTCGAACGTTCTGCTCAGCTCTACGAGGATCAACTCCTAGATTGACTACCACTTCTACGGTTTCATCAAATCTGGCCTTAGAAGTCTCTTTTACCAGTAACAGGGCTTCTTCAGGAGCATATTCATGCTTTCGATCTATTTTCTTAAGGCTTTCTATATATTTTTTACCATGTCGCATTTTGTTACCCCTGAACTTCAATCCCCATACTTTTGGCTGTACCCTTAATTATGTTCATGGCTGCATCAATCGTATTCGCATTCAAGTCTGGCATCTTAGTTTCAGCTATCTTTCTTATCTCTGTTTCAGAAATCATGCCAACTTTTTCTTTATTTGGTTCACCTGAACCTTTAGAAACTTTCGCTGCTTTTTTCAGAAGGACTGCCGCTGGAGGAGTTTTAGTGATAAAAGAGAAGGTTCGGTTCTCATAGACGGAAATAACAACTGGGATTATAGTTCCCATTTGATCTTTGGTCTTGTCATTGAATGCTTTGCAAAAATCCATAATATTCACACCATGTTGACCAAGAGCCGGACCCACAGGTGGTGCTGGATTAGCCTGTCCTCCAGGAATCTGAAGCTTAATAGTTGTCATCACTTTTTTAGCCATAAGTATTTCCTAATTTTCGTGCTCTATTTGTAGATATTCTAATTCCACTGGAGTTGATCTACCAAAAATAGATATCAATACAGTTACTTTCTGTTTCTCGGAATTCACTTCCTGTACAACACCGGTGAAATCCACAAAAGGACCATCAACTATTTTAACTGGTTCACCCTTGCGAAATCGAGTTCTAACGACCTCACGTCCATTCATACTTTCTACTTCACCAAGGATACGCTTGACTTCAACTTCTTTCAATGCTTCAGGCTGATTGTTAGGTCCAACGAAACTGACAATTCCTGGAATATTTTCCACGAAATGTCGAGACTCCTTATCCATCTCCATTTTTATCAGAATGTACCCTGGGAAAAAGACCTTATTCTTAATGACTTTTTTACCACCTCTCATTTCCACAACGTTTTCAGAAGGTACCAGAACTTCTTCAATTTTTTCCGCCATTTCCCCATCGTTAGCTTCATGAAGAAGAGCATCTCGTACTTTCTTCTCACGTCCTGATAGTACTCTAAGGGAATACCAATTCATCTTCTACAAAATTACCCGCATAATGAAACTCAACACCTGATCAACCACAAAAAGAAAAACTCCTAAGAGAACAGCAAGACCGAGAACGATGTAGGTAGATCCCCGGAGTTCTTCCCAGTTTGGCCAGGAAACCTTCTTCATCTCGAACTGGACACTCTCTACAAAGCCGCGAATCTTCTTGATCATAATTACTCACTTCTTAAAGGAACTTCAGGTTTTGAATTAATGACTAGTTTTGCCTGATCATTATTACAGGTAAAACAAGATTTGTATCCATCTCTGACTAAATAACCTGTAAAGCTATTCATCGTAGTTTTACTTTCCTTTTCAACTATTTGCAGGAGCGGCAGGAATTGAACCCGCAACCGCCGGTTTTGGAGACCGGTGCTCTACCAATTGAGCTACGCTCCTAATTCCATTTTCTTGATGCGGGGAGACCCATGCTCTACCAGTAGAACTATTCATTTATGCGCTCCGTAAGTAAAGTGGAAACCCATGTAAACTCAAACGAACTTTGATTCCTTTCAAACTCGATTTCATTTTATTCCTATTTGGTTTCCTTATGAAGTGTGTGACTCCGACACCAAGGGCAGTATTTCTTATACTCAACTCGTCCAGGATGTTCTCGTCTGTTCTTGGATGTGGAATAATTCCGTCGGTGACACGCCGGACATTCAAGAATAACCAGATCTCGTTTGCTATTACCACCCACTTCAATCTCCTTACTCCACGATACCTGTCACCACACCAGCACCTACTGTATGACCACCCTCTCTAATGGCAAACCGCAGATTCTCCTCCATGGCGATGGAACTGATTAACTCCACGTCCAGATTGACGTTGTCTCCCGGCATCACCATCTCCGTACCTGATGGTAACGTTACTACCCCCGTGACATCCGTCGTCCGAAAGTAAAACTGCGGACGGTAACCATTGAAAAACGGAGTGTGTCGTCCACCCTCTTCCTTCTTCAATATGTAAACCTCCGCCTTGAACTTCGTATGCGGTGTGATACTCCCCGGCTTCGACACTACCATGCCCCGCTTCAACCACTCCTTGTCAATCCCCCGCAACAGTAACCCCGCATTGTCTCCAGCCTGGCCCTCGTCCAGCTCCTTGCGGAACATCTCCACGCCTGTCACTACCGTCTTCTCATGTTCCCCTAATCCGATGATCTCCACCTCGTCACCAACCTTCACTATCCCCCGTTCAATTCGACCCGTACCTACCGTCCCCCTGCCCGTGATGGAAAAAACATCCTCCACCGGCATCAAAAACGGCTTGTCTATGTCACGCTCCGGCTCCGGTATGTAGCTGTCTACAGCATCTACCAACTCGATGATGCTGCGCGTCTTCTCCTCATCATCCGGATTATTCAAAGCCTCCAACGCACTCCCCTTGATAATGGGTATATCATCCCCAGGAAATTCATACTCACTCAATAACTCCCGCAGCTCCAACTCCACCAACTCGATAAGCTCCGGATCATCTACCTGATCCGTCTTGTTTAAGTAGACTACAATAGCCGGGACGTTCACCTGACGTGCCAGCAAAACATGCTCCCGGGTCTGTGGCATGGGCCCATCAGCTGCACTGACAACTAAAATCGCTCCATCCATCTGAGCCGCACCTGTGATCATGTTCTTGATGTAGTCCGCGTGCCCCGGACAGTCTATATGTGCATAGTGGCGATGCTCCGTCTCGTATTCGACATGAGCCGTCTGGATCGTGATGCCCCGCTCCCGCTCCTCCGGTGCATTGTCAATACTATCAAACGATCGGATCTCACTCAATCCGCGCTTGGATAGTATCAATGTCATGGCCGCCGTTAACGTCGTCTTACCATGATCAACGTGGCCTATCGTGCCCACATTCAAGTGGGGTTTGCTGCGCTCAAACTTAGCCTTTGCCATTGCTTTTCCTCCTTCAGTTGAGAGAAAATGAGCCTACGACCGGGCTTGAACCGGTGACCTCGTCCTTACCAAGGACGTGCTCTACCGACTGAGCTACGTAGGCACAAGATCTTTCGTGCCTAGAGCGGCGGACGAGGTTCGAACTCGCGACCCTCAGCTTGGAAGGCTGATGCTCTACCAACTGAGCTACCGCCGCATTCCTTAGGGCTGCATCAGCTGCATCCTGACCACAACCGAAATCTGTGGGGAGAGATGGATTTGAACCACCGTAGGCTTCCGCCGCCAGATTTACAGTCTGGTGCATTTGACCACTCTGCCATCTCCCCAAATTATTTGTCAGGGATTGAAAACGATCTCTGTCTTTCTGTGCTTTCATGGTTGAATTAACTATTCCCTCTTAGTCTGTCTAGCAGAAGAAATGCACCGAGTATGTTACCTGTCAATAATGAAATTTTGGACACTATGAAGTCTATTATTAAAAACCATCAGAAAATCATCAAATTCAATAGAGCCGATAGAGGGACTCGAACCCCCAACCTGCTGATTACAAATCAGCTGCTCTACCAGTTGAGCTATATCGGCACGTCTGGACTCAAACTGCTGAGTTGTGGTGGTTTGTCGGGAACCCAAATTCATTAATCCAAATTCATGCCGAAACTTTTCAACCGTATTGCACACACTGAGATCACTAATATGATGAGAGAAATGCATAGCCTTGAAATTTATCTATATATTATCAGTATGTCAATAAATTATGTAAAATAACAGAAAAAAAATTTATTATGTTAACGTAATATTTTTAGGAACCAATTTCCGGACTTAAAGGTACTGCAATAGTGCCCTTTGGTGTATCCTCTAAAACAATTCCTTTTCCAAGAAAATACTCTCGAATTTCATCAGCACGAGACCAATTTTTGCTCCGCCGAGCTGCTTCCCTCTCTTCAATTAATTCCAGGTCCTCTTCGCTGAGCTTCAATTCATCACCCTCAATCACACCTAAAACGGAATCAATTCCATGAAGAAAAGCAAGAGCTACCTGAACAGCTTCCCTGGAAATAGTGTTGGTATCCAGTTTACGATTTAACTCCCTAAGCCAATTGAATAATACCGCTAATCCAACTGAAATGTTCAGATCATTGTCCAGTGCATTCCTGAAATCCATTTCTGGACTTCTTAATGGTGTAGTACTTGAATCATTAACTGTCATCTGCAGCCTGCGTCTTAATTCTTGAAGTCTACTTACTGCATTTGTAGCAGCTCTTAAACCATCGAAAGTTAAGTTCACTTTCTGTCTATAATGGGTAGCAAGTAATAAATATCTGATGGCTGCTAGAGAAAAACCTCTATTTATAAGATCACGTAAAGTATAATAGTTACCGGCCGATTTACTCATTTTCGAACCATCAACCAATAGATGTTCACAATGAATCCAATATCTGGCAAAACCACTTCCTGTGGCACAGACACTTTGGGCAATCTCATTCTCATGATGAGGAAAAATAAGATCCACTCCTCCTGTGTGTATATCGAAGTCCTCACCCAAGTAGAGCATTGACATGGCCGAACATTCTATATGCCAACCAGGTCGACCTCTCCCCCAAGGTGAGTCCCATCCAATATCACCATCCTCCTCCTTCCAGGCCTTCCAGAGTGCAAAGTCGTGAATACTTTCTTTTCCATACTCATCATTTAAAACTCGTTCAGTTTGTGATAATCCTGCCCTATCTATTCTGGACAATCGACCATAAGTAGAGAATTCTGATAACTTGAAAAACACAGAACCATCCTCAGTTTGATAAGCATATTTTCTCTTGATAAGTTGTTTGATAAGTTTTTGCATCTCTTTAATGTGATCCGTCGCTATAGGAGACAAAGATGCTGGAATAAGATTTAAGGATTTCATATCACGAAAAAACGTTTCCGTGTATTTTTCAGCAAGTTCTTCCCTCGTTTTTCCCTTTAAACTACATTGCTGAATAATTTTATCATCCACATCAGTAATGTTCATGACATGATAAACTTCATAACCACGGTATTGAAGATATCTCTTCAGAAAATCTACAAACACGAAGGTTCTGAAATTTCCGATATGGGCATTGGTATAGACCGTTGGACCACAGCTATAAATCTTCACCTGATTCCCATTCAGGGGTTTAAATTTCTCTTTCTTTTTCGTTAATGTATTATACAGTTTTAATGTCATTTGACCTTAACCAACCAGTTGGAATCAATATGGACAGAAATAGCTTGATATATCCCATCTACCTTTAAAATGAATTTAGTCTCTCCTCGTTTAGTGGTAATAATCCCCCTTATCCCCTGTAAAGGACCATAAATGATTTCAACCTCTTCTCCAACTTCAAAATAATCATCATTCTCTGGGACAAACCCTCCTTCTAAAATTTGACGAATAGCTTCAATTTGATGATCAGGAACTATACCATAAGCGTTATTGAACCGTACAATATGATGAACCCCATAAGTTTGAAGTACATGCAAAGTATTTTTAAGAGGAATTCTCACAAAGAGGTAACTCCTAAATAGAGGCATCCATATCTTTTTCTTGCGGTCTTTCCATTGACGAGTTCTTTTCACCAAAGGCAAATAAGATTCAATCCCTTTTTCCTGAAGATTTTTATCAGCTACCTTTTCTTGCCTAGGTTTAGTATAAACTGCTAACCAGAACCGCTTTTTACTATCCTCAGTCATTAATTGCCATGTTAATTATTTCTGAAATCAATTTGGAGAAAGTCAATCCAGCAGCCTCAGCAGCTTTGGGAACCAAACTGGTCCCCGTCATTCCTGGAAGGGTGTTTACTTCCAGACAATAGAACTTATTTTCAGGATTTAGACGAAAATCTACCCGGGCGTAATGCCGACATCCCAAGAGTTGAAATATCTGTAATGATACCTTTTGAATCTCCTCAGTCAAATTGGTATTTAGATCTGCTGGACAGATATATTGAGACATACCGGGTGTATATTTACAAGTATAGTCATAAAAGTTGTGAGACGGTTTGATTTCCACTATGGGAAGTGCTTCATCGTGTAAAATCGCAACAGTTATTTCCCGTCCTGGAATGTATTCTTCTACTAAGATCCTGGAATCAAACTGAGTAGCAAAAGTAATTGCTTCATCTAGATCAAAAGTTTTTTCTACTAGAGAGAATCCCAGTGTGCTACCTTCTCCGTTTGGTTTAACCACTACCGGGAAAGTAAATTTCTCATCGCTATAATCTACATTATCATTTTCATTCAGTTTCAGATGAAGCCATGAAGGAGTCAATATATGATTCTTTTTGAGCAGTGCTTTGGTTTGATGTTTATCCATCGCCAGGACACTGGCTTCAGGACCGGAACCTGTATAACAGATATTATTTCCTTCTAAGAATTGTTGAATAGTGCCATCTTCACCTTCTCCACCATGGAGGGCGTTAAAGACCAGTTCAGCTTCCTGAAGGAGGGGGGATACTTCAGAAATATTCTTTTCATAAGGACAAGCAATAGCTTCGTGTCCCATTTTTAATAGGGTCCTCGTTACTGCTTCCCCTGTTGTAAGCGATATGTCGTGTTCGGAAGAGTTTCCACCCATTAATACTGCTATTTTCATCCGTTAAATTCCTCATCCATGACTGTGGATTCTCCAAGAATAAAAGAAGTACAAGCAGTTAAATTATCTCCAACAAAATCAGGTTCAATCCTATTCCTTCTCAATATCAACTCCTCTTTCCTGCCTCTTCCTGTACGCACTAAACAAGTCGACATTCCAAGCGATTTACCCGCTTGCACATCCGCAACAGTATCACCTATCATGACTGCAGAAGAAAGATCGATATTGTGTTGGGTAGCAGCGTCTTCAATGAGTCCTGTTGCAGGTTTTCGGCAGTTGCAATCTTCTTCAGGATGATGAGTGCAGCAATAAATCCCTAGCAGTGAAATTCCAGCGCTGGAAAATTTTGTTTCAATATACCTGTGAATTTCATCTAAAGCGTCCTTTTGAATGAATCCTCTGGCAATACCGGATTGATTAGTAACTATGACAAATTTGTAGCCACGTTCCACTAAAGTAGACAATGATGATAAGGTGTCCGGATAAAATTCATAATCTTCAATAGTAGAAATATATCCCGGATCAGGATTGAGAGTTCCATCTCGATCAAGAAAAACAACCTTATTCAATTGATTCAATCTTTAACCTGCTTAAGTCGTTTATTTTTATAGAACTACTCAGGAAAAAATAAGCACCGACTACTACGAGTGGGATGAAGCCAACGGCATGATTTAATAAAGCATAGGCTTGGGCACCGGCTATTTCCCGATTAAATACTTGTACTAAAATGAATATAGCCGAAGCATGATAAGTACCAATATATCCCGGCGCAGAAGGAACTGCGATAACCATCGTTGTACCAATCAGAATTACCCCGGCTTCTATCCAAGTAAGTGTCTCATGGACTGCCAGGCCAGACAAATAAGTTATCACCAGATAAATACCCCATAGTAGAGCTGAAATAGCAATAACAGCGCCCTTTTTCTGTACTGTACTCAGTGCAATTAATCCCTGTATAAAGGAATTGAAAATCTGACGAAGTTGCCCCCAAGCACCCTCTTGAAAATCTGATGCTTCTTCGTACTTCTTAATCCAATCTTCATGGTTTTTTACTAACCACCACAATATCAGGATGAAAGCAACAACTATTCCAGCTAAAATCACACCTCCTTGTTTCAATACCTGAGGAACATCATAAAGTAAAAAGAATAATACCATCAATACCAGGGCTCCTATCATATCCACGAAACGCTCAATTACAATCGTCCCGAATACGGCTGCCCGACTGACTGATGGATCACTTTTTCCCAGGGCGTACGCACGCAAGATTTCCCCTAATCTCATAGGTAGAACAGAATTACCAAAATACCCGATCATTGTGGCAGAATAAAGTTCTTTTATAGGAACCTTTTTTATTGGATCCATTAATGCTTGCCAACGAACGGCTCTGATCCAAACGCTGAGAATCATTAATACAACAGCTAGGATAATCCATCCAACAGAAGCGTTGGAGAAAACATTTCCTAAGGCTATAAGATTAATATCTTTAAAGGCCAAATATAACCCCCCCAAACTAAAGATTAATCCTATAATAACTTTGATCATGCTACTTTCTGAGATCAATAAATTCTGTACCCTTGAGTATACCGTGAATAAGATCGAAAGGATCAGCTAAAGTTTCCACTTTATTAATTACTACACTTACGAGGATATCCTCTCCGGCCTCAGCTGTCATGGAAATGGGAAGCCATGTTTGACTATCAACTATGATGCTTAATTGATCAAATCCTACCATGGTATCCGCTCGAAGAGTCACTGCAACCTGTGAATCAGACTGATCCTTCACTTCAATCACTTTAAAACTTGGCAATTCACCTAAAAGGATAGAGAAAAAGTTAGCCGGATCCTTACGATCAAACCAATCTGCAACTACCTGACCTGTCTCATGATAAAAGGTAAAAAGCGTATCATTCTTTATTAAAACCTGTTGATGATCAAGAGTCAATAATAGGTAATTCCCTCTAAGAACTTTCAAATCACCCTCTCCCGACCATAAATCATCATCATACTCATAAGTCCATAAAACATCAAAACTGTATCCTCCCGGAGCCAGGATAGCGGATCGAATTTGATTAATAACATCATCGGGATGATATTTATCACTTCCTGATAGAAGGCTACTGAAAAGGAATAAGTTTATGAGAAAAAGAGTTCTATTACAGAGACTATTCGGCATCATCATCCAGCATCTGGAGATAGGATTCATCCACCAGAACTTCCCGAGCTTTACTGCCGGTAAATGGGCCAACAATACCTAACTGTTCCATCATGTCAATTAACCTGGCCGCCCTGGAATAGCCCACTCTCAATCTACGTTGCAGGAGAGAGATAGACCCCTGCTGATGAATTACTACCAACTTAATTGCTTCTGTGAGAAGTTCATCATCAGTCTGAATATCTTCTCCCCCCTCAATGCCACTTAACTGTACACTGGCTCCCTTGAGTTTCATCTCCTCGGCTGAAGGTTGCCTGGAGACATGGTTAACAATCCGATTAATTTCTTCTAAAGTGACAAATGAGTTATGTAAACGGATTAAAGAAGATGAACCTGGAGGCATGAAAAGCATATCACCCTTCCCTAATAGTTTTTCTGCACCATTAGCATCTAAAATAGTTCGAGAATCAATACGAGAAGCTACTTGAAAGGCAATACGGGCTGGGAAATTAGCCTTAATTACTCCAGTAATAACGTCAACAGAGGGACGCTGAGTCGCTACAACAAGGTGTATACCTACTGCTCTAGACATCTGAGCCAGACGGGCTATAGGGGCTTCTACTTCTTTAGGTGCTCTGAGCATAAGGTCCGCTAACTCATCAATAATAACCACAATGTAAGGCATTTTCTCCCTCTCGTTATTGTTTTCTGCCCTGGTACGATATTCATCAATATTTCGAACCACAGCCTCAGCAAAAACATCGTAACGACGGTTCATCTCCTGTTCTGCAGCTCGGAGGGCAGAAACAGCATTTTCCGGTGTAGTCATAACCAGTTCGTCTACATCATCGCTGGACAAAAGATGATGATTTTCCAGTGCTCGATAAGCAGCCAATTCAAGCTTTTTGGGATCGATTAGAATAAAACGTACATCTTCGGGTGAAGAACGAAAAAGAATACTGGTGATGATGGTATTAATGCAAACCGATTTCCCTGAACCTGTTGTGCCCGCTACAAGCAAATGGGGTAGTTTATTTAATTCAATGATATAAGATTCTCCACTGGTAGTCTTACCCAGAGCTACTGCTAATTTAGATTCGGATTGCGCAAACCGTTCCGATTTTGCTACCGAACGCAGATAAACTATAGAAGGTCTTTTATTTGGAATCTCAATACCTACTGATGATTTTCCAGGAATGGGCGCAATAATCCGCACTCGAGGCGCTTCCATAACACGAGCCAAATCATCTGATAATTGAATAAACTTATTTACCCTTACTCCCTCAGCAGGTTCAACTTCAAAAAGTGTAATGATAGGACCGGGTGAAATATTTACTACAGTACCCAATACTCCGAAGGTTTGCAAGGACTGGACCAAGAAGTTGGCTTTATCCACCAATTCCTCATGACTGGTACTTGGAGCCGCATCTTCATAGCGGTTCAATAGATCTGTAGAAGGAAGGACATATTTCCTTCTAGAAACCTGCAATTTCCCAGGTTTAAGATCCACTTCTGCTTCCATGACCTCTTCCCCAATCTGAATAGCTTGTATATCTTGCTCAGGAGGTACCTTTGCGGAATCGGCTTCGGAATCTCTTCCCTGATCTGAAATTGATTCAACTACTTTTTTCTCTACTACTTCATCATCAGACCCAGCCTGGGAAGGAGGTGGAGTAATAGCACTACCTTCAGGTCTGACTTTTTCCCCAACTGGATAATCAGCTGCAGGTTTTATCTCAGCATCTTTGGATTCCTGTTCAAATTCAGATGTCCTCTTTTCTTTTAATTTTGTCAACAACTTGGAAGTATGCTTCCGCTTTTCTTTTTCTTTGCGTTTATCTGATAGTATTGCCTTTTGTTGTGCTATCAATGTTAATAAATAACTTCCTACTTTATCGAAGAGAGCATAGAAACTGATATTAAAATATCCCCGGATTAAGATTAGTGCAGCACCGATCAGAAACAGGATTGAACCTATAGTTCCCAGGAAATTGTATAACAAATTAGCCAGCAGACCTCCTAACAAACCTGAATTGTCATAGTTTAGATCATAATAGACAGCCTGAATACCAATTGAAACAGAAGTAAGCAAAGCAAGAGATAAGGTATAAAACGTCAGACGAGATAAAGGAGTTGACTTCTTTCCACTGAAAAGCCACCAACCCCACACAATACCTAGCACTGGTAGAACAAAGGCAGCCCAACCAAAAGTAAATTTGATAAGGTAAAAGGATACATAAACACCTAGAATTCCCATGGCATTTTCTATTACCACATCTGGAGAAATAGTTGGTTCTTCATAAGGCTTATAGGTTAATAAGCTCAGGAGTATAAATACTGAGATAATTATGAGTAAGATACCTAAGATTTCAAATGTACGATTTCTCATAAAATTAATTCAACAATGATCCCTTTTTCCAAAAAGGAGGTTTTACTATCACTGCTGGTACAGATTTCCCCCGTAAATCAATTTCAATTTCTGTTCCAACCTGGTGGTAAGGGACATCCACATAACCGAGACCAATTCCGATACCCAAAGAGGGTGAGTGAGTCCCACTTGTTACGATTCCTATTTCAACTCCATTTTTAAAGATGCTATACCCATGACGAGGGATTCCCCGGTTTTGTATCATAAAAGCAGATAATCTTCGAGACAGACCCTGTTGTCTAATCTGTTCCAATGCCCTCCGTCCAATAAAGTCTCCCTTTTCCAATTTAGTAATCCACCCTAAACCACTTTCTAATGTGTTGGTTGTTGCATCTATATCCTGACCATATAGACAGTACTTCATTTCCAATCTAAGGGTATCCCGGGCTCCAAGACCTACCGCAACAATTCCATATTCCTGACCAACAGACCATAGAGCGTCCCAGACAATTTCAACCTCCTCACCATCTATGTACAATTCGTATCCTAACTCACCAGTATAACCCGTTCTTGCCAGTAACAGATCAACTGTACCAATAGTTGCTTCAGTACAATAGTAAAACGGTAAATTAACCAGTAGATGTTTATCATTAATAACGGACAGGAGCACTTCTCGTGCCTGAGGACCCTGTATAGCTATCAAGCTGGTATGATCAGATGCATTACTTAACTCCACTTCTTCATTAAGATGATCTTGCAACCAGTAAAAGTCTTTCTCAATATTACTGGCATTAATGACCAGAAGATACGACGAATCAAGCTTGTAAAGAACACCATCATCAACTATACCCCCATCATCGTAACATAGTGCCGTATACTGTGCCTGCCCGGGAACGAGGATGGAAACATCATTGGTTGTCATTTTTTGCAGGAAAGCTTCAGCACCTTTTCCTGTTATATATAATTCTCCCATGTGTGAAAGATCAAAAAGCCCTACACTGTTCCTAACCGTTAGGTGTTCTTGCACAATACCTTGATAATGGATTGGCATCTCGAATCCTGCGAATCTTGTCATTCTTGCCCCAAGTTTGACATGTTTCTTATACAGAGCTGTTCTTTTCACATGCTAAATTTAGAAGCAACAATGATACACTCCTAATTCTCGAAGTATTCTTTCAGGAGCTTAAGACCTTTCCTGATTTCGTCAGTATCTATCCCAGAATAAGCAAAGCGGATATAGTATTCAGTCTCGCTGGGGCTTGGTCGTCCAAAATGATTCCGGGTACAGAAGGCTACTCCGGTCTCTTCCAGAGCAGCTTTTTGAAAGTGGGAGATGTTTTCAAATCCTTTATGTTGCATTACTTCAGTCACATTAGGAAAGAGATAAAAAGTACAGTTTGGGATATACAGGTTTACTCCCTTAATATCTTGGAGAAGAGAGCTAGTCATATCGCGACGCTCTTTCAGTATCGAGAGAATTTCCTGGGGTTCATCCTGAGAACCATTCAGAGCATCAATCATCGCCCATTGAATAAAGTGATTACTACAGGACTCATCATTTACATTAAGCTTAGCTATTACATCAATTACCTTTTCAGGACCGATAGCAGCTCCTAACCGCCAACCGGTCATAGCGTATTTCTTTGAAAAAGTATAGAGAATAACCGTTCTCTCTTTCATGCCTGGAAGAGCAGCAATAGATCTCCCTTCACCTAGATAACGGATTTCAAAATAGGCCTCATCCGACAGAACCCAGAGATTATTTGCAAGGGCTAATTCCGCCACTATTTCCATCTCCTCCGGGGTTGATTCTGCCCCAATGGGATTCTGATAGTTATTGTAAATCAATAGTCGAGTGCGAGGAGTTATCAGGCTACGAATTTCATCAAGATCAAGTACAAAACCATCGGTAGTTTCGATATAGTGATAGGGAATTGCTTGACCTCCATGGAATTCAATTTGAGATTCATAGATAGGATAACCTGGATTAGGGTAAAGTACTTCGTCTCCAGTATTCATAAGAGCCATAATAAATTTGCCCACAACTGGTTTTCCTCCCGGTTGAATAGCAACATTTACCCTCTGATAATTCAACCCTCTTCGACGCCCAACGTCATCTGCTAATGCATCTCGTAATTCGGGAACTCCAGCAGGTGGACAATAACCAGTCTTACCATCCCTCATGAATTTGTATGCTCGGTCCATTATACTCGAAGGAGTGGAAATATTGAGATCTCCGAGATGAAAAGGATAAACTTTGTGTCCTTCAGACTCCCATTCCGCAGCCAGTTGGGAAACTTCGAAAGCAGACTCTGTACCCAATAGTTTTAATCGATTCGCAAGAGTAAGATCCATTTTTCAATTCCTGGAAATTGCAATTTTGATGATATCCTCAAGTTCGCCCTTGAATTCACCTTTCCGTTTCATATCAGAGAGAATTTTAAAGGCTTCACCTCGGGTAAATCCAAGAGCTCCCAGAGCAGACAGAGCATCTTCAAACTCTGAAGGTATTCCACCATCTCCACCGGGAATATCAGACAGATCTGAAACAACAAACTTTTCCTTCAATTCCACAATAATGCGCTTAGCAGTTTTAGGCCCTATTCCTGGTAAAGCAGTAAGTGCTCCCACATCACCAGCAATAATTCTATTCTTAAACTCTTCCGTGGTCGTTCCTGAAAGGATATTGATGGCCATTTTAGGTCCTATCCCCGAAATACCAATAAGCAGACGAAATAATCCTCGCTCGGTACTGCTATGGAAACCGTACAGTTCCAATACATCTTCACGCACATTCAGAAAGGTCTTTATTGCTACTTCATTCCCTGTTTCGGGAAGTCTATCAAATGTGGAAACTGAAATGGCGATGGATAGGGAAATCCCACCCACTTCAACAACTGCTGTTGTAGGTGTTTTTTGTACCAGCTTACCCCGAACAGACTCAATCACCGTACAGGACTCCCTGAATGATTAATGTGACAAAGTGCAACAGCCAAAGCATCAGTAATATCAAACTTTTCTGGAATCTGATCTAATGAGAGAATAGCTTTGACCATAAAACGTACTTGTTCCTTAGAGGCACTACCGTTACCCACTACAGACAGTTTTACCTTTTTAGGAGAATATTCGAAACATTGTAACTCGAGTCGAGCCGCTGCCAAAAGCGCCATCCCACGAGCTTGCCCCAATACAAAGGCTGTCCGAGCATTTTTACTGAAAAAAGCTTCCTCAACAGCAATTTCAGTAGGTGAAAATTCATGAATGATAGCAGTTATCTCCGTATAAAGATGGGCTAATTTCTCAGGATTGGACTTCTTTGCTGGTGGGGTGATAGTACCAAAAGTAATTACCGACTGACTTCCTTTTACATGTTCGAGAATACCGTAACCGGTAGTAGTAATGCCAGGATCTATGCCGAGAACGCGAGTCAAGATTAAACCTTTTCCAATTCAGTTTCCTCAATGTCAAAATTAGCTGATACAGTCTGAATATCATCATGATCTTCCAGAGCTTCCATAAGGCTTAATAAGGATAATCCCTCCCTACCTTCTACTTTTACCGTATTTTGAGGAATCATGGTAATCTCAGCACTTTTAACATTGAATCCAGCCTGTTCTAGAGCCGCCCTAACGACCAACAAATTTTCAGGGGTAGCTGTGATCTCATAGGCATCATCCTCTTCCAAATAATCGTCACCACCCCCTTCTAAAATAGTCTCCAATAATAAATCCTCATCTACACCACGCTTATCCACCGTAATGAGACTCTTTTTCGTAAACATCCACGCCACACATCCACTTTCACCTAAATTCCCGTTATACTTAGTTAAAAGATGTCGAAGTTCAGCCACCGTTCTTTTCCGGTTGTCGGTCAAAACCTCCATCATGATAGCTACACCTCCCGGTCCATAACCTTCAAATGTGGCTTCCTCATAGTTAACCCCCTCTAAATCGCCCGTCCCTTTCTGTATTGCCCGTTTAATATTGTCAGCAGGCATATTCGCATCTTTTGCGGCGAGGATGGCTTGTCGTAATCGAGGATTAGTCTCCTCATCACCACCTCCCATCCGTGCTGCAACGGTGATTTCTTTGATGATCTTAGTAAAAATCTTCCCCCGCTTGGCATCTAGCGCTGCTTTCTTCCGCTTGATACTGGACCATTTAGAATGACCGGACATTAGTGTATCCTTGGTTTAGCTATCCCACAGAGTCCTTCGAAAATGGTGAATTGTGTATAAAGAGTGTAGAGCATTGAAGGTGCAGTGTAAAGTACTATTCAAGAACAATCTCCGAGGTTTTTCATTAAGTATTGGTAGTAGTATGAGTACGACCAGTGTGTTAAAATTTAGCGACAATGCCTAAGGGCATCAACAGTTTTCCCGACGAGAGATAATCAGGACACAATTAAGGACGATATATTAAATAAAAAGTAAAAAGTTGAAAGTGTCAGATTATTAAAGACATATCCGAAAAGTGTATTATCATTATTTCACAATTGAACAAAACAAAACCTATTTCTCTATAGTTGAGGTGGACTGCTCTTGGGTCTGAGTTATCATCAGCACTCTTGTTCTGATCACCCAAGCTCTGCGAAAACCCATCCGTTTGAGACGGGTTTGGGCTTCCTCGGCGAGAGGACGATTGATAAAATTCCCCACTCGTACCTTGTAGATAGGTGGATCATAAGTAACATAAACTTCACCCGGAAATCTTTCCATGAGCTGCGCTTGAAGGGTATCTGCTTCCTCATGATCCCGCGTTGACAGAACCTGAACACGATACCCATCCCGAGTCGAGTCTGATGGAAAATCTTCTTCCAATTCCTTGCCAGAAAGATCATCACCAGGTAGGATGATGGGTGGTAATTCCAACTTGGGTTCCTGTAGTTCACTTGGGTTGAAACTTTCGTCCAATGAAGGTTGTTTTTGCTGTGGAAACAGTAAAAAGGGAATGAGGAATGATATTAAGGTTTTCACCAAGCCAAACTTCTCACATCCATCGATGATAACCAACCTTTACTGCCGTCAATCGTCTCAATTTCTAACCAATCCTTTTGATCCTGGATAATTTTTACTTTGGTCCCTTCCGGAAGATGAAATAGGGTTTTAGCATTTCCTTGAGGTGCAGATTTGGCCTCTATACCTACTCGAGCAACAATAATTGCATCCACCAAGGTAATTTCATCCTGATGTACATCCAAAAAGATTAATCCGGAAATCAAAATTATACCTATCATCATGATAAAAGGTATTTGGGTAATTCGGGCAAACCCTGGGTTACTTAAATGTGATAGGACAAAAAGTATACCACTCATTAGGAAAGCTACCCCAGAAATCAATAACCATTGTTGAGGCTGTATAGAACTTTTCAGTGAGTCATAAACTCTGAACAAGAAGAAGGGTTGTGGCAGTTCAGAAATTCCTGCTTCACGTTTCACAAAAGCTAGATTGTGTAGAAGGTCATCATCTCCAGGCTTTAAGAGCAGCCCCCTTTCGTAAGCCCAAATTGCTTGTCCTAAAGATCGGAAGCGATAATAAGCATTCCCAAGATTATAGTAGAGATCGGAATGATGAAACCCATTCATTAAGATCGTTTCATAACTATCGATTGCCTCAGTCCAGGAAGAATCTTCAAAGGCTCGATTTCCCTTTTGAAACAGCATCAGTAAGCCATCATCTTCAGCTAAAGAAAACGAAGCTAAATACAATATTGTCAGTAAGATAGACCTCAAAGCTCTTCTTCCAGATTTTTCAAAAGTTCAGCAACTTTATGGGCGAGTTCAACGGCACTTTTTACCGCGGCTTTAGGAGAAAATCGTCCTTCGTTACATTCCTTCAAGATTTGACCTAATTCCTCCCGCTTTACATCAGAGATATTTCCCTTTAAGAGTACATCAATGCTTTCCCCATCCATTCCGGCATGAGGCAATCCGAATTTATCACTTACATATCCAGAAACCGCGTCAGCTACTTCTCCATAACCTTCTGGAGAAGAAATCTGTTTAAGTTGACGTTGATATCGTCGCAAAGCACTGCGAGAAAGAGCCTCCTTTCGACGGGATTCTTTATCACCCTGTACGAGTCTAACTGCACCAGGAGAAATAAAAAAAACAGTACCCGTTATTACTATCCACCAGAAAAAAGTTGGTATTACTTTATTATGGATAAGGCTGAATCGAACTGGATTAGTTCTGATATAACGGATGTCTTCATCTAACAGCATCACCGGACGGGATGTACTACTACTACCTAAAGAAGACTCACTACCCTGATCTACATTAAGTCTAACAGGTTTAGAGTGAGTAATCTTCCAGATATTCTCTGATGGATTAAAGTAGGCTAATTCCATTTCAGGAATAACAAAGCGACCTGCACGACGGGGCATAATAATATATTCCCAACGCTTAACTCCCGTTAAATCATCTCGGAATACATCACGGTCAAAAACCGGTCTTCGTCTATCAAAGATTTCCACTCCGCCAGGAAAATCAGGCTCATCGATTTCCACTAGGTTCAGATTCCCAGTTCCCTCAAGTTCAACGGTAAAAGTGACAACCTTGTTCATTTCTACAACTGAAGTATCGATAAAAGTACGAAGAGAAAATTCTCCCACCGCCTGGCTCGCCTTCTCCGGACGACCTTCTTCAGGCAAAGGATAAATCGTCAATTCCACCGGTTTAGATTCCAACCTTTTTCGTTCACTACGTGGAAAAATAGAAAAAGGATCACCAAACCGAAAATCATCTAAAAAGCGGTTGACCGAACGGCTTTCAACTGCCACATCTAAAATCATTGGATCCAGAGATAACTGCCCAGTCTCCGTTGCAAAATAGGCAATCTTCCCCAGCGAGGCTACATTAAATCGTACTCCATTCCGTTCACGCAAGTGGAATTTGGGAGAGCGGGGTGATTGGAGTTCCTCCTTCCAGAAGCCAATTCCCTGAGGTTTTTGTACCATTGAAATATCGTTTATTGTAACTTGTGTATAAAGAAGGAATTCTACTGTTATTTGCTCCCCGATATATGCTTCTCTTTTATCTGTTTCAGCTACTAAGAATACATATCGTGTTTCCTGTTTTTTCTTTTGCTTGCGGCGGGCTTGAGTTTTAGTGGATTTGGAAACTTCAACAGAAATCTTTTTAGTACGATAAGATTTCCCATCTACAACCACTTTTAAAGAAGGAATAGTAAGCTTTCCCTGCTTGCGGGGTTTGAAGTTCCACGACAGTGTAAACGCTGTAGTTACTCTATTATTAAACATCTGATAACTGCTGCTCTGAGTTGGCCCACTGGTGATAGTGAAATCTTTAATAGGACTTAAATCAACTTGAGGAAACCCTTCACTACCCTCAGATCGAATCTCAAAATTGATATATTGATTCAGGTAAATATTATTCTTATCTACTGAGGCAACGACATTTACCTGGGCTGAAATGAGAGTACAAAATCCAAAAATAAGAACCGTTAGACGATTCATATTACCAATCCTTCTCTGGTTTCCTAATTTTCATCTTATCAATGAATAACCGGGGTTGCAGCTTTTCTTGCGCTCGGAGAGCATCCAAGATTGACTCCGAATCGGGTTTCTGATCACTCTTTTCTATCTCTTGGGAACTATTTTCCTGTTCTTGTGAATGCTCTTCGTGACTCTTATCTTGTTCAGGAGACTGTTGAGGTTGTTCGGATTTATTATTTGACTCTTTTTGCTTTTGGTCTTTGTTCTCTTGTTCTTCAGAATTCTCTTTGGATTGGTCCTGTTTTTGATTCTGTTGTTGTGGGGGTTGTGCTAACATTTTCTTTAATGCAAGCTCATAGTTATACTTAGCATTTTCATCTGATGCATTAAGTTGAAGAGCCTGTCGGAAGGCGTTGACTGCATCAGCATAAGATGTGGAATTTTCCGGTGGAGTTCCTGTGTTGCTATTCCCGGGTTGTTCAGCTTGAGAATAAAGTGTATTTCCTAAATTGTAGAGAGCAGGAAACTGTAAAGCTTGATAACCCATTTCTGCCGAAGACTTAAACTGAGATTGAGCTTGATTTAAATCCCCATTTAGGTAAGCTTCATAGCCAGCATCAAATCGTAATTCGGGAACATCAGGATGACTTTTTAACATAGTGTTGAATTTCAGCTTTTCATCAAGAACATCTTCGCTTTGAGCGTAAAGGAGTGTTAAACTCAGTAATAATAGCATACCACTTTTATACAAAACGACCACGCCACTTCCTCTCTTTTTTTCTGCGAGTTGAGATTAACATCTCTCCAAGAAACATGATTAAGGCTACAGCAGTAAAAAACTGGTATCTATCCTCGAAACCAGCATATTCATGAGTCTGAAGAGTCTTTTTCTCCATTCCACTAATAGCATCTGCGATAGGGACAATTCCAGCTGAGCCGTCATCAATACGAAGATACTGACCACCCGTTTCAGATGCAATAGTATGGAGTATCTCTTCATTAAGTCCAGTAGTAACCAGTTCACCAGATTCTTGCTTCTTATAATCAGAGACTAGACCTTGTGAATCAAGTATTGGGATTGGAACCTGATCTTGAGATCCCACTCCCGCCACATGAATGATAATATCCTTACTCTTAGCATTTCTCACAGCAGCCATGACATCGCCCTCATGATCTTCCCCATCAGTAATTAGAACCAGGGTTCGGAATTTAGGATCGTCCACTGGAAAAGATGCCAAAGCCAGATTAATGGCATCCGCCAGTGCAGTTCCCTGAATTTCGATCATAGACGTTGTTACGGCTTCCAGAAAGAGTCGAGCTGCATTAAAATCACCAGTAAAAGGTAGATAGAGATGGCTGGTACCAGCAAAAACAATCATTCCCACTCTGTCCCCTCTCAGACGGGAAAAGAGCTGCCGGGCTTCGAATTTGGCCCGCGCCAACCGGTAAGGACGAACATCTCTAGCCAACATACTGTTGGATATATCCAGCGCCACTAATACATCTACACCTTCTCGTTTTACTTCCCTTAACTGAGTTCCAATTTGGGGACCAGTTGCTGCAAAAATCAGTACTAGAATACCACTCCAGTACAATCGTTGACGCCATCTACGCGCGGATTGATGCACCCGGGAAAAGAGTCTCTCCCTGACCTTTTCATTTCCCCATTGGTCCAATTCTCTTTCCCTATTACCTCGCCATAATCTGTTCAAAATTGCTACTACAAGCAGCAATCCGTATAGAACAAATATCAGAGGGTAACGAAACGTTATCATTTAATACCTTTGACGAAATAAAAATTGTTGGATGAAACGGTCACTAACTGCAAGAAAAATGGCAGGAAAAAGAAACCAGGCAAAAATTTCCTTATATTCAGTATAATTGGTCACTGACACTTCAGATCGCTCCAAGGTATCTAACTCAGCAAATATAGCAGATAATCCTTCTCTTTCACTGGCTCGGGAGTATTGTCCTTGGGTTGTCTCAGCAATGGTAGATAGCGTTTCCTCATCCATTTCCATCTCCTGATAAACCAACCGCTTCCGACCGGTAAACGGATCGATGACTGGATAAGGAACTTTACCTTCCCTACCAATTCCAATTGTATGTATTTTTATCCCATAGTCCTTTGCCATTCTTGCAGCTGTAAGCGGATCAAGCTCTCCAGCATTATTACTCCCGTCAGAAAGAAGTACTAACACCTTGTTCTCCACCTCACTATCCCTCAACCGATTAATACCCATGGCTAAGGCCATTCCGATGGCTGTACCGTCATGTTGCTCATCGATTATTGTAACCTGTTTAAGGATATTAGCAATTACATCAATATCAACAGTCAACGGACATTGAAGATAGCTTTCTCCAGCAAATACAACTAAACCGATACGATCATGCTGTCGGGCGGAAATGAAATCTAAAGCCTCTTGTTTAGCTGCTTCTAACCTGTTAGGCTTGAAGTCTTCTGCCTGCATACTACCGCTGATATCCAAAACCAGCATAATGTCCACTACTTCCCAGGAAGATTCGTTTTCTTGTATAGATATTCGAGGCCGGGCTAAGGCGATGATGAGCAATGCAATGATTAATAAAGTCATTATGTTCAGGATGTAAACTTTCCATTGTCCAGAAAGACCTGGTAAAGTTCGGATCAGGCTTAGAGAAGAAAATCTTACAGACCCTTCCCAATGGCGACCCCAGCGGAGGTACCACCAGACGAGGGCGGGGACAATTCCCAGCAAGAGCAAAATCCAAGGGTGTGCGAATTCAAACATGTTCAACAATAATATTTCTCATGAAATAATGCACGGTATGATTAGAAGTTTCCGCTTTATAGGAAAGTTCTTCGCTGTAGATAATGTACTCTGAATTACACAACTAAAAATATTATCAGAGTTAGTACAAAGCTTAACGCTACTTCTAAGGGGAAATATTCAGTCCCCTTCAGATTTTTTCTCATCAGGCTTTTCTTCTACCGTTTTGGTGGCTTCATCCAACTCTTTTTCAACTTCACTAACGGCGCCCTTAAATTCGCGGATACCTTTTCCCAAGCCTCGGGCAAGTTCAGGTAAACGTTTAGCTCCGAAGAGTAGTAGAATCGCCAAAAAGATTAGGATAATCTCCCACGGACCTAATTGACCGATAAGAAATGGGATACTCATTAGATGTTCCATAATTGCCTCCTTCTGAATGTTTTAGCGGAAATACCTCAAAAAGTAGTATGCTGCCGCCAGACCAAATATAGCGGCAAAGTTGAGCGAAATTTTCAATCCAATAATCAACTGCACAACCAGCAAGTCGATTTTGATTGCATCATCCAATCCTAATAGTCCTCCCAGTGAAAAGTCAACTGACCTAAGAAAAAATTCCTTTACCACACCTTCAGGCAGAATGTATGCCAAACCTGATCCTAATAGGGAACCCAACATAGCTCCAATCAGAATTACGAGTAATACAAAACCCAAAGTTTTACGATGCATGAAATTCTTTTACCTGGAAATTGTAAATGTACTTCATATTTACAATTCGTGTCTGGTATCTTCGTTTATCTCAAGTTGTACTTCAATTTCATCCCGTTGTGTCATGGCGTTAACTAACCCCCAGATAACATAGAGTACAGCTCCAGGGAAAACAGCGTATTCTCGCCAGATCACTACGGTAATCACCAAAATAAGAATGAATGTCATTTTAAGAATTGATTTTTTACCCACACCTAAATCCGGAATCTTTCCATAACGGATATGACTAATCATCAATAATGCCAGACCAAACATCAGTGAAAGAGCGATACGGGGATCTCCAACATGACCTGTGACCGCATTGTTGAAAAGAACAAAGGAGGAGATGACTATCGCCGCAGCGGGTGTTGGAAGACCAATAAAAAATGGCAGTGGAAAATCGTCGCTGGAAACATTAAAACGAGCCAATCGAATACCACCTGCCAGAAGAGGTACAAAACTGATGATTGTTGCAACTAGGGGCGGGAGATTATGAAGATAGGCAAAATAGACCAACACTGCCGTTGCTGTACAAAAGGAAACCATATCGGCAATAGAGTCAAATTCCATTCCAAATCGACTGGGAACCTTGAATAATCGGGCTAATTTTCCATCCAAACCGTCAAATAGTGCTGCCGCAATGATAAGCCAGGCTGCCTTTTGGAACTGCCCCTGGGCAGCTGTCAGGATAGCTAAAAGACCAAAAAATAGGTTTACTAAAGTAAATATGCTGGGAATAACATTTTTCCTGATTCTGATACGTCTCTTCACATTAATTCTCCTATGATTGTCTCTCCACCAACAACTTTTTGTCCTACCGTAACCAGTATGGATGCTTCCGATGGGAGTACAATGTCGGTTCTGGAACCAAATCGAATAAAACCAAATCTATAACCTGAGGATACTTCATCACCCTCCTGCAGATAGCAGAGAATTCGTCGGGCTAGAATTCCTGCTATCTGCTTGACCTTTACCAAGTGTTCTCTAGTCATGATATGAATTTCCGTCTGTTCGTTAACTTTAGATGCTGCCTCTTTGAAAGCAGCCAGGAAACGTCCTTTTCGGTAACTGATGGAAGTAATGGTTCCAGTTACAGGCATTCGATTAGCATGTACATTGAATAGAGATAAAAATATTGAAATTTGTCGAGCAGGAGTTTGCATGTCGGGATCATACTCAATATTTCCAACGAAGATAACTTTACCATCTGCAGGTGCAAGGATGTGAGTTTCTCCTTCTGGAGGTATCCTCTTGGGATCACGGAAAAAATGAAAACAGAAAATTGAAAAGGTAACAAAAATGACTGATAATAAAAGTAGTGGCGTTAGATCGGTTCTCCATCCAAAAAATCCACAGAGTATTGCCGCAACCATGGCACTGACAACAAAAGGGCCACCTTCTGGAGACAATGTCAGTTTATTATTCAACATTTATACATCCGATAGAGTAACGGCAGTCTCAAAATAGAGACCATCCCGAAAAAAAGAAATATGAATGGAATCACCTGAACGGAGATCAGCTTCTTCAATTATCTTAAGAATATCATGTCTGGAATTCACGGCGAAACCATTGACTTTTAGGATAACATCTCCCACTTGAAGCCCGGCATCATCTGAACTACTACCTACAGCTACATCGGTTATAATAACCCCGGTAACTTTAGGTAAATCAAGAGTCTGAGCTAGATAACGATCTACCCTCTGCACCCTTAGTCCAGTTGCAAAGCTCCGATCAATTCTGCCGTACAATTTAAGTTCCTGGGCGATCTCCCGGGCTCTATTGATAGGAATGGCAAAACCAATACCAATGGATCCTTCAGAATAACCACCTCCAGTGTAAATAAAAGCATTGATCCCAATGACTTCTCCTCTGGCATTGCATAGAGGACCACCGCTATGTCCCGGGTTTATGGAAGCGTCAGTTTGAATCATACCAATGTACACTCTTCCATCAATCTCCCGTCCTAAATTAAGATCTACTGAACTTACTATCCCTGCCGTCGCAGTAGGCTGTTTGTTAACATCAGCCAAACCAAAAGGATTTCCCATTGCGACGACCCACTCACCAATAATGATATCATCTGAGTTACCGAGATCCGCATAAGGGAGGTCTTTTCCTTCGATCTTTAGAAGAGCAATATCGCTGCTTCGATCCGAACCAACAATCTCGGCTTTGTATTCTAATCCTCCGGGAAGAGTTACCTTTATTTCTTGTGCTTTTTCAACTACATGCTGATTAGTAATGATGTATCCATCAGGACTAATAACGACTCCGGAGCCAAAGGTTTTGACTGAACGGCGATAAATATCTCGCGGAAACCAAAATTCAAAGAAAGGATCATTGAAAAATGGCGATCTACTAAACTCAGCCGTCTGGATAACATTTACACTGGCCACAGCAGGTCCCACTTTTTCAATGGTATGTGTAATAGCTGTTTCACGACTTTTATCAAGTGAACCAGCAGCTGCAGGAGCATTCAAAATAAATAATGTCATGAATAAAGCTATAAGAGAGATGGACAAATTATCTTTCATCAGTAATTCACTTCTTCGAGAATTAAACCTTCTGCAGGTGCCTTGTAAATCCTCGCTTGAGGATTACGTTCCTCCAAAAGGAATTGAAAATCCTCAACAGAAATCTTTTTTTTTGCTACCTCTATCATCGTCCCAACTAAATACCTGATCATATGCTGTAGAAAGTGGTTTGCTTCTATCGTATAAGTTACAAAATCCCCGTCATTTATCCACCTCGATTGCTGAACAATACAACTTCTATTTTTTACACCAGATGACCATTTACTGAATGAAGTAAAATCGTGTTCACCTTTAACTATATCAGCACAGGCTTGTAATATCTCGACAGCAGGAAGCCATCCTAGACGCCAGACATAATTACGATCTAAAATAGCATTGTTTATTCGACAGCGATATGAATATCGTCGGCTTCGGGCACTGAAGCGCGCATGAAAATCATCATCTACTTTTTGACATTTATGTATATAAACATCGCGGCCCACGTTGCCATTTATGGCTCTACGTAGTTCTTCTTCATCCCACTTCTGATCAATAATGAAATTAGCAACCTGTCCCCGGGCATGTACACCTGTATCCGTCCTGCCTGCACCATGAATACGAGTGGGTTTTCCACGATTCAACCTGGCTAATGCTGACTCCAACTCCCCCTGGATTGTACGTTGCTCAGGCTGGAGTTGCCAACCAGCGAAGGCGCTCCCATCATATTCGATAGTGATACAATAGTTAGGCAAGCGAATTATATCCCAGAAACGCTAAAATAATGACTCCCATAGCAATCATATCAACCAGTCCGAAATATCTTGGTAGAGCAATTCCCCGGGGAACTGTTTCACCGAATCTGCGGATTGTCATTGCCAGACCAAGATTCTCAGCCCGGTGAAAAATATTAGAAACTATCGCGGGGAGATATCGCGCTAATCTGGTTATGTTTGAAAATTTTCCAGTTTCATAATGAAAACTAAGAGCCTGTTCCATCTCTCTTCGGGTATTAAATTCATCCCGAAACAAAGGAAAAAAACGGAAAACCAGATATAGCATCTGAAAAGCAAATTCTACCCATCGCCATTTCCTCCCGGTTACTCGCCAGAGTGTCCTTACCGAATCAAGCACTTCTGACGCTGATACAAGCTCCAGAAAAACTGCCATACTCAAGAGTATAAATATCATCCTTAACACTGGCATTACAAGTACTTTTAATTGCATGATAACACCTGTTCCCGTCAAAAGTATTGACAATAACAGGTATAAAACCACCATGACTGGTAAGTAAAAAATAAACGGTTTTATTCTATGAATTATGGTCGAAAAAGAAAGTCGGTTAATTAAGGCAATCAAACCCATACTGAACGCAAGCCAGATAAAATGTTCGGGAGAAGAAGCACTAAAGATCAAAACTAACATAATAGCCGCTATCAAAAGCCAGGTAAGAGGATTCAGCCGGGTCTTTTTCACTTTATCAAAAACAGAATATTAATTTCAGTTCTGCTCCTTCAGGCGTTTGTTGAACGTTCGCCTCAAAAAGTCCTTTTCTATTTAAGCTGACTACATCAATAGCAGATACTATTCGATTCAGAATCATTCCAGCTAAAGAAAAAGATGCTACAGATTTTGCTTGATCACGACGAATGAGGAAATCACGATATTTCTGTCGATGATTTTCACTCACCCAAGACCAGTAATAACCAGCAGCAGTTGAATAAGTATCATAAGGTGAACGGGCTCGCTGCTGATAAGCATTGTAAGTGTCCATACTTTCGTAAGTACTCATATTAACAAAGAATCGATCATCTTTTCCAGAAAGATCTGCCCCAGCATATTGAATAGCATAAACCCTTAATCGAGAGTCATCAGAGGAAGCTGACCACAAACTTCCAGCCAAGATAAGCCAAAATCCAAGTTCACTTCGTACAAAAAAACGTCCTCGTCTATTTTCTCCCATGGAAAATTCCCCTAATCCTGGAAGTAAAAGTGATTTTACTATAGTTCGTTGCACTGTATTTTGACTACTCTGAGTTGATAGAAATAAATTTACTGAGGAATTGCTGGTTTCTGTTTCAAATCCAGAGGCATCAATTTGGCAAGGAAATACCAGAGCAAATATGTACAACAATACTATTGTTTTCTGCGCCAAATCAAAAATCCTCCTAAACAAGTACATAAGGTTGCTATCCAGGCAAAAATATCACCATTCTGACCATAGAAGGTTAATTCATCAGCTGGAGAAATGCCAGCATAGATCACCCCTCTCTCGTCTAAATTCAGTTTAGAAATAAACCTCCCTGACTTATCAATGTGAAGAGAAATTCCAGTATTCGCACTACGCAATACTGGCATACGATGTTCCACCGCCCGTAAACGAGCTAAGGCGGCATGTTGATAGGGTTCAGAAGTATTCCCAAACCAACCATCATTCACCACCACAACTAAAAATTTTGCCCCTTGAGAAACCAACTGCTTAACGAGTCGTGGGAAGGTGGACTCATAACAGATTACACCCGCAAACTGAATATCATCCAGGAAAAAATCTGTGTAACGTGTTCCTGGATTAAATTGACCAAAACTCAAATTCTCGGTCAAAGATACTTTAGCATCAAGGGGATTGTATTCTGCCATAGGTACAAGATGAATCTTATCATACGAAACAATATTTCCATCAGTTGAAAACATGAATATGCTATTATAGTGTTCCAGATACCCTTCTTTTCTACTATAGTCTAAAGCACCAGTGAAAAGAGGAGTATCATATTCTGTAACTCTTTGTTGAATACGTCTTCGTCTATAGCGATCACTCCGTAGATAAGTAGGAACGGCACTTTCTGGCCAAACCACCATGTCAATTCCCTCTTGAGCAGCCTGAACATATAGGGAATCTAAAACATCAAAAACCCATTGACGCTTGGTACTATCCCACTTATCATGAGGACCCATATTGGGTTGCACGACAGCGATTGTAATTTTTTCCTCACCATTATTATCTTTCGGAAGAGTAACCAGCCTGCTATACCCATAAAGCCAGGGCAGGACAAGAATAACAGCCGCCCACTTTTGCAATCGAGGGTACAAAGGGGCGGGTGCTCGAAACATTTGGTACAGTAGAGTATTTAAAAGGATGATCCAGAATGATATCCCATAAATTCCTGTAAATTCTACTATTTGAATAGGTGGTAAATAGTCTGCCTGTGTGGTAGCCAGTGAGATCCAGGGGAAAGCCAACAGTCCAAATGATTGGCATAATTCCATGGTAACCCATAGAAAGGGAATGAGTAATAAACCCTTTCCAGTGCGAGAATGGAACCACGAGATAATAGCTGAAAAAAGAAACCAATAAAACGATAAGTAAATTACAGCACCTAATAGAGATAAAAAGACTACCCAGAATGTTGCCCCAGAGTTAAAAGCCAACCAATATAGAACGATGGTATTGGAAATTAAGCCAGTAATTAATCCCCAGCGAGACGCCTTTCCTGGGGGAGCTGAAGTGATAATTTCTATAAAAGGAATGAATCCTATATAGGCCAGTACACCCAGTTTAAAGGGCGGATAAGAAAGTCCTGTTAGAACACCCGATGCAACTGCTAATTGCCAGTATGGTCTCTTTAATAAGGGCAGGAAGACGTTCATTTTCTGCTGTCGAGAAATGCCTGTAGCATAATAGCAGCAGCAGTTTTATTCACTAAATCCCGTTCCAGACTTGGCTTTTTTCCTACTGACATAAGGGCCCGTTTGGCTTGAATTGAAGTTAGCCTCTCATCGAAATTTATCACTTTCACAGCAAACTGTTTTCGAATGGTATCAGTAAAGGAAATAATTTCGTTAGTCTGTTCAGTATGACCACCCTTGAGTCCAATTGGCAACCCAATCACAATCTGTTTCACTTCTTCAGCTTCCACAATCCCAGCCAGTTCTCTTAATAATTCATTTAGATCACTGGTTGAAATTGTAATATACGGAGAAGCGATTGTCTGGTTGGCATCAGAAATAGCCAGACCTACTCGTTTGGAGCCGTAATCGATTCCAAGGATCCTACCCATGTTTAGGGACAGAACTAAATGGGTCGAGAAAGTTTTTCTTTCAGGATTCGGCCGGGTTTAAAATGGGTCTTCCGGTGAGGAGGTACGAAAACTTCTTCGTTGGTCCGAGGATTACGAGCTCGAGGTTTTGCCTTGGTCGGCTTAACTTGAAGAGTACCAAATCCCCTGACTTCGATGCGAATATTGTGATCATCCCCGGAAAGCATTTCCTGGATAATATTGAATACTTCCGAAACCAGGGAATGAGATTCAAGAAAACTTTTTCCCATTCTTGATGCGACTTCTTTTGAAATATCTTTTTTTGTGTATTTTGTGCTCATTTTAAGATGCCCTTTCTGAGTATATTGTTCCTGTGACCTCACCAATCCGTCGCAGTACCGAATTCAACCGGCGCAGATTAGGTACAGTCACAACCAAGAAGCAGTTTGCTACACCGCTTTCATCCACTTTGATGTCTACACTCGTGATATTGATATTTAATCCCGAGATAGCTTCTGTTAAATCTTTGAGATATCCTTTCCGATCCTCAGCAACTACCTTTAGTCTTACTAAAAATTCCTCTTTACGACTAACATTCCACTCCACTTCTAAGATCCTGTCCAAATCCTCACTCATGACGGGAAGATTTTTACACGCCAGACGATGAACTGTTACACCTCTACCCCGGGTCACAAAACCAATAATATCATCTCCTGGAATAGGATTACAACACTTACCAAAATTCATCATAATATTGTCAATTCCATGAACGCGAACTCCTTTAACAGTTCTACGAGCAGCAGATAAGAAACGCTCCTTTTCATCAATCTCATTAAGCCCTGATTCTTCAGTTTCTGGAGATATTTTCAGGATGAGATCTCGAACTGTAATCTGACCTGCTCCGATAGCCGCCATGATGGATTCCTCATCACCATATCCCGTAGCTGGAGGGGCTTTCTTTATCTCCTTAATCAAGTGAGTCAATTTCAAACGACGGAGTGTTTTATCGAGAATTTCCCGTCCTAATTTAATACTTTCCTCACGTTCCACTTTATGAATCCAACGACGGATAGATGTACGTGCTTTGCTCGTTCGTACAACCTTTAGCCAACCGTAACTTGGAGATTGAGAATCAGAAGTGATTATCTCTATGGTCTGTCCACTCTGTAAAGAAGTATTGAGGGGTACTATCTTACCGTTAACCTTGGCGCTAAGACAATGGTTTCCTACTTCGGTGTGGACAGCATATGCAAAATCAATTGGTGTAGAATTGACCGGAAGCTGAATTAGATCGCCAGCTGGAGTAAAACAAAATACTTCATCCTGAAAAAGATCAATCTGGAGAAGATTCATAAATTCTGCTGGATTAGAAGATTCATCCTGAAGAATGGCTACCAAATCCCGTAACCAATTAATATGCCTATCCAAATCACCATCGCTTTTTTCGTTTTCTTTATAACGCCAATGAGCAGCAACCCCTATTTCTGCAGTTCTATCCATTTCCTGAGTACGAATTTGTATTTCCACCATTCGACCTGAGGATCCCACAACTGTGGTATGTAATGATTGGTACCCATTAATTTTAGGTGTAGCAATAAAATCTTTGAATCGTTCATGAACGGGAGTAAAGAGTTGATGGATTGTACCAAGAACAGTATAACAAGCTGGAATATCCTGAACTATAACTCTGATAGCGTAAATATCGTAAAGCTCATTCAAAGGTTTTTGGCTTTTTTTCATCTTTCCCGCAATAGAAGAGTAGGACTTAAGTCGACTACTTACCGAATATTCTACCCCTAATTTTTGTAATTGTTCTTTCAAAGGTAAAGTTATTTCACGAACATACTTTTGTCGGTACCCAAATGTAGATTTCAAGCTCTTTCTGATTTCCTTAAATAAATCGGGTTCAAGAGTTTTAAGAACTAAGTCATCCAACTGGCTCTTTACCTGATGCATCCCCAAGCGGTGTGCCAGAGGAGAGTAAACGTCTCTCGTCTCTATGGCGATGCGGTGTTGTCTCCTGAGAGGTAGATGTTCGATAGTCATCATATTGTGGTAGCGATCGGCGAATTTTATGATAATAACCCGAATATCCCTGGCCATGGATAATAGCATTTTCATCAGGTTCTCTGCTTGCTCCTGTTTTCGACTACTGAAGCGAACGTCAGCCAACTTTGTCACTCCATCAACAAGATCGGCAACATCAAGTCCAAACATTTCGACCAGTTCGTCGTAAGTTGCCTCAGTATCTTCTAAACTGTCATGAAGAATACCGGAAATGATGGTTGCTGTGTCCATTTGCCATTCGGCCAATAACTTAGCTACAGCATAACAGTGACCAAAATAAGGCTTCCCCGATTCTCGACTTTGTCCTTCATGTTTAGATTGACTATATTGATAGGCTTTCCAAAAAAAATCTGTAATATCTTCTTTCGACGCTCTACCATTCCCCGTTACAAGATCTACAAGTAATGTGAAATCCTTAGGATAAGCTCCTGTGACAGTTGGTATAAGGCTAGCGATTTTCATTAAAAGGGTACTTCAGCAGTTGCCTCCTCAAGTCTTGCCTTGCTCTCGAACTTGGCGTACTTATCTACAAAAGTGGCTTGAATTGTTCGAGTTGGACCGTTTCTCTGTTTGGCAACAATAATATCGGCTAAACCTCTATCTTCTTCATCACGAGAATACATCCACTTTCGATAAAGGAACATCACCAAATCTGCATCCTGTTCGATTGCACCACTTTCTCGCAAATCAGCCAGTTGAGGACGATGATCACTTCTAGCTTCCACTGCACGGGAGAGCTGAGAGACAGCAAGCACCGGAACATTTATTTCTTTTGCCAAAGCTTTCAGTGATCGGGAAATAGTTGAGATTTCCTGTTGGCGGTTTTCTATACGAGCCGGTCCTTTCATAAGTTGAAGATAGTCGACAATAATCATCTGTACATCCTTCTCAGCCTTCAAACGCCTCGCTTTAGCTCTCAATTCCGTTATGCCCATTGCCGGAGTATCATCCAGATATATGGGCGCATCGGCTAAAGTACCCACGGAGAAGGAGAGATTTTTCCACTGATCCTTAGGCAACCTTCCTGTGCGAACGAGATGACTGTCTACCCTGGCCTCTGAGCACAACAACCTCAAGGCTAACTGTTGATTGGACATTTCCAGGCTGAAAACCCCTGAAGGTACTCCATAATCAACAGCAGCATTACGCGCAAAGGTGAGCGCCAGGGCAGTTTTCCCCATTCCTGGGCGACCAGCAACTATGATCAATTCACTATTCTGAAAGCCACTGGTGATTTCATCAAGATCTATCAATCCGGAGGGAATTCCAGTCACTGTCCCGGGCTTTTGATGGATTCTATCCAACTCTTCAAATGTTTGCTGCAAAACAGGATTCAGTTGCAAAAATCCACCTCTAAGGCGGTTCTGGGAAATGGAAAAGATTCTTTGCTCTGCCCTATCGAGAATATCATCTACATCAACCTGATCTCGATACGCATCCTGAGATAAAGTAGCAGCCACTTCAATCAGTCGTCTTAAGCTAGCTTTTTCCAGTACTATCTTGGCGTAGTGCTCTGTATTAGCAGAAGTAGGAACACTCTCTGCCAAACCGGTGATATAATAAGACCCTCCACAGGCATCGAGTTCCTTACGTTTCTTCAGTTCGTTAATAAGAGAGATGGAATCGACCGGATCACCTGAATTAAATATATCTTCCATCGCCCGGAATATTTTCACATGGGCTTCTTTATAAAAATTTTCCGCTGTCAATATCTCCATAGCCCTACCTACAGCATCTTTTGAAGTCAACATCGCCCCGAGGACAGCTTCTTCCGCTTCAAGAGCCTGTGGTGGAATTCTTAATTCAGATTGAACCTGTTCATTGGCCATAATTAAGCCTCAAGTAACTTTTGTATCCATTGAAAATCCTCCCAGGCTGGGTGTTTCCAACTCTGATTACGTAGCAGAGCAGCAGGATGATATGTTACAACGAGTCTATACCGCCGCCAACTCCATAATTGCGACCTCAATTTCCCCAGTGGAGTTTTGACTTTCAACAATGTTTGGGCTGCTGTGGCGCCCAAAGCAACAATGAGCTTAGGATCGATAATTTCTAACTGGGTTTCCAAATAAGGCAGACAAGTATCAATTTCATCTTGATGAGGTGTACGGTTATCAGGTGGTCGACTTTTCAGAACATTACAGATGTATACCTCTGCCCGTTTTAAGTTAATAGCCGCCAAAATTTTGTCTAAAAGATGACCTGCTCGCCCTACAAAAGGTTCTCCCTGCAAATCCTCTTCCCGGCCTGGGGCTTCACCTACAAGCACCAAATCAGCGTGGGGATCACCAACTCCAAACACAAAGTTTGTTCTCCCCTTCCAGAGATTGCATTTTCTACAGTTCGAGATTGATCGCTCGAAATCTGCAAGACTCTTGATAGTGTTTCCGACTGAACTGTTCTCAGGAAAAGATATAAATAGATCGTCCCCAAACATTTCCTTTGTCTGTGAGAAATAACGTTTAATCAGTTCATTTGTAGAAATTTTCTCACCCACTAAATCTCTTCGTTTTCCTCCACACTGTAACTGTACTTCCATTTAAGTTCTCCTCGAAGAAATTCCTTCAGAGCCACCGTGGTGGCCTTTTCCTCTTCAATATAATCTTCTTCCTGTACTAAAGCTTCGTCCATCAGGTTCGGTTCTTCTTCAAATTCCCTTATTTCCTTCAAAGCATGGCGCCTGGCCACAATCTGACGAGACCTTTGAGAGGTTACTACTGTTGCTTCAAACATATCTCCGGCAAGTTTCTCAATCTCCCTATTGGGAACACTTTTCAATCCCATGTTTCCTCCTCTACCTGGTTAGTTAATTCAATTGAATTCATGACTGATGTCACCGTTGCATCCAAATCTTCATTCACCACGGTAATATCATACTTTGGTTCATATAACATTTCTAATTCCATCCGTTCAAGCCGTTTTACTATTCGTTCTTCCGGTTCAGACCCCCGTCGTCTTAGTCTGCGTTGGAGTTCTTCCACACTAGGTGGCTTTATGAAAATAGCCAAAGTGTTTTTTGGATAGCTATTCTTAATGGAGAGACCTCCCTTTACATCTACTTCAAGTAGCAATAATCTATCCTCAGCAATAACTTTCTCCACCACTTTACGGGGGGTTCCATAAAGAAAACCATGGACTTCTTCATGTTCCACCAGTTCGTTGTCAACTACACGTCTTTGGAACTCTTTTTCATCAATAAACTCATAATCAACACCTTCTATTTCGTAAGATCGTTTGGGACGAGTCGTACAAGATACGGAAAATTCCAAATCTGGGCGTCGTTTCTGCAGTTCCCGGCAGATGGTGGTTTTACCCGCTCCAGAAGGAGCAGAAATTACTATTAAATTTTTCATCACAGAACGTTCTGAACCTGTTCCTTCAATTTTTCTACTTCATCTTTCATATCCACAACTCTTTGAATGACTTCCAGTTGATTCGATTTGGCTCCAACAGTGTTGATTTCGCGGTTAATTTCCTGCAACAGAAAGTTCATCCTTTTACCTACTGGATCCTCTGACTCAAGTAATGATGCAAACTGATCAAGATGACTTTGGCAGCGGACACATTCTTCGGTGATATCTAACTTTTCTGCTAATATGGCCGCTTCCTGGATTATCCTTGAAGATTCAGTGTTCACTTCCCCTGCTATTTGAGCTATTTTGGATTCATATTCCTCACGAATTAACGATGACCGTTTTCCCCAGTAGTCCTCAATTTCTTTTAGGTAGCTACTTAACTTTTGAGTTCGTGCCTGCATATCTTCAGCGAGAATCATACCTTCAGCAGCGCGCATTTTATCTAATTGCTCTAAAGCATCCACTAAAATTCTCATCAGATCATCAGTACTAACCTCAAACTTTTTTTGATGCTGCAATAGATCATTAATAGTGATGACTTGATCAATGTCAAGACTTTCTCCATATTCTTCTTTAATTGCGGCAAGTATCGATCGATAGTTCTCAAACTTCTCTCTATCGAAGAGTGTAGAACCATTCTCACCCACATTTCTCTCAATTTCCACCAGCACAGAGAAATGCCCCCGCTGACAGATTTCCTTAACCTTCTTTCTGATGAGATGCTCCAAAGAAACCGCCGTTCGAGGCAGTCTAATTTTTGCCTCAAAGAAACGTCCATTTACTGCACGGACTTCTATGAATAATCTGTGATCTATCGACTCTAAAGAACCAGAGCCAAAACCTGTCATACTTTTTATCAATTTTATCTTTCGATGAAGAGTTGGAATTTACCGGAACTCACTCGGTGGTGCAACAGCAAACTGGATGAATAAAACTCCGATTATCAAGAAGTTATCCACATTCAACCAAGCAAACGCTCACGCAGTAAATGTAGGTATTCAAGCCTTAGTTTCAAAGCAACATGGTGACTATTACCCAGGATGCTACTTCCTGGAGAAGGAGAAAAAGCATAATCAAGTCCACCAAAGGGAAAAGTCAACCCCACTCCTAATGTAAATTCAGTTAGCGGATGTCTGCCTAAACGCAGATGAACCCTATCCCGATAGCCAATTTCCACCCCCCCAAAATACTGAGCCCCTATAGTACCTAAAGTAAAATCATCCGTCAGGTTTCTACCGTTAAGATTAAGATTCACTGAGGTAGTCAGAGTAATATCCGTATTCATTTTTTCCAATTTCAGCTTTTGACCATCACTTAAGACGATGGTAGGAGCAATTCGTTCTACTGTTCCAGAATCCCACACAACCCAGGAGGTAGTAATATCTTTAAGGATAAGGGCACTTCTGTTCCCTCGGAAGAAATTCCGGGATATACTTAAATCAAAGCCAACCCCATAACCAGAATATCTTCCTAAGCGATGATTTAACAAACGCAAATTACTGCCCAAATCCCACTGTCCTCTTTTAAATCCTCCTCCGAATACCGCAGCCCATTGTACCTGATTGAAATAGGTCACTTCTGATTCCAGAATTCTTTCATCTGGATTATCAAGTGATCCTGTACCGAGGTAAAGAGCCTGAGTAGTATTAGGTATTCCCTCCACCCCTTGTCTAATTAGTACCAAGGACCAATTCATATCCAAGTATTTCTTAAGATTAACTGCTACAACATCAAAATTCACGATCCCTGCAAACCGCTCTTGATGTGCATAAACAAATGTTTGTCTACCCTCCAAAGCTAAATTAGATGGATTCCAGAGGGCGGCAAAGGGACCTGTAATAACAGCCGAATTAGATTCACTAAGGGCGATAGTACGAGCATCACCTGCACCTTTAAAAGCCTGATTTCCATACTTTATCCAAATGGACTCACCAGGAAGAAGGGTCACTGAAAGAGTAAATATTAGTGTTAATTCAAGAAACTTCATGTACAGTTCAGAGTCCGTATTCAGACTTGAGCCTGTCTAACTCTTGCAGAGCTTCCAATGGAGTCATGTTATTAATCTCGAGTTCGGCCAACTTTTTTTTCAAATTGGATTCTTCTTCCTGAAACAAGTTTATCTGCTTAGACGCATCCTTGGGCGGTGCGGTTCCATCAACTTGTAGAGATTCGTGTCTGATTAAGTGACTGAGAATCTCAGTAGCTCGGTTAATCACCGGACCGGGTAGTCCAGCCATTTTCGCCACATGAATGCCATAGCTTTTATCAGTTGGACCAGGAACAATCTTTCTTAAAAATACCACTTTATCACCAAATTCCTTTACGGCTACATTATAATTAACTACCCTTTCCAGAATTTCTTCTAATTCAGTCAGTTCATGATAGTGGGTGGCAAAAAGCGTACGAGCCTGAGCATAAGGCGTGTTATGTACAAATTCGGTTATAGCCCAGGCCAACGACAGACCATCAAAAGTGGCCGTTCCACGACCGATTTCATCGAAAATAATCAGGCTTTGAGGGGTAGCATTATTGAGTATATTGGCGGCTTCAATCATTTCGACGAGGAACGTAGATTCCCCTCCAGCCAGGTTATCACTTGCACCTACACGTGTGAAAAGGCGATCTACTATACCTATTTCAGCCTCTCGGGCAGGTACAAAACTGCCCATCTGAGCCAGGACTACGATTAAGCCTATCTGGCGTAGATAAGTGGATTTCCCAGCCATATTAGGTCCCGTAATGAGTAGAATCTGACTCTTAGAGCAATTCATGCTTAAATCATTGGCAACGAACTCTTCGCCAGAAGGAAGAATAGCTTCTATCACTGGATGTCGAGACTCCTTTAAGATTAAACGTGTCTCATCAGTTATACGTGGCTTAACATAATTATTTTGCTGGGCAACCTCGGCTAACGTAGTAATAAAATCAATTTCGTTTAGCAGAAAGGCACTTTGCTGAATAAGCTTAGCTTGTTCCAAAATCCACAACCGCAACTCGTTAAAGATCCGTAATTCAATTTCCAGTATCTTCTCCTCGGAAGTGAGAATTTTCTCCTCATATTCTTTCAGCTCAGGTGTCACATATCTTTCTGCATTAACGAGCGTCTGCTTTCGTATATAATGTTCAGGTACTTTTTCCAGTTGGCTCTTTGTGACAGACAAATAATATCCAAATACCTTGTTATAACCAACTTTCAAGGAAGGAATACCTGTGGCCTGCCGTTCACTTTCCTGCATAGCTGCAATCCAATCTTTGCCACTGACGGCGATAGCCCTGAGTTCGTCTAGTTCGCTATCCACTCCCTGACGTATAACTCTTCCTTTGGTCAGACTGATGGGCACATCATCCACCAAGGTAGTAACAATTCGTTGGACAATTGATGACGTATCTGGTGTTTCAGAAACTAACTCATGTAAGGAATTGTTATCTGATTCACCTATTGTGACACAGATTTCTGGAAACAAGGAGAGGGTTGAACTAATACTTGCCGCATCTCGTGGTGAACCTCGCCCTCGACTCAAACGGGCCAGATTACGCTCCAAATCAGTACAGAGAGAGAGCTGATGTCTCACTTCCGATCTTAGATCACTATCCTCTAAAAACCCTGCCACCCGATCCAGTCTATGTTCTATTTCTTTACAGTTCACCAGGGGATACTGTAGCCGTCTGCGCAACAGTCGCCCTCCCCCGGGAGTAACCGTTTGATCTAATATTGAAATGAGCGTTCCATGGGTTCCCTGTGTGGATAGAGACTGAAACAGCTCCAAATTGCGAATCGTGAAGGCATCCAGTCCCATAACATTTTCATCTCGTACTCTCCTCAGTCGAGTGATATGAGCAACACTGTTAGGAATATTACGTTGTACATAACTCAAGATTATTCCAGCAGCTGCAATTCCTTCATTGAGATCATCACAACCAAAGGGTTTCAAAGAAGGTGTCCCCAATTGTTCGGTAAGAGATTGCTGTGCCGCTTTTATGTCAAAAGCCCACTCATCCATCTCAGTAATGAAAGGTTTTAAACGTTGATACCATTGCTCTTCACTGTAGGGACGTCCTTCCTCTATAATAACTTCCCTTGGAGAAAATTTCAGTACTGTTTCCGATAGATTTTCTTCTGGACACTCACCGACGTAAAATTCGCCTGTGGAATGATCCAGAAAAGAAAAACCTACTCTTTCATGTCCGCTGAAAAAGGCTCCTAAAAAATTGTTTCTTTGGGGACGGGAAATACCTTCAACAGAAGCGGTACCTGGAGTCACTACCTCGATCACTTCCCTCTTGACAATTCCTTTGGCCAGTTTGGGGTCTTCAACCTGTTCGCAAATGGCTACACGGAGTCCCGCCTCCACTAATTTGGGTAGATAAGAGTCCAAAGCATGATGGGGAAAGCCGGCCAAGGGCACTTCTGCAGCAGCTCCATTTGACCTCTTTGTCAGAGTAATATCCAAAATCCGGGAAGTGATTTTGGCATCTTCATCAAATGTCTCGAAAAAATCTCCCATCCTAAAAAGTACCAATGCATCTGGATGTTGACTCTTAACCTCATAATATTGTTTCATGAGGGGTGTCATTTTCCCTGATTTTCCTTTTTTCGAGGATGTCATGCTAAAACTCTCCTGTCACCCTCACGAAGCGTTATTTCATGACGATCTAAATACTCAAGCAATGGAATCGCATGTTTACGTGTGGTCTTGGTGAGACTCTTGAAATCAAGGACTGACATAGTTTGGTGAGTAGTAAAATATTTTCGAATTGTCCTCTCCAATTCAGAAAGGACTTTGGTACTGTACCATAAATTCCTAGAGATATCTGTTACCCGTTGCTCATTTTTCAAAACATGTAAAATTTCCTGGACCTTTTTTTCAGACAATCCCAGTTCTCGTGCTAAATCAATAACCACTGGTGGGGTAGTACCATATTTCTGAAGCTTATTGAAAACCTTCTGAACCTGAACCTGGTCACTTTCACTGAGTGTCATTACATACCCACTGGCCCTGACAAGTCCATCTCTGATCTCCAACTCCTTCTTTCCCACTAGTTCACTTAGGAGAAAATCAAAAAGTGCTTCGCTATAACCCAATTTCTGTCGGAGTTCATCCCTGGGTATACCCAAACGATAAACTTTCTGTTCGTGATAGGTGTTCACAACATCCAACAACGCCAACTTTTGTTCTTCAATATCATCTGCAAGTGCAATAAAAGGATCGCGTTCGGGACCAAAATGAATTAAATCCAATGTCTCTAGATATGCTTGCAATTGATCTGAGCCCATTTGAAATCTCTGGCACAACTGTAACAATGTTTTGGGAGCGGATTTATCCTGCTTGAAAAAAAGAGTTGGGCGAATATCGTTTGAAGATTCATCAAGAACTTGTAACCACTTTCTGGTATCTTTCCATCTGAATGGTGGATAGGTATCGATGACCGTCCCACCGCCCAGAGTTTCCGGTGGAGAATAGAGGCGAATGATTAAGGGATCATCCATAGCTAATGGAGCTGGCTTTTCCAGGCGGATAAGAACCGTAGCCTCTTCTCCACCCTGAATACTTTTGTGGCGATTAGAACTCACAATGTAGACCCGACCCATGATCTCGTCCGTACCAATATGAACACGAACTCGTTGCTCATGTTTCAATTTACGGGACGTATTTAAAGTCAGAGAGATATGGGCTCCAAATGATTTTACAGCTTTGAGAAAACCGTCTGAGACGATTTGCGAACCTCGTTTCAACGATTGACGATCAACCCCACTCAGATTCACAGCCGATCTATCGCCCACCTGCACCATTTTAACATCTTTGCCGTGGGATTGCAAACTCCTGATTTTAGCTGTTACTTCACCAGGCACAATCTCGATAGAATCTCCGACGGTGGCAGAACCACTGATAACAGTGCCAGTAACCACCGTACCAAAACCTTTCATGGTGAACACTCGATCAATGGATTGCCGGAAAAACCCACGGTCACTTCGAGCTTGCACCTGATTGGAAAGATTCAAAAGGTACTTTTTAAGATCGGTAATACCCTCCCCAGTGACAGCAGATGTCCTGACGATGGGCATTTCTTTTAGAGTGGTACCACCTATATAATCTTTAATATCTTCTTCCAATAAATAAAGCCACTCCTTGCTTTCAGATAGATCACATTTTGTTATTGCTACACACCCTTTCTGCACTTTTAAGAGTTGCAGGATGTCAAGATGTTCCCGGGTCTGGGGCATGATACCATCATCGGCAGCAATGGCCAGTAAAGCAATGTCCACTGTACTAACTCCAGCTACCATATTACGGATAAACTTTTCATGCCCAGGAACATCAATGATTGTGATATGATCAGTCAGGAACGCAAAACCGAGGTCGATAGTCATTCCCCGACGTTGCTCTTCCGGTAATCGATCAGTATCTGTACCGGTTAACGCTTTAACCAGAGCTGTTTTACCATGATCGATATGTCCGGCGGTGCCAATTATGACTTGAGACATCATTATGAGACTTCATTAAAAACAGCTTTTATAAAAGCTGATAAAGGTCTGGTTTGTGAGGGTAAGATAGCTTTCATATCCAGGAAGAATTTGTTATCAGAAATGTAGCCCAAAACCGGCGGAGTTCCTCGCCGGAACGCGGCTGCCAGTAATGAAGGTTTTATGGCTTTACTATTAAATTGCAGAGCGGCACTTTCCATGGTCTCTGTAGGTAAGGAACCACTTCCAGCCTCCGCTTGAGAAGTTACTACCGTGATACCAAGCTGCTGTACGACTGGTTTAGGTAAACTATCCACTATTCGTTTAGCTCGTCTAATTAAACTTGATCGATTGGTCTTCAACAAGCGATAGGTTAAATTCTTACTCAAGGTAGGAACATCCTGATAATTTCTCAATGTCTCCTCCATTAAGCCTAAAGTCATTTTATCACATCTGAGGGCTCGATAAAGAGGATTTTTCAGCAACTTCTTTACGATCACCTTTTGACCACAGACGAGACCCGCCTGTGGACCTCCCAACAGCTTATCACCTGAGAATGTAACCAGATGAGCACCTTGCTTTAAAACTTCTTTCACTACTGGTTCTGAGGGAAGGTTGATTTCCATCAAATCGAAGAGAGCCCCACTACCTAAATCAACAATCAGAGGTAGGTGTTTTTTTCTTGCAAGCCGGGCTAAATCGAAGATAACTACTTCTTGAGTAAATCCTTCAATCCGATAATTGCTGGTGTGGGCATAAAGGATTGCACCAGTCTGAGGAGTAATTGCTTGTCTATAATCTTTTTCATGAGTACGGTTTGTAGTCCCGACTTCTTTAAGAATGGCTCCACTTTTGATGATTACATCTGGAATCCTGAAAGAACCTCCAATTTCCACCAACTGCCCCCGGGAGATGATAACTTCCTGCCCCTCCGCCACGGTATTAAGTGCCAAAAGTACAGCAGCAGCATTGTTATTAACTAATAGGGAGGCTTCTGAACCCGCGAGGGAATTAAGTAGAGCCTCAACGTGATTAAGTCGTTCACCTCTTCTCCCTGTTTCGAGATCAAGTTCCAGATTGGTATAACCAGCTACCCGTTTGACCGATTGCAGAATGACTTGCTGGTCAAGAGGCGCACGTCCAAGACCTGTATGCAGGACAATTCCCGTCCCATTAATAACCTGCTTTAGGCTTTTCTCAGTGGCATGAATTACATTCTGTTGGACTTGCTCAATTAATTCACTGCGAGTCTTCCTTATCTTCCCCAATCCAACTTCTCGGCGCAGCATTGAAAGTTCCAGGCGAATCAAGTCGGTGACGAAACTTCGAGGTACAGTGATTGTAGATAAATCAAGGCTTTCCAAAATAGTATTGACCGATGGAATTTCTTGTAGTTTCATTATATCATCTCAACTTAACAAGATAGAAGGGGGATCACTTAATTGCAAGGGAAACAACAGATAATTCATGAAATCTTCCGTAAATATAGCGCAAGTAGAAAGGCACAAGCCATAAAAATAGCGACAAAGGGAAAAACGACTTGAACGCCATGACTTTCCGCCAAAGAACCACTAATTCCAGAGGCAAAAGATCCTAATCCAAAACTCAGAAAAAACGAAATACCATAACCCATTCCCCGGTTGAGTGAGGTAGTATATTGAGCTATTAATGAATTCCCGACGGGTTGATGGGAGAAGTGTAACACTCCCAGCAATACACCCCAGACCAAGACAGAAGGTCCAGTGCTAAGACCAAAAGCAATTAACACAGGGGTTTGTATCATAAAAATCAAGACCAACAGATTAGGACGATTATACCGATCACCTAATCTACCACCGATAATCTGCCCCCCAATTCCTGCTAAAAGCACAATAGTTGAAAACAATCCACCCCGGATGATAATATCCCACTTTTCCAATAGTCCTGTGGCATTCAAGCTGAAATGTACCGGCATGTAAGTTTTAAAACCGTAGAAGGTAAGTCCGATAAAAACAGCTATTAGATAATAAATTGCCAGTGGTTTCATCCTTGTAATTTCCGTCTGGATAATATCTTCTTCAACTTCGCTTTTTCGAGCCGGAATGAAGAACTTAGTCGCCCAGGCTAAGAACAGGCAGAAGATTCCAATCGTAGCATAAGCCATACGCCAGGATCCAGTAACCGCCATTAGGGAAGCAAAGATCGGACCGGCAGCCAAACCGGCACTACCGGCTATCCCGTGATATCCCATAGCTCGACTGGTTTGACGAATTCTACGAGATATAATAGTTAGGCCGGCTGGATGGTAGATAGAGGAAAACAACCCCAGAAAGACAAGGGCGATGGTCAGAAAAGCTAAATTCCATGATAATGCCGCCATCAAAGCTGAAACTGCAGCTCCAAACTGGTAAACTAATAAGAGTTTTCTGCCACCAACTTTTCCTTCAATCCAACCGGCAGGTATCGCACCTAATCCGAACATGAAATTGGATAAGGTATAGATCCATCCAAGCTTGGCCAGAGAGACAGGCTCAGCAGAGAATTCATTTTGAAAAACTAACAAAAGAGCAGGGAAAAAAAGCATACTGCTGTGCACAGCAAAATGGGATAACCCGGTAATGATAATAATAGTCTTAGATTCGCGAGTCGCCATACTTTCAGAGCTGCAAATCAATACTATTTAAGACAAGACAGGGGTTAAACAAACTGTTCACCCCTGCCACAGATTCCATCTTTATTAATAAGAACTCTATCGGCGTTCCTTGATTCGGGCTGCTTTACCCCTGAGCTTCCGTAAATAATACAGTTTTGCCCTTCTCACTTTTCCCCTACGTGTTACAACAATATTAGCAATAGTGGGTGAATGGAGGGGAAAGATACGCTCCACGCCGATACCTGAAGAGACCTTGCGTACTGTAAATGTAGAGTTGGTTCCTGAACCTCTTTTAGAGAGCACGACTCCTTCAAACCGTTGAATACGTTCCTTACCTCCTTCAACTACTTTCACATTTACGCCCACGGTATCTCCTGCTCGAAAATCCGGAATATCATCTCGCAGATAATTTTTTGTAAATTTCTGTGGTTCCATCGTATTTACCTCAACTGGTTTGTTTTCCTTTATATGCCTTCCATAGATCTGGACGGCGGGATCGAGTTCGCTTTTCGCGCTGTTTTAACCGCCACTCTTCAATTCTGCTATGATGCCCACTTAAAAGTACTTCTGGAACTTGCAGGCCGCGAACTTCTGCCGGCCTGGTATAATGCGGATGATCCAGTAGCTCATTCGTAAAAGAATCGCTGTTAGCCGATTCCTCATCACCCAGGACTCCGGGAATTAATCTGACGACCGTATCAAGGATTACCAGCGTGGGGAGTTCCCCGTTAGTTAATACATAATCACCAATCGATATTTCATCAGTTATAATGGACTCCCGAATGCGCTCGTCCATCCCCTTATAGTGACCGGAAATAAATACCAACGCCTCTGACCGGGATAGCTTCCAGGATTTCTCCTGGGTAAGTTGCTCCCCCTGAGGAGTTGGAAAAATCACACTCATGTTTGAAGCAGAGGTATCGATTTCCTTAACTCGATCCATGGCTTTCATAATGGGCTCTGGCATCATGATCATACCTGTACCACCCCCAAAAGGGTAATCGTCTATCTGTTTAAATTTTCCTGTAGCGTAATCACGTAAATTAATGATGTGGTATTCCACAATCTTTTTCTCAGCAGCCCGTCGGAGTATACTCTCTCCTAATACTGCTTCCACCATTTCAGGAAATGGTGTAATAATGAATATCTTCTTTAAAGTCACACTTAAATTATCTCCAGTATCACTCACAGAACTATACCCTTGTACGAACCTAAAGATTATTCTTCCTTAATTTTTTCGTCAGTGTCGTTGGAATTATTTTCTGTTTCGGTTTCAGTTGCACCTTCATCCTCTTCTTCTGTTTCTGATACCGCCTCTGGCACTACTTTACTTTCATCTTCAGTCGTTGCTGCTTCTATCTTCTCCTCAGCCTTAGCTTCACCCTCACCCTCTGACTCAGCTCCTGCCTCTGCTTCAGACTCCGGTTCTGCTTCTGTCTTACTTTCATCTTCAGGTGTTACTTCTTCTATTTCCTCCTCAGCCTCAGATACACCCTCACCCTTTGATTCAGTTTCCACAGCTGCTTCTGCCTCTGCAACTGTCTCTTCAGCCGTTGGTTCAATATCAGTCTTCTTCTTCGACTTTTCCGGAGTTTTTTCAGCTTTCTCCTTCAAACGAATTTCGCGATCCATCGCCCACTTCTGCATCTCCTGGTCGATAGTTTTCTCATCTAAACCCTGACGCATTAAATGCCAGCGGTAAAGGAGTCCTTCCTTTTTCATTAAATTGCGTACGGTAAACGTTGGTTGTGCCCCATTATTCAGCCAGTGGAGGATACGTTCTGCTTCCAGCTTGTAATTCTTACTATCTTGCTTAATGGGATCATACCAGCCTACTTCTTCGATAGCAGCGCCATCTCTACGTTTACGTGAATCAATAACGATTACTCGGAAAAAAGGTCTGTTTCGTCGTCCTAATCTTTTCAATCTTATTTTTGTAGCCAAGTTTATCTCCTCAGTTAAATATACTGTTTAGTTGTCCCATCATCTTACGGTTCCTTTTCGACCGGGAGAGAGTCTTCATCATTTTCTGAAGCTGTCCGAATTGTTTCAGGAGACTGTTCACTTCCTGAATAGACCTGCCACTACCCCGGGCAATTCTTTTTCTGCGGCTGCCATCAATAATCACCGGGTTATGTCGCTCCTCTGGAGTCATGGAATAGATAATGGCATCTGTCCATACCAGCTTTTTTTCGTCCAATACCATATTTTTAGTCAGTTTCCCCAAGCCGGGTATCATTCCCATAAGCTGGTCGAGAGAACCCATCTTTTGCATCTGATGGAGTTGCTCCTGAAAATCTTCCAGTGTAAACTTTTGTTGTGATAATTTCTCTGCCGTTTGGGCTGACTGTTCCCGAGCTACTACATCCTGTGCCTTTTCTACCAAGGTGACAATATCACCCATACCCAGGATACGACCAGCCATTCTATCCGGATAGAATATCTCCAAACCGTTCATCTTTTCACTAACACCAATAAACTTAATGGGTTTACCGGTGACAGCGGCAATAGAAACTGCTGCACCTCCCCGGGCATCGCCATCGAGTTTTGTCAATATCGATCCGGTAATCTCCAGAGCATGAGCAAAAGCCTGGGCAGAGTGTACTGCATCCTGACCGGTCATCCCGTCCGCTACGAAAAGTATCTCCGTAGGTTTCGTCACATCGGCGATGTCTACAATCTCTTCCATCATCTCACTATCCACATGGAGACGACCGGCCGTATCAAGAATGACCACATCGTATGATTGACGTCTGGCTTCATCCATACCATTCCGGCAAATAGCAACAGGATCACGGTCTTCAGTCCAAACGGGAACCTCAATCTGCCGGCCGAGGGTCTGCAACTGTTCCACTGCTGCAGGACGATACACATCCGCCGCTACCAGGTAGGGTTGTCGACCTTCCTTCTTCAGGTTATTAGCCAACTTTGCTGCCGTGGTGGTCTTCCCAGATCCTTGGAGCCCGGCCAATAAAATTACCGTGGGAGGCTTGGGTGCAAAGACTAGAGGTGCTACTTCCCTGCCCAGTAGATCAGTCAATTCATCATGAATGATCTTGGTAAACTGTTGACCGGGTGTAACCGATTTGGTTACCGTTAATCCGTGAGCCTTTTCCTCCACCGAGGTAACAAAATCTTTCACGACCTGGAGATTCACATCAGCCTCTAAAAGCGCCCGCCGTATCAGACGGTTAGTTTCCGAGATATTTTTCTCAGAAATCTTCCCCAGACCCCTCAGGTTGCGGAGGATAATACCAAATTTTTCCTGTAAAAGTGTGAACATACCGTTTCCGTTTCGAGAAAAGCTAACAAATTTAGTCGAGAGCGTCAGAGAGGTGCAAGATATATTGACATTGGGAATTATAGAGAAGACAACAACCAGTACAGTTGATAGTTGGCAGTTAGCTGGTGGCAACCCGTCAGTCGTAAAGAAAACGTAAACGGGTTACAATGGCAGCAAACCAGGCCGATCGGAAAAGTCCTGCCAGGTCGAAATAGCCAGCTCTATGATAATCCTCAAACTGCCTGAACCCTCCTGCCTACCGATAGACAGGGATGACAAGGACTACAATGATTAACCTGATTAAGTAATCTTGAAAATCCTCTAAATTAGGAAAATTATGGTTCAAGTATAAGTTGGTGGTAGACAGGTGACAATCTTAATAAGACAGGTATGTTCTTATCTTTCTGGAAGGCTATTTCTTCTCGTCAAGTATATCGTTTTCTCTTTCTCCCAGTATATCCAAAGGACTGCGAGTTTCCTCAAGTTCCTTTTCCATGACATGAGTATAAATTTCAGTTGTCTTTATACTTTTATGCCCCATCAACTCTTGGACAGCATGAATATTGACACCATTTTCTAATAAGTGAGTAGCAAAACAGTGACGAAAAGTATGACAGCTAACTCGTTTTGTAATGCCCGCTCGAGACACTGCAGCCATGACGGCTTTTTGTAACCCGGATTCCATTACATGGTGCCGACGTATGATTCCTGTTCGTGGATCTTCACTTAATTTTTTTGCTGGGAACAGATACTGCCAAGTCAACTCTTTGGCAGCGTAGGGGTACTTTTTAGCTAACGCATGAGGAAGATAGGTACTGCCGTATCCTTCAGCTAAATCCTGATCATGTAATTGTTTTACTTTTGCTATATGAATTCGTAACTCCTCCTGGATTGACTGTGGGAATAAGGTCAGACGATTTTTACCTCCTTTGGCACCCCGGACATTGATCCGGTTCCTTTCAAAATCGAGATCTCCAATTCTCAGTCGGATACACTCTATTAACCGCAGACCGCCTCCGTACAGTAGCTTCGCCATCATTAAATGATACCTCTACATCTGGTTGAGAACCAACTTCACTTCCTCTTGAGTCATCACAACCGGTAAATGACGCTGCTGCTTTGCTTTGACCGGTTCAATAGATTCACTGACTGGAAAACAAAGAACTTGATCATAGAGAAAGATAATGGCATTGTGAGCCTGCCTTTGTGTCGCCACCGAAGCATCCTTATCCTCAGCAAGATGATGGAGATATAATTCAATTTCACACTTGCCCATATCACGAGGATGCTTTTTGCTGCCATGGAACTTTATATAGCGAACAATCCAATTACAATAAGTCAACTCGGTACGGTAGGCGTAATGGTGATAACGCAGTACCTGCCGGACCTGATCCATCAGCTCCCCATAGGATGTCCGCAGGACGTTGTGTGCTGTGTACAGTTCAGTGTCTGGAGGGAATTTACCCATCTGCTGTCTGTCTGCCGACAAGGCAGGGGCGTACAGGGGTAAGGTTTTTTTCTTGTTTTCCAAATGCTATTCTGGTAGATTTCATCATTATAGAGGAGTTAATTAAATATATGGATAACTTACAGGATATTTTCCTTCTTTTCAAGTAATGGATAATATTATAAAGAATAATTTCCAGTCTATAAGGGTGATATAGTGGAAATATTTCCATTTATTGACGAGTTATATTTCCAGAAATTTCTTTATAAAATTCAGGATACGATACTTCTTAATTCAAATGGTTTTATTATCTTTGGAATGTAGATTTAAAGGGAAATTGAAGAATTAATGATTCATTCTGACCTTTTAACAATTTCAGAAGCGGCAGAGATAGTTGGGAAAACTGTCCACAATATTCGCTATTATATTGATTACAAACGGATTGGAAAATACACACCTGATGGTAAACTTATCAAAAGAAAAGCCAAAAATGGTGAACTTCGAGTTTCTTTGAAGGAATTAAAAACCTTTCTTAAACTAATTGAGCAAGGAAACTCACATCACCACCGAGCCGGTTTAAACGCAGAACTCGGTTTCTATAATCTTCCCGAACGTGAGCGGACAAAACACGTTCATCGACTTCATCCATATTTGGGGAAATTTATTCCTCAATTAGTAGAGTGGTTTCTCATCAAATATTTTAAAGAAAATGAAATTGTTCTTGATCCCTTTATGGGTTCAGGAACAACTCTTGTCCAAGGTAACGAATTAAAAATTCATACAATTGGTGTTGATATTTCTGAATTCAATTGTCGAATCGCAAAAGTCAAAACAAATAAATATGATTTATATAAATTAAAAAATGAAGTGTTAGAAGCAGAAAATCGTCTTACAAGATTTAGTAATCGTTTGATAACAAATGACCCAAAACAAATCCAACTTTTTCCCGAAGAAAAAATGGATGAACTAAAAAAATCTCTATTAGCTGGTGTTACAAGTGAGTATCTTAAAACCTGGTTTGCTGAACGGACGCTTTTTGAAATGATGTATTACAAACGATTAATCAAAGAATTTTATTATCAGGATTTACTATCAGTTTTATTAAGTCGTGCAACCCGTTCTTCAAGACTCGTCCCTCATTACGATTTAGCAACTCCAAAGAAACCAGTTGAACCGGGAAAAGAATATTGGTGCAGAAAACATAACAAATACTGTAAACCTATTGAACAACTTTTAGTGAAAATTCATAATTATGGTATGGACACAGTAAGAAGAATTAAACAATTTAATAAATTGCGATCGGATAGATCAATTTCAGTTATACAAGGTGATTCAACAAAAATCAACCTTTTGGAAAAATTGAAAAATTCACCGATTGGCAATAAAAAATACGATGGTATTTATACCTCCCCGCCTTATGTGGGACAAATTGATTATCACGAACAACATATTTACGCTTATGAATTATTTGGAATTAAAAGATACGATGATAAAGAAATTGGTCCTAAAAAATCAGGAAAATCGATTAAGGCAAAAGAAAATTATGTGAATGGAATATCTGCTGTATTCAGCAATATGAATAAGTATTTGAAAGATGATGCTAAAATATTTATTGTGGCAAATGATAGGTTTAACCTTTATCCTACTATCGCAGAAAAAAGTGGATTGACAATTGTAAAAGAGCATCATCGTGCAGTAACAAAAAGAACTGAACAAGGGAATAATGCATATCAAGAAACAATTTTTTATATGAAGAAAAAGGGTAACTGATTTGAGTTTAACTAATGGTCAAAAACAACTAATTACTGATCTTCTGTCCTCTAAATTAGATGCAAAACTACAAAGATACGCAAGAGAATCCACATCAATGCCATTTCTTGTCAAGTTAATGCAGGACAAGGAAAAGGTGGCAGCATATTCTTTTATTCATTCTCTTGCAACAACACTTGGAATGTCAATTTATGAAGATGTGTCAAAGATTATTACGAATGAAAGCACTGAAGAATGTTTTACAAAATATGATATTGGCGGAGTTATTTCACGAAATCAAAAATCTGTAATTGATAATATAATTCGAGAATTAAGAAATGGTGATCGTGAATCAAATATTGAAAAAGAAACCCAAGAAGTTTTAAATGCAGATCCTTCAAATGGTAAAGTACAAAAAGAAGGTCGTATAGCAGATTTTTATATGAAACGAAACGGGATTGAACAGTATTTTGAAATAAAAACCGTTAAACCAAATATTGATGTATTCACAAAATCAAAGGCAAAACTCTTGGAATGGATTGCTAGAAGAAGGAAATATGTGAAGGTGTTTTTGGCTTTTCCATATAACCCTTATCATCCCGATCTTTACGAAAGATTCACACTTCAAGGACTGTTAAAACCTGGTGAAGATTTCTTAATTGGTGAACAGTTTTGGGATTATCTTGGTGGGGATAATACATTTGTCGAATTATTGGAACTTTTTGATAACATCGGCAAAACTTACAAAAATAGCATTGCAGATAAAATCAAAGAAATAGCTGATACCAAAATTGACATCTAAAAAGCAGGAAAATATAACCCACACTCAACCCGACCTGAAATGATGACAGCGTGATTTTGAAAATTAAAGATATTTGGAAACCATTTTGTTAAGTGTTCTACAAAAGTATAGTCAAGTTTGTGCAGGTTACTTTTTCCTTTAGGCGTAATTTGAACAAGAACAAGGGGAAATAAGAGTTATAATTGGATATTTGAGTGTTTATCATCCAAATGAATTGGAAGATGAAACGATACCAAGCGCAAAATCCTTAGCAAAGAAATGATAATACGTATTCTTCATTTACATAAAGGATTTTCGCAATTTAGTAACTTACAAGATTTTGATCTGGGAAATCTCTGATTCGGGGAGTATTAATATGAATATAAATGACATGATAGAGCAAGCTTCTGAAAAAAGTTATTGGAGAATATTAATCAGGAATAAGTGGTTGAGAAAAAGTATTTTATCTTTTTTATTTTTGCTTTTGTACTTTTTGGAACTAGCGACATATGGGCTGATGAGAAGAGTAATCAGAGAGATTTAAAAGAAACTTCATATCCTGAGCTTGGTTTTACAACATCTGGTATTAACCTTGGTTATTGGTATAAAAGAACTGGTCTTCGCTTATCACAATATTATCTTAATAAAACTGACAATCAAATGATGCTAAATCTTGGATTTAAGCTGTCAGATAATGAAAAAACTCAACAAAGTATAAATCTTTTAGCAGGGAGATATGTTGGGAGTGATCCAGGCGCTGATTATGATTTTGCTTATACTGGAATTGCATATGGTCTGAATTTTTCTATCTTGGGATATCGAGGATTATTTTTAGAATTAGGGATAGCAAGGATCTTACAAGATAACCTGGGTAATTTAGCAGATGATCCTTTTGTTCCAAGTGCCAATATAGGTTATATCTATCGATTTACTCCTTAAGAGGAGAAATAGAATTTAATAATCATTAATTTGCCTAACCATTGGCTGTACTTTACAGCGGTGCGCTGTGCGAAATTAAAGGTTGGTTGCTCGTCTCGAGCTCTGTGGTCTATAGATATACTGTGATCTAAAAGTCGCAGGTTGTCTTTACGGCAAAGATTAAAGCCGGCTTCCAGTATACTTCATCTGTCAGATATCTTCTTACCCGTTTCCACAAAATAGTGTGATCTCCTTTGTATGTGTTGGGAAAAGAAAATGACCTCCCCAACGGTATACCGTAATTGTAGACTATCTGAACTTTGCGTTTATCATTGGCAGGATCAATCCCGATGATTAGTTTTCCTTTAACAAATCGACGTTTCTCTATGAGAGAGTTGTGATTAGCCATGACCGTTCCCCTTTACAGTGTGTGGTGCTTACCTGACCTCCCATCAGGATGTCAAAGAGATCTTACATCATGCTGGCAAAGAGGAACATAGATATCGTTAGTTCCCAAAGGAATCCATGAGCATAGAATACAAAATCAATACCCCTGTAACAGCAGATCAATTCATTGAGCTGCTCCGTGAATCTACTCTTGGCAAGAGAAGACCAATTCATGACCGGAATTGTATGGAAGGAATGGTGGAAAGCAGCAACCTAATAGTAACAGCATGGCTGGGAGATAAATTGATAGGTGTTGCACGTTCAATGACAGATTTCCACTATGCTTGTTATCTTTCTGATCTTGCTGTTCATAAAAATCATCAGAAAAAAGGCATCGGTAAGAAATTGCTGGTCATAACTCAGGAGCAATTAGGGTCTCAATGCAAATTAATCTTGGTTGCTGCCCCAGCAGCAAATTCATACTATGAGCATATTGGGTTTACGAATAATAAAAGATGCTGGATACTTGATCGTGAACAAAATATCAGAAGCTAACAAGGCGCTCCAGCGGACAGCCAAAAGCATCGTTATTTTTCACAATACAAAATTACGCGCCACTTTCGCCTGCTGCTGAGCTTGGTCGTTATTATAGATTTTCATTTAAAATTTGCTGAAAGAGGTTGGTAAACTTGTTGTCACTTAAACACTTATCCCTGCCTTTTGATTCTGTTTCCGCCAGTAGCGTCGATAACTTAACTTGACGTTCTCCTTTACTGGTATGGTACTGATTCTCTCCAACCATTCTTCTTCCAGTGCTAAGGACTCTTGAAATGCTACAGAAGTATGAGGTGGGTTTTCCAACCAGTTTGTTTCCAACTGTTCTCTATCCTGATGAATTGTAGCCAGTCGAGAAGGAAAATCGAGGAGCATGGCACGGTGGAGTTTCTCATGTCGCCACCACAATGTCTCAGGATTGTATTTCCCTTCAGGTTTCGGACCGAAATCAGGGAATTCACTTCCATCCAAGCTGAGAGGTTTGAAAATCCCTGTACACGGGGCTGAAGTACCAGTAACCCAAACGGTTATCGCCTGGGAGGAAAGGTGTGCCACCAACGATGCAGTAGATTGCGTAGCATGACGAGAAAGAGTATTGGCTGAATGAGCACAGAGGTGATTCATAAGAAAATGGCGATCCGGTCGGTAAAGTTTTTCTCCCCCGTGATCCCGTAGAAGAGCAAAAGCCCCCTTGACCTCAAATGGTTGCTCCTCCACCAATAGCTTTTTCGAACGTCTGCGCCGAGGTCGACAGGCCGTAAAAGTATGGTAAAACCAGTCAGCGTAACAATCTGCAAAATTAAAAGTCCTGCCCCGCTTCAACCACCCTTTTTGCAGGGCTATCTCTATTAGATAAGGGTGACTTAAATCAAACTGCTCACCAATAGTCAGACCATTGCTGATGGAATACATTTCTTTTACCCTCCTGGCTGCCCAGAGTGAACCCGCGGTTTCCAGCACCCAGGCTTCGCTTAGATCAGCTATGATAAAGCTGTTATGGTAGGTCAACTTCCGGTCTTCATATCCACAGACACCTCCCTGACCATGTTCGGCCAGTAAATCGGTTATGACTTCCAGAGCCCGCTCAGCAGAAGGACTACGCTCCAGGGCCAACCGTAATAAATCCATTCCGGTCAACCCTCTTTCTCGTGACAGGGGCATTTTGGTCCAAACGGCTTCATTGCCTATGACTACCCCCCGTTCGTTTACTCCCATCTCAGCACCCCACATCCAAAAAGGATGACTAAGTAAAACACCAAAAGTTTCACTTACCTGGGGAATCTCGATATGGGTGCAGCGGACAAATTCTCCTTCAGGAAAATTCTTTGCTGAATGATACTCCAGCACCTGAGCTTCATTGGGTTCACGATCACTGTTCTTACCAAAGATTGTGGACCCATCCGCTGTGGCAGAGGGGGTGACAACAAAAGTATCACACATAATCAGCGCTTAATCTTACCTGGAAGAATGAACTCGTACCGTTTCCGTAAGATGGTCGTCTTAAGCCAGCGGTCAAAGCGGCGGAAAGCTAAAAATAGTGACCAGATGATCTTATCTCCCTTGTAGTATTTCTCAACTTCATCAACCGTCAAGGGATCTAATTCACTATCCAAATCACGATTAATAATCTCCACCGTTTTAGGTACCATATCAGACCGCTGCTCTTTGTGAAGATTCGCAGCCAGATCGATGAACACCTGGCGAGGGTCGTAATATCGGTTCATGACATCCTTCAAGAAAAACAAGCGGATGATCCATCGCAGAAAGCTGGGAGCACTCTTCAGAAATAGTTCCGGATCGAGCTGCTCTTCCCCACTTAAACGAAACAGGGGTGTGCTGGTATCTACATAATAAAGCGTCCCATCATTAGTAAACACCCAATTGGATAGTTGACCATCAATAGCTAATTCCAGTTCAGGTTGATGCTCCTTATTGAACCGCCATACTTTCACTATTTCTTTTACAATAAGACTGATGATCAATTCCAACTCCTCTTCTGTGATATGATGGATCAGGTGATGTGCAAACCAATCTCTCCGGAGTTGTTGTTGGACGATGTAAAGCACTACTGGTCTTCCGGGTAGCTCAATGATCTCTGTACTATCTTCTGGAAGTTTAAGTCCCGCATCTCTTAGCCAGCCACAATAACGACGATAGTCGGCAGCGTAGGTTTGTGCTGCCAAACGAGAGTCGAACAACGGCATTCTTTTAAAAGCATGATTCTCGTCATTCCCGATAGCAAAAACAGTGGAAATCTCTCCATAACCAAGAACTTGGGCAGAGATACTGGCCCTGCCGAGGTCATTAGGATTAAGATCACGCTCAAATGCCTCAAGTGTGTTGCTGTTTTCAGGGATCTCAATCATTATTAAAGAAAAGATGAATCATCCCCCACTTTACCGTAGGATCTTTTAGTGGGTGAGAGTAATCTTTCACGATTATTACCTCCACAAACTTTCCAATCTCGTTACGAGCGAAATCCACATCATTCAATACCTCAATATTCCCAATCCTAAAACTTTTTAACCTTTAATTCTCATTTAGCATAGCTCTTCTTTGATCCTCTTTTTTCAAAGGGTATGGCTTTCTAATAAACTTCAACGATCACCCTTTTTCATAATAAATTTCCTCAAACCATACTTAGCTTTTGCCAGAGGTCTAAGCTTTTTGGCTGAACCCAGGGCACGATTCAACCGATCCATGACATAAGTCACGTCTGATTTGTTCATGATCAGAGGAGGTAAAAGCTGACTGATAGAAGTATTGTTTCCAGCGTAAACCATCAAAAGATCATTTTCATAAGCAGTCTTGGTAAGCAGGGGACCAGAGAGCTCATCACGAAGTTCAAGTCCTATCATCAATCCTAATTGACGCCAACCCTTCAGGAACTTGCCATGTCTGTTTTGTAATTCCATTAGACCATCTGTGAAAAGTTGGGATAGTCTTCGTACGTTATCAAGAAACTTAAGATCGGATGAAATCTCCAATACACGCTGGGCTAATCTACACCCTGGCTCAGCTCCACCAAAGGTGGAAATATGAATAAAGGGATCATCGTGGAAAACCGATTCTAGAGGCTGGCGAAGTACAGTAGCAGTGATGGGATAAATTCCACCAGACATACCCTTACCCAGAACTACAATATCTGGAATAATTTCAAAATGTTCAAATGCCCACAGTTTTCCTGTCCGTCCAAATCCGGTCTGTACTTCATCAAGAATGAGAATAATACCCAAGCTGTCACAAAGTTGTCGGACACCCTGCATGTACTCTAAAGAAGGAATAACTATCCCCAATGTAGCAGGGATGGTTTCCAGAATAATAGCGGCCGTATCCTCATCTGCTTCTGCATTTAATAACTCTAAATCACCAAATGGTATCTGAAAAAATCCAGGGGGTTGAGGCCCAAAAGGTTTGCGATAATGTTCATCTCCCGTAGCCAATGCCAATCCAGTATGTCCGTGATAACCTCCCCGAGCGGAAATAATTTTTGAGCGTTGAGTAAAACCCCTGGCAACTTTGATCGCCAGATCCACCGCTTCTCCCCCGCTGACTCCAAAGACTGAATAGTTCAAATCCCTGGGCATTAATTCTGCTAACTGCCTGGCCAGATTTGCCCGTTCCCGGCTCATCAGGTGATGGTTGCCGATATCGATTTCTTCCAGACTTACCCTGAGAAGCTCTATAAGTTCTTCATCCCTATGTCCTAAATTAAACACCCCACCATTGCAGTGCAGGTTAAACAGACGTTTCTCCCCGTCAATATCGTAAATGAAGGCTCCTTCCCTTTTCCCCATAACAAAATCCATTCCGTATTTCTGGAAAAAGTCAGCCTTTCCCGGAGACACATATTTCCTGAAATCGTAGAGAATACGTTCTTTTGCTGCAGAACGTCCCATAGTTTATCCAGTTAATAAAAACATCATCAATTTTTATCCCGAATCACTCGCAGCCGGTGCCATGTCTTGTGATCTGCCAATAATCGTGATACCGGTTCGTCTTTTAATACTGACTTCTCAAAGATTTCCAGAACATCTTCTGGTGATACTTCAGTGTACCAGTATCCTTCAGGATATATCACTACAGTTGCTCCTAATTCGCAAGAATCTAGACAACCGGATTTATTTGCTCTAACCTTACTTTTCAAACCATGTTCAGCAATAAGTTTAGCGAATGCCAGGCGAATATCGTAGCCCCCTTTTGCTGAACAACAACCCTTTGTATTTTCAGGAGGTCGTTCGTTAACACAAACAAAAATATGTTTCTCAAATCGACGGGAACTCATTACGGATTTAGAACGACTTTACCAGATTGCTGCCCTGTTTCAAGATAACGGTGTGCTTGGCGAATTTCGCGCATTGGGAATATTCTATCGACAACCGGACGTACTTTCCCCTCTGCCAACCAGCTGACTACTTCGCGGAAGCTCTGGAGGTCTCCCATCGTGGAGCCCAAAATTGATTGCTGTTTTCGGAACAGATGTCTTAGGTCAATTTCAACCTGTGCACCTGTTGTGGCACCACAGGTGACTAACCTTCCACCCAAAGCTAAAGACCGCAAACTATCCAACCAGGTTGCAGAGCCAACATGCTCCACAACAATATCTACACCCAAACCCCCTGTAATCTTCTTCACTCGTTGGTAAATTTTTTCCTCTCGATAAGAAATCAAATGATCCGCACCCAACTCACGACAAAGCTCTAATTTTTTTTCATTTCCGGCCACGGCAATAACAATACAGTTAAAGAGTTTGGCGATTTGTATAGCAGCGGTTCCTACTCCTGAAGCACCTCCCAGCACTAAAACCGTTTCACCGGCTTGGAGGTGAGCTCGCCGGATTAGCATGGCATGAGCCGTCAGGAAAACCAAAGAAAAAGCAGCCGCGTCATCAAAAGTGATCGTAGATGGCTTACGTATCAGGTTACCAGGTTGAATGGCAAGAAATTCACACTGGGTACCGTCCTCAGTTTCACCTAAAATTCCATAATTCGCACAGTAATTCTCCTGTCCGGAGAGGCACCAATTGCAGGTACCACAATAGGTTCCCGGTTGGATCATTACTTCATCACCGATCTGCCAACCTTCAGTGTCTGAACCGGTCTCAACAATTACCCCACTCCCGTCACTCCCCATTATCACAGGGAGGGGCACCCTGGGTAAACCTTCTCTGACCCAGATGTCGAGATGATTCATAGCTGCCGCTTTGATTTCTACTAATACTTCATTCCGATCCATTTTAGGAGCTGATATCTTCTCCCAACACAAGACTTCTGGCCCACCATGCTCGTGAATACGAACAGCTTTCATAAAGTTTTATTGACTAACAGATAGTCAAGACTGTATTTGCCTGAGCCAGCTAAGAAAAGAGCAGTTGTAATGGCAATCCATTGCATGGCCGAGACCGGGCTACCTTTGCCAGAGTTTATATGATACAGAACAGCAAAAAACATGGTTAAAAAAATCAGGATTAGAGCTGGTCTAGAGAATAAACCAAATAGGAGGAACAAACCACCTATAAATTCTGAAAATGCGGCCATAAATCCCCAAAAAGGGAGGAAAAAGTCGACGCCAATACTACTCATTCCCAGGGCACCATATTTTTCCCAAGCGATGATCCCCCCAAACATTTTAGGATAACCATGATACATAAACACTACTCCAGTACAAACGCGTACTATTAATAATCCGATATCCAGATATTCTGGAAACCTAAGACGAGTTATTTGGGGTCCAATTACCATTACTTTTCATCATCAATATCATGAAAATCGGCGTCACGGACATCCGCATCATTAATATCAATCTTCCTTTTTCTTCGACCTGAAGTTTTGGAATTAATTTTTTCTTGAGAAGTGGGAAAAAGAAACTTCAACAAACCATAAACAGCATAAGCGATACCTGCGATCAGGAGTAGTCTGAAAAAAGTCACAGTTGCGCTGCGGGATTGTAGAATTTGGTTCCACTCACTGGTTGTCTGATGTAGCGGATTACCTCTTCCAAATCATTTTTATTATTTACAAAATCGATATCGTTAGTATTAATTATCAGTAAAGGGCTTGATTCGTAACGGAAAAAGAATTCATTATAAACCTGAGAGAGGGCGTCAATATAATCTGATGAGATAGCTTTTTCAAAATCCCGTTCCCGGGAGCGGATTCGCTTCATCAATGTAGTGGTATCTGCTTGCAGATAGATAACCAGATCAGGGGGAATAACATTTCTCTGGAGCAGGTTTGCTACTGAATCGTATAAAGTCATTTCGTTGTCATCAAGATTTAATGAAGCAAAGAGCCGGTCTTTCTCAAACATATAGTCTGAGATAATCAATTTATGGAACATATCTGTTTGCCGAATTTCCTGTTGCTGACGATAACGGCTTAATAAAAAGAAGAGTTGTGTTTGAAAAGCATAGCGTTCAGGATCACGATAAAAATCCGGAAGAAAAGGATTTTCTTCAAATTTTTCAAGAATCAATTTGGCATCAAGATGGTCAGCTAAAAGTCGAGCCAGGCTTGTCTTGCCAACACCTATTACTCCTTCTATGGCAACAGAATAAAGATTTCTCACGAAATATCCTCTGGCTCGAGGAGCTCAACACGGGAGAAATCTTCACAACGCTGCAAGGCTTCTGAAGTTGATAAATCGCTGTCTGGACAGATAAAGTCAGGAGCAATATCCACTAAGGGTTCCAATACAAAACGGCGCTGGGCATAGCGTGGGTGAGGTATTGTAAGGGACTCTTCTTTAATTAGATGACCACCATAAAAAATTATGTCCATATCCAAAGTGCGGGGAGAATTTTTCAGAGATCCCCTAATTCGTCCTGATTGTTCTTCAACGTCATGGCAGACTTCAAGTAGAGATTGAGGATCGAGGGAGGTAGAAAGTTCCACGACGCAATTAATGTATTCAGCTTGCCCGGGGGCTTCTACTGGTTCTGTACGATAAAATGGAGAAACTTTCCTGATAGAAATTAAAGGATGATAGTTCATTGTGTCTATCCCCCGCTCCACTTGAAAAAAAGGGTCTCCTAAATTCGATCCCAGACTAAGGAAAACTGTTACAGGTTCAGTCATTACTCCTGTTTCTCACGATTTCTACTTCCACACTTCCGATCACACCTTTTACCGGTGCATGAGGTTTGCGTACGTTTACTTTCACAGCATTGATAGGAAATTTCTTCATGATGGCATCAGCCACTTCCTGGGCCAGGGATTCAAGGAGATAATGCTTTTTGGATGTAAGAGAATCATGGACAGTAGAATAAACATCGGCATAGTTAATGGTATCTTCAAGATGATCCGATTCTGCGGCATCGCGAATATGCGTATCTATTTCAAGATCCACCTCAAATGTTCCTCCGCGGGATTGCTCGGATTCATCCGCTCCATGGTATCCATAAAACAACATCTGGTTCAGTCTTATCTTTCCCATTTCCAGCTCCGTGTTTAACAGATGAATTTAGTCGAGGGCTTACGGATAGTCAAGATCGATGGTATCACCTAAAAAAGAAAACCCTTCTACCATCTGGTAAAAGGGCTTTCCAAATACGCTGTAAACAACGCTATTAATACATGCCAGCATCTGGCGGCATGGGAGGTGCCGGTGGTTCCTTTTCAGGAATTTCAGCTACAATAGCTTCCGTGGTCAGCATGAGACCCGCAATCGAAGCGGCATTTTCCACGGCTACACGGGCAACTTTGGTGGGATCGATGACGCCAGCCTCAAACATATTGACGTATTTTTCTGAGTAGGCATCGAAACCGAAATCACCTTTACCATCCAGGATCTTCTGTACAACGATGGAAGGTTCATGCCCGGCATTGGCTACAATCTGCCTTACCGGTTCCTCAAGAGCACGATTTACAATTTTCACACCGATCATCTGCTCTTCAGAGACTTTTATCCCGGCAAGTTTTGTCAGCGTGCGGAGTAAAGCTACTCCACCACCAGGGATGATGCCCTCTTCAACAGCAGCTCTTGTAGCATGCAATGCATCTTCCACCCTGGCTTTCTTCTCCTTCATCTCTACTTCAGTGGCAGCCCCCACGTTCAGAACTGCAACGCCTCCCGAGAGTTTAGCAAGACGCTCTTGTAATTTCTCTTTATCGTAGTCTGAAGTGGATTTTTCTACCTGAACTTTGATTTCATTAATACGAGCTTTGATCATATCCTCATCACCAGCTCCAGAAACGATAGTCGTGTTATCCTTATCAATGACAACGCGGGCTGCTTTACCCAGATAGGAGATGGTAGCATTCTCTAATTTATAACCTTGTTCCTCTGAAATTACAGTGCCACCTGTGAGTACAGCGATATCCTGCAGCATTGCTTTACGACGGTCGCCAAAACCTGGAGCCTTTACGGCACAGACCTTGAGAGTACCCCGTAATTTATTAACGACCAGGGTAGCCAAGGCTTCACCTTCAACATCTTCGGCTACAATCAATAGGCTCTTACCAGCCTGGGATACTTTCTCCAGGATGGGCAGAAGATCCTTCATATTACTTATCTTCTTATCGTGGATTAGAAGATAGACATCTTCCAATGAAGCTTCCATAGACTCAGAGTCAGTCACGAAATAGGGTGAAAGGTAACCACGATCGAATTGCATACCTTCCACTACTTCGAGGAATGTCTCTGTACTTTTAGCCTCTTCCACAGTGATGACGCCATCCTTACCCACTTTCTCCATGGCATCAGCAATAAGATCACCAACTTCAGGATCACTGTTAGCAGAAATAGAGGCTACCTGGGCGATCTCGGTTTTGCCGGGAAGTTCACGACTCTGGGATTTCAATTCCTCAACCACAAGATTCACAGCGGCATCAATACCACGTTTTACATCCATGGGGTTGGCTCCTGCGGCCACATTTTTCAAGCCTTCACGAATGATAGCTTGAGCTATGACAGTCGCTGTGGTGGTACCATCACCCGCAACATCGGAAGTTTTGGAAGCAACTTCCCGTACCATCTGGGCACCCATATTTTCCAGGTAATCTTCCAGTTCTATTTCCTTGGCCACCGTTACACCATCTTTGGTAGACGTTGGACCACCGAACTTTTTCTCGATTACCACGTTTCTTCCCCTCGGACCAAGTGTGACCTTGACTACATCAGCAAGTTTATCAACACCAGCCTTCAGGGCATTTCGTGCATCTGAGTTAAATCGAATGTCTTTTGCCATGACTATACTATCCTCCTAAGGGTTACCTCTTTATCTATTTTAATATAGCGAGAATATCACTCTCGCGCATGAAAACGTAGTCTTCACCGTCGATGCTCACTTCTGTCCCAGAATATTTTCCGTACAGTACACGATCACCGACCTTTAAGGACATTTTTATCAGTTCGCCATTGTCAGCTACTTTACCGGGTCCTACTGCCATTATTTCACCCTGTTGTGGCTTCTCCTTGGCCGTGTCAGGTAAAATTATTCCTCCCGAAGAAACCTCTTCGGCATCGGCTTGACGGACTACAATACGATCGGATAAAGGCTTTACTTTCAGTGCCATTTTTTATATTCTCCTTACGTTATGTTTCCGAGTTAACATTTAATCTAATCGAGCATCCAAATTTATTATCATTAACTTGCCGATAGCAAGCTTTTTTAGCACTTTACTTTATAGAGTGCTAAAGTAATTAATCCCGTCAGTTCAAAGGGAAATAACGTGAGGATTCAGCTTCCTGTACTCCCAAAACCACCAGCTCCACGACTGGTTTCAGTAAGCTTATCCACCAGTGTAAATTCTATAGGCGAACCATCCATTGAAACAAGTTGAAACAATCTCTGACCGACTGCCACAGTGTAAGGATGATCACTAATATTGTCACAATAAGCGGTAATTTCTCCTCGATATCCCCCATCAATCAGACCAATGGAATTACTCATCCGCAGAGGAGTCTTGGATATACTGGAGCGTGGAATCAGGAAATAAGGAACATTTCCTTCAGTTTCACAGGCGATACCCAGGTGAATTGCTTTGGTTTCCCGTGGTGCAAAAGAAACTTCCTCTACAATAAAAATATCAAACCCGGCATCACCATCGTGAAAATGACCATGGTTATGATAATATTTTGCAGTCTCTTCGTGAAGAGGTTTAACTCTCAGTATCAATTATTATCTCGCTTTAGTCGAATCCAGACCCAGTAAACTAATGATCCCACTGCTATGGAAACAAGACCCCACAGGGGTATAAAGCCGCCCTTTTCTGCAATAACAGTTGGTTCAAAATAGTATCTTATCACTCCAATCGACACAAAAATAACACAGAAAATGTACATCACCGGCATTAGAGGATACAAGGGTGTTGTAAAGTGCAGCTTCTGTTTCTTTAGCGTAAAGTCTGGTCGAGAATGATATCTAAGCAGAGTGGAAATTGTCAACGCAGAAAATAATATCATGACGACCACAGTCGAGTCGACCAGCGTCTCTACATCCAGTAGAAACAACAGAATAATTGTCCACACAGCCTGGACTACAAATGCATTAACTGGAGTACCAAATCGGGAATTACGCTTTCCTGTAATCCTGAAAAATAGACCCTGTTCACCCATAGCCTGGATAACTCGTGCTCCCGCAGTTTGAATTGTAATTGACAATGAACTGATTACGCTTACAAAGATGAGGAATGTCAAATAGGGACTCCAACTTCCCTTCCCTGCTGATTGTAGAGCTATCAGTGGCACCAGCTCTTCACCCCGCATAACCTCCAGCCCAGCCGTAGTCAGAAAACCCAGTTCTACAAATACATAAAGCAAAGTGGTAATAACAGTACCTCCTATCAAAGCGACGGGAAGAGTACGTCCAGGATCCTTGATTTCACCAGCTATATAACCAGCTACATTCCAACCCGTGTAAGCAAAGAAGATGGGAATTAATGCTCTGGAAAAACCCATCACAGGATTCGAAATAACCTGACTTCGGGTTATTGATCCCCCTGCTGTTTCGTGAGCTCCCCATAAGAGTGTAATGAGAATAATTAAACCGGAAATTTTCAGTACGGTTAATATAGACTGTACTCGAGATCCTACTTCAACCTTCAAACAATGTAACAGAGATAAAATAAGGACAAATACAGATGCTATTGCTGTCTCAGTAAGGTTTATACTGCCTAATAACGGAAGATTGATAAAGTATTTTGCACCAAACAGAGCCAATATCGCGATGGATCCACTCTCGAAGATGAAGAGACTCATCCATCCATAAAGGAAAGCTGGATAGGACCCATAAACTTTTTGTAAATAGAGAAAGTCTCCCCCTGTTTCCGGGAATCTTGTCGCCAGTTCTGATATACAGTACGCTCCTAAAAGAGCGATAATGCCTCCTCCTATCCAGGCCAGAATAAGCCACGTTCCACTACTTACAGGCGCAGCAGCATATCCGGAGAGAACGAATATGCCAGAACCAATCATATTGCCCACTACCATAAAAGTAGCGTCGAAAGTACCTAAGACCCTTTTGGGTTTTAATATCATATAAAGGGGATTCCCACCGGTAATAAATGATCAAATCCGGTGGATCACTTAAGAATGTTCAGTTTTTCTGGTAAACTGTTCTAATGGGGAAGGGTATCTCTATCCCTTCTTCATTAAACCGTTTATGGAGTCTTTTAATGAATTCATGGGCCACGGACCACTGACCAGAATAGTCTTGAGCCCGCATGGATACCCTGAAATCAATACTTGAATCACCAAAATTGATAAAGTTCATGCCCACTTCAGAATCAGGTACACCTCCAGGAGTCGTATTGACTACCTTCCTGGCTATTTCCAGAACTATTTGCTCCACTCTGTCGAGATCACTATCGTAAGCCACACCACAATTAACCCGGACGATCATCTCTTTGAGAGGAACATCATAGTTGATCATTATCGCCGCTGAAAGTTTACCATTAGGTATCACAATGAGGTTGTTTTTACGATCCCGAAGTGTGGTCTGTCGCCAGGTAATATTATCCACAGTACCCCGTTGACCACTATCTAATTCTACGAGATCACCGGGTTTCAACTTGCGGGATAAGATGATATGCAGACCGGCAAACAGGTCTGAAAGGGTGTCTTTCAAAGCTAAGGATACAGCTAACCCCCCCACACCTAGAGCAGTCAGAACCGGGGTGATTGATATCCCCACTGTTTGAAAAATAACCAGTAAACCAATAGTCATTATAAAAATTCTCGCCAGGTTGGTAAACATACTGGTAGAAGGAAAAACACCCCCGGTACTTTCAGCATACATTTCCATCAAACCCACTGCCACTCGTGACAATGCCGCTGATAGGGATAAGATGAATAATACAAGAATAATTACCTGGAAAGTACTGATGGCAGACTTGTCCAGTGGTACTTGTTCTGGAAGCTGCTCTATAGCCAGAAACAAACCTCCTAAAATAAACCAGAACAGAATAGAAGATTGAAAAGCAGATATGACTACATCATCCCCTCTCCATTTAGTCTTTGAAGCCAAGGTCTTCAACCGGTGACTAATTACTACCTTGAATAACCAACCTAATAAAATAGCTCCAGCTAATAAAGCCAGCGGTAAGATATATGATTCAAAATTTCCCAAAACAATACCTCCACTTAGTTGATCCTAATTTACAAACCTCCACCTTTACCTTTGTACTAATTGTCATTATTCTTCCATCGCCCAAATTACTTTATTGTCTTCAAATATTTCGGTACTCATTAATTGACCATTGGAATCCCATCCTATAAGAGCGATAATTTCATCCTCCAGGAATAAAGAAATACGTTGTAATCTTCCTTTTTTATCATAAATAATTTCCGCACCATGCTTTTTCCCTAGGAACATATCTCTTTCTACCATAATGCGTCCGTTGGAATGCCACTCTTTCTCAAGATACGACTTATCCCGCCACCGATCCTTCCTGGGTCTCCGCTTGTGTTTATCCCAACGTGTCCGCCATACAGTTTCACCTTCTTTGAAAATTCGTATTTCCCTGAGGGTCTTTTCCTGATCCCAGGCAATGTAAGAAACTGGTTCATCTTCGAAAAACAGTTCATGACGAACCATTGATCCTGAAGGTGAATATTGAATGCGAACACCATGCTTTAAATCAGCTACATAATCCGTTTCTGTAAATATCCTGTCCTCATCGTAAAATTCGAATCTTTTCCCATACAACAAACCGTTACGGTATTCCTGCTCTACAGTTTTGGCGCCGTACTCAGCCCAAAGTACAGATGTTCCGTGAAGAAGACCATCTACATATTCATCTACCCTGGAAAGATGTCCATTCTCATACCAATATCTTGAAGTGCCGTTCAACAAACCATCCTTATACTCTTCCTCAGCAGCGAGTTGGCCAATAGGATACCAGCGAAGAATTTTCCCGTCCAACTGTCCTTCCTTATATTTACGGAGTTCAAGTTGATGACCATTTTCATCCCAGATGATCATCTTACCTGTTTTTACCCCTTGGGAGAATTTTACGGTAGACTGCATCTGACCGTTGGGAAACCAGTATATTTCCGGTCCATTTTGAATACCGGCTTTGTAAACTTTTTGGGAATCCAGTGCGCCCGACTCACTCCACCATGTCTTTTCTCCATGAAGAAGATTCTTTTTATAAAAGGCTTTAATCTTCAGATTTCCATTTGAGTAATAGAGATTTATTTCGCCATCCAAAAGTCCATCATCATAAACTTTTTGAGAGTCGAGTACTCCTGATTCGCTCCACCACATCTTTTCGCCATCTAAACGACCTTTTCGATATGACGCTTCAATCTTTCTTTCGCCATTAGGGTAATAAATGATTTCTTTCCCATCCAGCAATCCATCTTTGTAGACTCTTTGCGAATCGAGTTTCCCTGTTTCATTCCACCAGAAAGATTCACCGTTTAATACCCCTTTCTTTAACATTTGAACAGTGGACCTTTGCCCATTCGGATACCACGTAGTATATTCTCCGTCCAACTTAAAATCGCTGAAGTGGGCTTCTTCGACCTTACGACCCAGACTATCATAGACAATTTTCGCCACCAGGGTTGAATCCCTTCCACTTTTCAGGTATTGATGGATTTCGCGAACACCATCGAGGGTAATCTGATGCTCTACAAGAACTTTCGCACAAGATAAGAAAAAAAATGTAGTTACCAGGGAAAGGAGGAGACATCTCATAATATCAGGTCAGATATTGTTATTTTCCCTATCATATACACCTATCGCATCGCCCTCCAGGGTTCCGATAAAAAGTTTACCTCCTTGCTCTATAACATTGGTAATACCCTGCAATGTATTTCCGGTAGGATCATGAAGGCTTTCGATAACCTCTCCTTCACTGTTCAGTTGAATAATAAGACCGTACGAGGAACCGCTCAAGCGAGCCCACGCAGGAAAGTGGAGTAGTAACTTTCTGAGCCAAAGGTTGGGGAGTAAGATATTATCTATAAACCAGAGACGCTTTGAGGCTAAAGCGACCCAGTAATTGCCCTTTCCATCACCACTAATACCATCAGGAAAGCCTGGGAGATTATCAGCAAAAATATCTCGCTCTCCTGCCTTAGGGCCCTTTAGCCATAAGCGGGTAATTCGATAATCACTGGTTTCACATACCAATACAAAATTTTCTTCCGGGGCTAAAGCCACTCCATTAGCAAAGTAAAGATCAGTGAGTAACACCTTAAGTTCGTCTGTATAGTAATCGAAGCGCAGAAGCCGTCCCAGAGGTCGATGAAGAAGGAAATCTTGATAATAATCCATGTCAACTTCTGGCCCCGTGGCATCAGAGAAATAGATCATGCCATCCCTTGAAACATCCAGGTCATCGGCCATTTCTAAAGGCACGGTTTGAGCTCTGGCGACAAGTACTGAAACTTCTCCCTTAGAGTTCACCCGTAGAAGTCCTCTGACGGCATCGGCCACGATGAGATCTCCGCGAGGTCCCCACTGCAGCCCCAAAGGGCGTCCATCTGTTTCAGCAAACGTCTCCACATCTCCCTCGGGAGATATCTTAACTATCTTGCCGTCTTCGAGCCCGGTAAAGACGTTTCCATCCCTATCCACGGCGACATCCTCGGGACCTTCCAGTTTGCCTTTTGCAAGAAGGCGAACACCTGTCAGGGCACTGTTTTCTCTGAGAGCTCCCTCCATTTTGGGTGCTATCGGCGGAGCGTACGGAGCAGGCTCGATATCGGGAGCATCCAAGAAGAGGACAGCTCCTACACAGAAAACAACTACAGCTATTATTAAATAAGTAAGCGTATTAAATACAAAGCCCAAAAGGCCAAATCGACTGTGCTTCTTCTTACTCTTCCTTTTTCTTTTACTGGACAATTTTACAACCACAACTGCCTGTCAAGACTCCGGTACTGTATAGCTTCACTTAAATGATGTGGTTGAATCATTTCCTTTCCTTCAGGGTTAGCAACCGTCAAACTTAATAAACTTAGGATTTGAAGAGAAAACAATATACCATACCAGAAACGCTGCTCAACTACCAGGGATAAAACCAGACACACCTAGAACAAGAACATAAAGCGTGGAGCTACGCAGACAAATACGTGAAAAACATAGTCGGCAGAATGTTTACACTTTTAAGGTATTTCTCTTAGGGATTTTGAGAGCCGGAAACTATCGTAACAAGACAATCCCTCTCCACTTCATTACGAGGGACAGGTCTTCTCTTCATCTCAACAACACCATCTTCTGGGTTTTGTGATATGTTTTCTCACTCTCTTGTGACCATGCTCTCAGTGCATAGATGTAAATCCCAGCAGAAGCTATATTCCCACTATTATCCTTACCATCCCAGACTACACGCTTAAACCCCGTATCTTCTCTGTTGTCAAGGAGTGTGCGTACTTCTCTTCCAAGAATATCATAAATCACCAGAGAGACATGAGAAACCTCTGGCAAATCGTAGCGGATTGTGGTGACAGGGTTGAATGGATTGAGAGTTTGCTGAAAGATTATAATCCTCCGGAACATTGGGAGCCATTTCAACCAACTCTTTCCACTGTGCGGTTTGATGCCCTGGTTTTATAACGGAGTTTGAAGAACTCGATTCCTGTCCACCGATATCTACTGCCTTAATCCAGTATTCTGCCAAGTCGAAGGGTGGTCTGCCACCAATGTCAAATCCATTATCAATGTAAGTATTTTCGTCTGTAATGAACATAAAATTTTCTGTATCACAAGTAGGTGGGCAATTATACGTTAGCCTCTTATATACATGGTATTTGTCTAGATCAGGCTCTGTATTGGCATCCCAATTGAGACGGGGGTTACCACCCTCGTTGGTCAACGTAAGGTTCTGAGGTGCAGCTGGTGGCGCAACTGCGTAGTAGGCATTTACAAGACCATGCCCAGCCCAATCATAGTCTCCTAAATCAATAGCGGATTCTTTGATGATATCTTGTAATTCAGGATTTTTGTCCGGACCCACAGCTCTGGCCTCCAAAGACGGATCTAATGACAATAACAGTGCACCAATGCCTGCAACTTGTGGCGCTGCTGCTGAAGTACCTGTGAAGTTAGAGAAGTATTTCCCTTCATTGTCCCCGTGGTATTCATCACAGAAATTCGGTGAGTAGCCGTATGGATCACGGTCGATCGACCATATACCGATATCATTGTAATCGCAAGGACCGTATTCAGAACTGGGAGCTACAACATCTACCTCCGGGTCGCTAGCAGTATAATACTGTGGATCTCCGTACCTGTCTACTGCTCCCACCACAAGCACACCTGGCACGGTCCCTGGGTATGTCACACCACCACCCTCCGTGTTACCAGACGACTTCACCACCATTGTACCTTTTCCATCTCGACCATACTGGAGAGCATCCCGAATAGATTGCGAAATAACATCAAATTCAACAGTCTTAAAACTCATATTAAGTATATCGGCACCTTGCTGCCATGCCCAATTTATAGCATCTGCAATTCCTTGGGCTTTATAGGGTCTGGTGGTGGCACTTCTCCCCAGTTGAAAATCTGAATGGGCATTATTTTCACGTTGTCTGCTAATCCGCGAACACCTATCGTATTGTGTCTTGCAGCAATAATCCCGGCAACACACTGTCCATGTCTGTGAGCAATTGATGTTGGTCCTCCTCCAATAAGACCTGTCCCCGCATCGTAACCTTGTACAAGTGCTTCTGCCGGAAGGTCTTCGTGTTCTTCGACACCGCTATCAAGAACTCCCACAATGATATCCGAGCTACCAGTTATGACACCCCAAGCTCGTACAGCGTCAATATCTATCTGGCTTGGATTAGAGTCATCGAGGTACCACTGTTTATCGAATAAATCATCCTCAATCTGTTCAAATCGCACCTCTGCTACAAAGTTGGGGTGTGACCAAACCGTAAGTGGATTTTCATAATAGAGGTTTGCTATTTCAAGGGCGTTTAACTGTGAATTCTCTGTTACCCTTAATAGATATCCTAACCATGGACTGTATGACATTATTTCTACATTGTGTTCTGAGTTTAAAGCAATTATCTGTTCTTCAGTTACATCTGGACCGAATTTTACTACAAATTCATCAGCCATGATCATGTCCCACTTATCTCCATTAAAGTCAATCTGATAGAAAGCCGGAATTCTTTTAATAACATTGAATATCCTATTTAGCTCTATCTCAGCAGCATCCAGAGATAAGCCTTGTAATATGTTGAATTGAAAGATACCTCTACTAGCGAATATTGATTTAAACTCATCAATAAACCAAACATTTTCAATTGCATCATTAACCATTGAGGGATCTGTTTCATCAATCATTATCACAACTTGGTTTTCAGAATCAATTAGAGGTATTTGCTTATCCAAACTGTAGTAGAAATCTTGAGACATTAGCACCCAAGGAAACAAAAATATAAAAAGTGATAATAATGTGTTTCTTGACATGACTATATCCTCCTCATTTTCGTTTTTATCATATTTGTGTCAATTTAAAAATATCATGTGAATTATTGTGTATGTATAGATATCTCTTTTAATATCATTGTGTAGATATTGGTCCATACTTCCGTTGTATCTATTTGAAGTGTACCTATCAGTGTTTTATTGTTGAGATTCCACACCATTAAATCAAAATCTGTATTAGGATATATAGATGATAGTGCTAATAAGCTGTCCCTTGAAAAAAGTAAAGGTTGATTTGCAATTGGATAAATATTAAAGTGTGGAGTATCAATGAAATTTTTCATATCTATTAAAAATTCTACTGTTTGATTATTTACGTCATATTTGCAAATAATTCCACTTGGAGAAACGTCCAGCTCCCATAAACCTGAATCAGCAATGTACACATAATCATCATTGTTTGTAATAGCTAACTTTGCTTGACCATTAATCTGTATTGTAGTCTCTATTTCTCCTGTCTCCGTATTAATAACACGAAGTCTTGCATCATTAAAGAGGTCAGTGGTCATATAGGTAAACATCAACTTACTTCCATCGTGAGTTGTAACCAAATCATCGGGAATAATTTCTCGTTGTTCATGTATTGTTCCTATTTCATAAAATCGGTCAATTTGTCCAACTTCTGGGTCAAAATGAAAAATCCCATTGGTACCATACGTAGAATCAGCATGACGATACATCACATAAAATCCAGAATCATCCGGATCAAAAGCTCTTGCCCAGACCCGAAAAGTAGAATCCTTATATATGATTTCTTTATTATATGTGTCGTAAACCCAAAATGTATCAACAGCGATACTACTATTAATAAATAAATATCTTTCGTTACTTGACATTTCAATAATATCTCCAGGAACATCCCAGGTGTCAATAACTTCGATTGTCTCGATATTGTATTTATGTACCTTAGTAACTATCGTTGGTGGATTGAAGCTAAAATCTAATATTTCCCCAAGATAAAAGTAGTTGGAATCATTGGATATCCTTATAAAGTATGTAGATATATTGAGTTGAATGGTATCTAAAACAGTTAAAGATAGGGGGTCTATAATTAATACCCCATTTTCATAGTTACTGCTATAATATGTGGCATACAAACGGTAGGCTGTGGAATCTGTCTGTCCGTCTTCTCCATTATGTTGTGAAGTTGGCTCATTGTAGCAGCCCCCAAAAAAGAAGACTGTCGTTACTATGGTTATTATTAGTTTCAATTTATTTGCATCAAGCAAATGTTCTTTCAATGTGCATTTGTAGTTAGATTAAATATATGTCCAATTCTTTCAAATGCCTTAGTTTTACTAACTATTCTACCCATACTAATCATTTTATGAAAGTCATATGCTGTCTTGTTCCATTTTCTGAAGGTCACATCAACCCTGGAGGAACCGATCAATCTCTCTGTGAGTATTAACAGGCAAAACAACCTGATAAACGAATGGAATATGGTTAGCAATAAAGACATCTTATTTCAAATTTGAGTGCATCCAGCCACTTATTCAAGAAAATTCAATCAAGTCTTAAGCTGGTAAAAGAGCAAGAACCCAAGTTAACGAAAGGGGTCTTCAGTTCCGCTTATTTCACTAAGGCCATTTTCATGGTCTTGCAATCATTAGGATTTAACTTAATCTATTACAATATACTCGATATCAGGGAACCCCGCAATTTGTCAAATGCTGTATTTCTTGGGTGGTGAAATGTGTATTATGGGGGTGGCAATAAGCGTATCCCCCTTGAATAACCAGAAAATCCTCCTCAACCAAAAGGTTTTTATACTTCTCTATCCTCGTCACTAAGAAGACAATTATATCAGTTGTAGAATACTCATATTCACAGCTCAGTTTATGTGACACTTTCTAGGCAAGCCTGGTCCGGGCGTTTACCTTAATTGTCACAAAAGAAGAGCTGGAAAAACAAGCCCAGAAAATGTGACAAAATCAGGACATGCTTGGTTCGGGCGTATCTGGTTTCTGTCACATATTAGGAGCTGTCACTTAACTGACACAAAACTCATAAATTGAGTTGGTTTTTTTAGTATAAATGATATAATGGAAAAAAGAGATATTCATAAGCAAGTATCAAGTATGGGGGAAATCCACACACTCAGATTAAACTTCAAGAATAATTAGATAAAATTTTATAATAATTCTTAGATTAGTATTAAGATAGTCCTTAAATTTATTAATAGTTCGGTTTACTATAGAAGAGAAATGGACCATGACAAAATCCTTGATAACTGAGAATCAGCAGATAAAAGTACAAACACCATAAAACATACGTGAGGAAATAATTGATGCGTTTAATTACCGGCACAGTATCTATAGAAGCAACTAGCTTGATACCTCTTCCCGAATCACCCCATTCAGAGGCAGATCTTGTTAAGAATATTCTTATCGATCACTACACTGAAATTCTCAACGACATCTATGACACCAATGTTATTTCTACAGATAAATCACTCGAGAAGCTCGATCATATTACCAGCATATCAGATCCAGACCTGAAGGGAGCAGCATTAGCCACAGTGGCAGGAGTCCATACTTTCACAGGCGACTATAACAGATCTTTTTCAGCATTCCACAGAGCTCTCGCTCTAGTGAAAACTCCTGAGCTGCAAGCAATTGTATATTCTGAATTATCGGCTCTGTTAAGGAAGCTTGGCTATGAACGAGAAGCGGTAGCTATCCTGGACCAAGCAGAAGAGTTAACCCAGAATAAGAAACTAACATGGAAACTTAGAACACAGAAAGCTCTCTGTTACGAGGACTCAAACCCAGAACTGTCGCTTGAGATGTTATCCAATTGTCTAAAACATTATCAGTTGGAGAAAAACCATGTACGAATAGCAAGAATTTTACGTCACATGGCATCTTCTTATAGGAATCTCGGTCAGTTGGATAAGGCGGAAAGTCTCCTAGAGGAAACTGCCGAAATCGCCGTAGAGAAATCTCTTTCTAATATCCTAAACTCAGTACACAATGATAAAGGGTGGCTGTTAATTCAAAATGAGGAGTACAATAAGGCAAGAGAACTGTTTAACAAACTCATTAAAAAAAATCTTACTCCATATCCACTGGCTTTAGCTCTACAGAATATCGGCTACTTGGAATTCGAGCGGGAGAACTACCGCGAAGCAGTCAAGCATCATATTCAATCTCTAAGAATTACTACTATATATAAGATGAGAGATATGGCGTTTGAGGACTATTACAAACTTGGTCTTTGTCATGAGAAGTTGGGAGAACCAGGTATGGCTGATTACTTCTACAGAAAGGGATTCCTGGAGCTTCAGAAAGAAATCGATACTGGGCTACGACTGACTGGCTACAGAAAGAAGTTGTTAGACGCATACATAAACTTCCTCGATAGAAACCAGAGCTTCCCCCATATAGAGATTAAAGATAAGATATTCGGATTTACCATGAATAAAACTCTACAGGAAATTCGAGAGATATTCCACAGAAGTCTTCTTATCCTCCACTTGGAAAGAACAAAGAACGCTCCCGAGATGTGCCACCATCTTAAGATTAACACTCGTACTTACTTCAAATACCAGAAGAAGCTTGATCTAAAAAGAGGGCGACCCAGAAAAGGACCTCTTAAGGGTAATGTCCATTTCAATGACTACATAGAGTCTTTAATACCTCTGACCTGGCGACAGGCCAATGAGAAGTTCGAAGAAGATCTATTCACTTTCATCTTGGCCAAATATCAACACAATAAGAAGAAGGTAGCTGAAGCGCTGGGTGTCTCCTACGCTCTGGTGGCACTGAAGACTAGCTCTATGCAGTAAAGTAGACTTAGAGAAACACGCATTTTATCGACGTGTCTAGGAAGTTATTTTAATCTAGACAGTTCACCTATTTTCGTCTTTTTTACTTGCTTTTCCACCAAAAAGGAAAGTGGACTGATTCCGTTTAGGATCTATTACTCAAGGACGTGGGTGTACAGTAGTACAGACTCCCTAGACGAGATATAAATGTTGATACTATTTCAGGTTCTTTAGCTCTTTTTGATGGTCAATCTGCCACTTGTCCATTACACCATCCCTGTCAATATCTACTACAGCAATGGCTGTGGCCACGAAGGAGGTATCGTCTGCTTCCACAATCTCAATTTTGTACCTTGCCTTACCCCCTTCTGTTGTAAGTTTCTCCTGTTCAAAGCCGATTTCCTCCAAGTCCTGGGAATAACGGTCATGTTCATCTCTATAGGATTCCTCAAGGACATGCACCTGGTTTAACATCAACTTGGCTTCTGTCTTCTTGGTCTTCCCCACTACTGATGTGAACTTTGGTACTGCCAAGAGGACCAGAAGACCTATTATCACCAGGACGACTAGCAATTCTGTTAACGTAAACCCACCCTGACTCGACAGATACTTTGCTCTTATTTTGTTCAGTCTCATAGTATCATACCTCCATTAAAATGCTGCTGTTGAAGAAAGCTCAAATAATGGAAGATACATCCCCACCAGAATGAGACCCACTATTAGGCCGAGACCTACAACAATGACTGGCTCCAGTAGTGAGCTCAGCCCTTCAAGCCTGCTCTCAAATTCTGATGTTACTGTATCTCTAATGTGCCTAAAAGCGCTTGTTAGGTTACCAGTATTTTCGCTGATGGCGATTATATGAGTATATTCCGGCTCCAGAATATCTATTTGTGATACCAAATCGGAAAAAGTTCTACCCTCCATGAAATGGCGAATCATAAAATCGAACATTCCCCGTGTAAAGGGATACCGAGTTATTGTCTTACAGACCTCTAAACTATTATAGCAAGAGGAATGATAACAACGATCATTCCTACAATGATAATACCTAAGGAGTTGCCAACAGATAGCAGAAAAGATGTGAATTTTGGTAGCTCCATGCCCATATCAGCGTACATGGAAGAAAAGGTGGGGAGGACAAAAACTATCAGAAATACAACTGTCAAGATGGCCACTCCCACCACTACTAGGGGATAGGTCAAGGCCGCTGCCAACCTCTTACGATACTTCTCCCGGACATCCATGTATCTAAGAAGTTCCTGAATGACTTTAGTCAAACGACCACTCTCTTCCCCCACTCTCACAAGAGCCACCATCATAGGAGAGAACCATAGAGGGTACTTTCCCAGACCTTCATGAAAACTTACCCCAGACTCTACTGCTTGACTAAGTTGCTGAGTAACAGCTTGGAAGGTCTTCTGTCTCTTCTTCTTGCCCGTTTGAGATACTAGTCGCAGGCTTTTGTTTAGCTGAATCCCGGAATCCAACAACATGCTTAATTTTCTTACCATAGTATGAACGAGCTGCCGCCTCTGCCGGCTAGGGATCCAATTTAGCAACTTGAATCTCTGAGTCACCTCTGCTCTCAAAACAAGAGTACTACTCGGCATGGCTTACCCTATAAACGAGTTTCAACGGTGTAAAAGCTGAGATGGGGAATAGACTTCGCATGGTGTGGCTCGAGTCGATGCCAATGGTTGAGGTAAAAATCTTTAGACTGTAGCTGGTGATAAAGAGATATTCTTTTTCATTAGGTGTCATCTCTTGAAGGTACTTATCCAACGAGTCTGCAAAAACTTTTTTGATCTTTTCTTCCTTTGTGTTCCACACGTCTAATACAAACCGTACCGAATCTATCCCCAAAGTACCATCAATGACAGTACGTCCATTTTTCTGGATCTTCCCATTTTTGAATGTGTAGATAATTAGGTTACTATCTGTAGATAAATTTACCAGAAGAGAATCAAGCTGATAGCAAAATCTCCCTTCTGCCATATCATTGACCATCGTTCTCTGCATCCGGGAAAGATCAATCTCTTCATCAGCTCTTTTATGCCACAATGTAAACCTCGCGTTAGAAAACCGTACGAAGTTTAAGGAAAAGATGAATACCAACCCTAATAGTCCCATAGCCACAAGCATCTCAGTTAAGGTGTATCCTTTCTGGTGCAGATGCTTCTTCATTCTCTATAAACCCGATAGGTTCTAAGTTGATAGATAGTTTTCTCTGATCTTCTCTTCTTAATATCTAACCTAAACGTGACAAGTCCTCCGAATGAGTCCACTTGTGATTCGAAGAGAAGTCTCTTATATAGAGGCTCAATATCGTCGGGTTTCAGTGTCCCTGCTACCAACCCCTCAAACTGCTCATTGGCATGCAGGATAATTTTGGATCGGTGTAGAAGGGTGGGTTGATTCAGAAAAGAAAAGATGCCACCCATCAACAAGACAACGAGTCCCAAGAGAGCTACTGAAACCAAAACCTCTATTAGAGTAAAACCCTCTGAGCTGTTGGTGTTAGTGATCTTTTTGTTATCGTGTGTCATTGCAAGTTGTCTACTCTCCTAATCTCTAGAAAAGATAATTCCTGCATGGAATTAAAGACAGGTGGTAGTGGATAGTCAGGTGATAGAGTATGTCTATAAAGTTGAGTATTCTTGAGGAGATTTGTCCAGCGAGTGACACCATCCATCTGTTCCAGGTTCTCGGCATGAATGAAACCGTCAATCTTACCGTAGATTTCGGCATTGCCTTCACAATAGATACCACCCGTAAACGAAGCTGAAGATTCGACTTTCACCCGACCAGGAAGATTAAATGAGCCGTCCTGATCACTTGACTCATTTCGTTGATAGACCAAAACAGACCCTGCAAAGCTCGAGTTCTTAAGAATAGCCACTTCTGGATCGCCAAACACCTTTTCTGAGTTGACAGGTACAACCAGATAAGAGGGAAACCTTAAGCTGGCATGACCGGTAACCATAATTTGCTTCTCGGAGAGAAATTGCCCCGTGGCATTGCAGAACCCTTGAAAGTAGATCCCCCCCTTAGCGAAGATGACTGCGTTTGTAACTTGGCTACTGTCCTTGATGAACACGTTCTCTCCAGCGATGAGTTCTATCGGTTTAGATATTGTTATCCGTCCTTCAACAGTGAGGTTGTGCTTGCAGATTATGATTTCAGTCTGTTCCAGATATCCGCTATCGGATTTCAGAACAAGATCACCATCAACATAAACGTGAGAATAAGCCGTTAATTCCTGGGCATCATAAATCCCACCCTCGATAACGTTGAAAAGTGACGGATCATATTCTTCCAGTCGGGATCTGTAACTGCCCAAGATCGAGTCCAAAGCTCCAGCAGCGAGGGTGAAATCTCCAAAGGAACTATCTTCCACTACTTGTCCATTGAGGGGTTGTTGCTCCTCAATGTAGGGGGGTGAATACCGCACTAACCCATCGTTTAAACCGACGCTACCCTCAACATATGTGCCTGACGATATCACTAGCATAGGCCTGGTCCCTGTTAAGGAAAGAGCATTGTCGAAGAGTCTGTCTACTGAATATCCCAAGATAGCTCTTGTACGAACAGTGTCACTACCTATGTAAGCAGTAGAGGATATTTCATGAAAAAGTCCTTTCCGTTCGGTTGTAATGAAACAGGTATCCCGGATTGCCTCGAAACTTCCAAAGGAAAGTGGTATCTCACCTTCTCTTAATTGTTGAAGAGTTCTAAAGAGTCCACCCTGTGACAGATGATGAAGCTGAACCTCTCTGCTCAAATTGTGGCTCTGTTTTAGCAAGAATTGAAG
>JBHHUM010000129.1:0-4688 GCA_046861645.1 Fidelibacterota bacterium | reverse complement strand
TTTGCGCTGAGGTTGTGTAAAATGCCAAGCGATTGTTGGATAAAAGATATAATGAGGTGATTAGTTTTTTATGACAAGGATATTAATAAACCTTTTCTGCTGTAGTGTCTTCTTAACCGCTGGGGAGTACGACTTGGTGCCAGTGGAGACCTCTATTACTGGTGCTCTTGAAATTTATACTGTAGAGAGGCCTGAAGCGGATATATCCGGTATCTATCATGTGGTCAGAACAAGTGACAAGCTACTTTTCTGTGATAGCAATCTTACAGTAATAAAAGAGAGGGAGATTGTACCGGATGGCAGAACAAAGATCCACCCCAGTAAGTTCAACCGCTATTTTCTGCTCGAAGAATTTGTTTCCTTGGCGGAGGATAGGTTTGAGGCGGGATTGAGAAGATGGACTCTGATTGATTATAGGGGCACTCAATATTACAGTGAAGATGAACAGTTGGGCTATGACTACTTCACCACAAAGAAAACGGTCATTTCTGATGTTGATGGTACTATGTATGAACTGGAAACGTCCACAGCCGAGTTTACCATTAGGTCACGGTACGGTGAGCAGCTCAAAAGAATAATACTGTATGATGATTTTGGCTATTGGTATGCCGGGTTGCCGGGCTATATCGACATTTCAACGGATGGATCAACAGTTGCTGTGGCAATGAATCACAGACAATTCATACCTGAGCGTCAAACTAAACCAAGGATACCCTTGAGGGGGAAAGATGCCGGTAAGGAGATTCCCGGTAGATTCATCAAAGGACAGAGTGGAGAACCTCACATATTTGTGTTTGATAGGAACGGTGTTTTGAAGTTCGACAGATCATTGGTCAATGAGTCTACGATGAAACTATCGATAACATCTAACTCACAGTATATCTTTTCGTCATCATACACGTCTCATCCCCATAGAGGCATTCGTCGGACTACAACTACGATTTATGATGCGAACGGTGTTTCCCGGTTTGATTTTGATTTTTCATTCTGGGAATACCTAATGACTGACGACAAACTTTTAGTTTTTAGAAGAAAAGAACGGCAATTAGTCGCAATAGATCTAATTACAGGAAGAGTAGACTGGGAAGCAGATCTTAACGCCAGAAACGTGGATAGAATTGAGATCCTCGACCAACATAGGGTGTTGGTCATACTAAATAATGGACGTGATGCTGATTTTAGGATCGAAGGTTGCAGAATATCATTTATTGACCGCACCACTGGTTCAATAACGGAAACGGTTATTATTGGTAATCTCCCCAAAGGTGCAGGTGCTCTTCATAGCTCACAGTTCTTCCCGCTTTTTGCCGAAGGAAGAATATTCTCACTGAAGCAAAAGAACTAAGGTAAGCTCAAGTGTACAAGAATCTTGCTTACTGGATTTGTCTTCCAACTGTACTGTTTGCGTACCAATGGCTAATTGCGGACTTTGGTACGCAGCACATCGTAACAGGAGGATACGGTGAAGTACGATCAAAACAAGTAGCCGGCCAATGGGAGTACCGGCATCATGTACATGATGCCATTGACATTGACAAAGGGGAGAGTTCCGTTGCCGTTTATCCTGTTGTGTCCGGTACAATTTTCGGTGAGGTCTTAGCTGGTGAAGAAATTATCTACATTGAAGGCAATGATGGCTATTACTACACATACCATCATCTCGAAAATACAGAATCTTGGGATAATGGAGCTGAAGTAATTGCTGGAGAGACCATATTGGGACACATAAATACCGGTGATAGTAACCATTTGCATTTCGTAGACGGCATATTGAATGAAAGTACATATAACCCCATCCTGTATATTTATCCGTTCGCAGATTCAGAGGACCCAGTTATCGAAATACATAAAGGTGGTCAGTAATCTGGGAGACGATGATACGCCCGTAGAACTAAGCAGCATTGATTACAACCAGAAGGTTGACATCATAGTAAAAGCTCACGAGGTAATTAGTTCACCTGGTGGAAACAACAATAGCGTTTACTATATCTATACAACTATTTTTGATCCTGGTGGGAGTCAAGTGGCAATTTTTCCCTGGCTTGCCTTTGCTTCGGGAGGGAATAATGGGACTTGGGATGTAAAAAAGATATATGCAAAAGGGTCTCAAGCAGGCTCGGGCCTTTCAGGAATATACATTTATATCAGCACAAACAACCTAAGTAGTGATAACTATTGGTGGAATACCGTGGATGATGAGGGGTATTACACGATCCAAGTGAATGTAAGGGACGAAATGTTTAATGAGATAGTTCAGACTAAGACTATCTGGGTGGAAGGATCGGCGAACATAGAGGAGAACAAACATTGAATCGATCAACGATTATCAAGTTACTATTTATATGGATTGCAGTGTTAACAAGGTTATCATCGCAAGAATACCTTGTTGTTACCCACAGTCAACTCTATTCCGATTCGTGGTATTTACCGCTTAAAGAGTTGAAGGAATCACAAGGTTACGACGTATCTATTATCAACAATATACAAGATGGCTGGACAGATACCCAAATCCATGATGCGATTCAGGCACATTCACCGTTTCCCGTATATATTCTCCTAATAGGTGATGCGTATGATACCTGGACGGAACCTGAAGATATTTACCAAGATGAAGAGGGTGATCTTCATTATCCCGTAGATGCTTCATCGGGTAACTTTATTCCCTTCAATTATGAATTGCTCAAGATTGGTCCTCGTATGTCAAATATTGCAAACGACGACTACTATCGGTGTGGTGTTGATAATTGTTATGTTGGTCGGGTACCAGCAGACAATATTCAACAGATTGAAAACTGGGTTAACAAATTGATAGAAAATTCTGATTTTACCGAGTATTCAGCCTGGAAGAATAAGATTCTATTTACAGTTGACAACATTGATTACCCACCAGGGGGTTGCCGGGGCATTTATCGAGACGAGGAACGGGATAATCTTATCACAAACTATGTTGAACCTTACGGTGCTTCCTATACTGTTTTGAATACAATGGATATAGGTACTTCACAAACGTATCCTGATGTTGACGGTTACCCTATTCGTGCCGAGGCTTTTGAAAATGAGGTAAACGAGGGTCACGCCGTCATCAATGCCTTCGGAGATGTAGCAAGTGAAAACTTCCTGGTGAATTTCTACTACACCCCGCCGAGGTATGAGCCCAACTGGGCTTTCTCCAACGACAGGGAATATCCATTTCTTTTTGGCATCAGTTGCAGCGTTGGCCGAATCCAGAGACACGAAACACCCGACCACACTTACTCTGTTCTCGAAAGATTGATGTTTCTGCCATCAGCAGGAATAATAGGAGCAATTGCGCCCACGAGTGGGACGGGAACCTGGGGGGTAAGGAAATTCGAGGAAGCACTTTTTGAAGTCTTTTTGGGTGCATATGAGTCCATAGGGAAAGGTTTTCAAAGCGCCATTGCCATATTTCTTCCGAACGTCTCTAATCAATTGGCAAGATCGAAAAGGATGATCCTCTACGGCGACCCCTCCATGCCGCTTGCTCTCTACCAATACAAAGATACCGACATCACCGAGAACACCACTTGGCAGGGGAGTATTGTGGTGAAGAATGCCATTACCCTGGAAGCTGGCAATACACTCACCATCAAGCCGGGAACAGGTATTTTCTTTGAGCCGGGCACCTCGCTCAAGGTGTATGGTAACCTCGACGCCCAGGGGACAGTAGATTATCCCATCGTTTTCAGCCGCACAGACCCCAATAGTCAAGACAACCGATACTGGGATGGCATCTGGGTCTACAGTGGGGGGAGCTTTGACCTGGATCATATTGAAGTCTACGGCGCCAGATTCGGCCTGCACACCAGTTATGCTTCCGGCTCTGTCATCAACTCACTGTTCGAGGAAGATTACTTTGCTGCATATCTGTATCATTCCGACAATGTCACCCTGAGCGGCAACAGTTTCATCAATAACCGCTACGGCAGCTACATCTCCTACTCGTCTTCTCCCCTGGTAGAAGACAACCACTACTCAGGAAACGTTTACGGCATAAAGCTCAGTCGCTCATCGCCCACTATTGTAGATAATATTATTGAGAACGCTCAATACGATGGTCTCTACTGCTCCAACCAGAGCAGTCCTGCCGTCTGGACTTCCCGTCCCGATGATGGCTCCTATCCGGCGTTCAACAACGTTTTCTCCAACAATACCCGCTCAGGTGTTTACATCAGCAGTAATTCTACTCCAAATCTGGGGAGCTACTTCTGGAAGCCGGGGATGGACCATCTTGGCGGATTTAACCACTTTGATCGCGGTTCGGGCAGTTATGACATAAAGAGCTACAGCTCCACCACCATCTCCGCCGAGGCCAACTGGTGGGATAATATGAATAACTACGGTAGCGTGGATGTTCTACCCACGGCTGAGAGTATATTCGGTCCCCTACCACTGGAACGCTCAACGGGAGGCGGCGCAGATGAGGCAGATTCACTCCTTTCCGAAGCGTATCGCTTGGAAGCCGACAGCGCCCACAGTGATGCCATAGCTCTTTTCAATGCTATCATAACTATCAATCCCGACGATTCACTGGTGTATGCAGCTGTCTCTGGTCTTGTGCGTAACTACCGGTTCCTCGATAATGCTGCTGTGCTGCTTGACAATCTCGACAACATACACCAGCAGTATGGTCAATCGTTGGCTGGCACAGTAGCGTATGATTACTCCGT
>JBHHUM010000008.1:0-53225 GCA_046861645.1 Fidelibacterota bacterium | reverse complement strand
AATGATTTCTTTGATGTGGGTGATTTTCAGAAACTGTTTCATTACAATGGGGAAACGTGGTATCGATATATTCCTTTTGATTTGAGTAACATCAATGCTTTCTATTCTGTTGCGTATGCAGGTCCCAACACCGTTTTTGTTGTAGGGGATAAATATGTATACAGGGGGTATCGTATAGGTAAAACTGAAAAAACAACAGTTTGACGGCACAACAATATCTCCATTTCCCCAAATAACTTGTAAATTCTCCCAAATATTGGAGGATGAAGACCATGGATTGGGTAAGTGTTTTGAATTTAATACATATTGTTTCAGGAGTATTTTGGGGAGGAGGTGTTTTTCTCATGGCTTGGTTTATCGTACCTGCTGTACAAGCCACCGGAAACGATGGACAGATTTTCATGAAGGGGATGATGCAGGGAACCCGTATATCTCTTTATTTGAATGTCTCCGCATGGTTGGCAGTGCTCTCGGGAACTTATTTATCCTGGGTATATTCCGGTGGTTTTGGCCGGGACTGGTTAATGTCTGGTATGGGTATGTCCATTACTGTAGGAGGAATTTTGTCCGGTATCGCTCTGACCATCGGCATGGCTTTTCAAGTACCCAGTGCAAAAAGAGTAGCCTTACTGGGTAAGGAAATAGAATCTCAAAGTAGACCGCCTACTCCTGAGCAGTTGACAGAAATACAGCAACTCCAAAATAAAATGATGGCAAGTGTCAGGTGGATCGCCATTCTCCTGCTGATCACCGTAATTGCCATGGCATTGGGCAGACGCTTGTTCTGGTACTGAGAAGTACCGAGAAATATCCCCTGAAAGTTTATAGGTGATTCTTAATCCTTGTGATTACAGGGATGAAGGCAAAACTGGATGACTGCTCAGGGTGTCTAAAGATAAACCTTGGCCCTGAATTCGAAATCAATTGATTTCCCCAGAAAAAAAGTTGGATTAAACTAAGATGATACTTAATATTGGTCAGTAAATGACCACTAGTTATATCCAATGGGTATCTTAGAGCGCAAAGAAAGGGAGAAGCAGCAGCGGCGGGCTGATATAATGCAAGCCGCCAAGGAAGTGTTTTTCGCCAAGGGACTTATTTCGGCAACCATGGATGAAATCGCCATCAAAGCTGAGCTGAGCAAGGGAACCCTTTATCTCTATTTTCAAAGTAAGGAGGAATTGTATCTCTCCTTGCTCCATGAAGGAGATAATATTTTTATGGAAATGATGCAAAAGGAACTGTTGCCCTCCCTTTCCGCTGAAGAATTGATATGGAAAACGGCGCATGTCTATTACGAATTCTATAAACAATATCCTGACTATTTCAAAATTACCTACCAGCTCCATCTTGGTGATCTGAGAAACAAAGTTACCCCCGAACTTTATGAATCCTGTATGAGCCAGGCAAAAGAGATGCTGCGTATGATCGAGGGAATCATTCAAAAAGGAATTGGGGAAGGGACGTTCCGCAAGGTTGATGCCTGGAAAATGACCTTAAACCTGTGGGCGACTGCCTACGGTATCTTCTTCCTTTGCAGCGAGAAAAGTCATAAGGAGTTTATGCGCACTATCGATGAAAAAGCCCTCCTTAATCACGCCATCGATATTTACATGGAAGGATTAAAGAAGAAGTGATATGTACTTAAACCACTATACCCTTAACGGTGTATTTTTTTACTCCATAAATGACTGTCAGTCAATAATCTTATTATGGTCAGGCAATAAATTATAGTCAAACCAATTAAGGAGATGTCTATGCTGAAAAGATTCGCCAACCTCATCACCCATCATCCCCGGGCAGTTCTCACCTTGATGGGGATACTTACCGTTGTTGTTGGGTCGGGTATCACCAAAATTGAGACGCGAAACAACTACGATTCTGATCTACCTCCTGATGACCCCATAATCGCTACGAATGACCGCTTGGAGGAAGTCTTTGGTGAAAAGGACGTCGTGATGATTGGCCTCAGAACTAACGATATTTTTAATGTTCAAACCCTGCAGAAAATCGCTTCTGTCTCTGAAGAATTGAAGCAGGTAGAGGGCGTCATTGAAGATCAGATTACCAGTCTGGCTACCCTGACTAATATTAAAGGACGGGAGTGGGGTCTGGCTGTGGGACCTTTTATGGAGTCTGTTCCAAAAACCGAGGAAGAGATTGCTCTGCTACGTAGCGATGTTCAAGCCAATGCTCTGATTTATGGGAAATTGGTCTCCCGGGACTTCAGCAGTACCGTTATTACAGCCAATATCGAACGTGGTTACGATCAGGCAACCGTCTACAATCAGGTGGAAGCCATTGCTAAAAAATATGCCGGTCCCGAGCAGATGTACACCAACGGCGAGCCGGTCATGGAGCAGGAAATTGATCTGGGTATCCAGAAGGATGTCTCCACGCTGTTACCTTTTGCCTTATTGTTGGTATTAATTGGGTTCTTTATCTCGTTTCGAAGCGTTCGTGGGGTACTTCTCCCTTTTTCTGTAGTAATACTGAGTATTATCTGGACGATGGGAATAATGGGACATATCGGGCTGGAGATCACTGTGGTTTCTTCAGCCCTGCCCATGGTCATGGTGGCCGTTGCCAGTTCCTATGGTATTCATATTGTGCATCGTTATTATGAAGAGATTCGACGCCAGTCCATCGCCAAGGCAGTACACGAGACTGTCATTGCCATGACACCCCCGGTACTGATGACAGGGATTACTTCCGCTGTCGGATCAGCTACCTTAGCTGTATTCAAAATTGTATCTATCCGCGAATTTGGTATTATTGCTGGCATCGGGATCTTGTCTGCACTACTCCTTACCCTGACTGTTCCGCAGTCGCTACTGATGTTATTGAATAAACCTTCCCCCAAAGTTAAGAAAAAGGAGAATCATCTTGGAGAACGCCTCCTGACATTCATCGCCAAACTTTCTTTGAAAAAGCCGGGTCTCATCGCGGTTTTTACATGCGCCGTTATCGTGATTTCCATGGTAGGTATCAATAAAATACAGATCGGTACCGATTTTACGGAAATGTTTCCTGATGGTCACCGGATTAAACAATCGTTCAGTATGTTTAATGAATTTTTAGGTGGAGCACGATATCTCAATATTATGATCACCGGGAAGGAGGCTGATTCCATTACGGATCCCACTTTGCTAAAGCAAATTGAAGAGTACCAGAATTATGCCGAGGGACTGGCGGGGGTCGGCTATTCGAGTTCCTTTGCGGATATTATCAAAAGAATTAATCGGGTTATGAATAGTGATGATCCGGCTTATGAAAAGATACCAGATTCCCGCGAATTAATCTCTCAGTATCTGCTCCTCTATTCCATCTCGGGAGATCCAGGAGATTTCGAGGATATTGTGGATTATGATTATCAACGGGCGAAAATCAAAGTAATGATTCAAACTTCTGAGCAGGATGACCATAAACGGCTTTACAGCGCACTTCGTCAGTATGCTCAGTCACATTTTGATGCCGGTGTGGAAATTGAATTTGGTGGATCGGTCATGTCCTGGTTGGCACAGGTATCCTATATTGCCAAGGGTGAAATTCAGAATATCATCACAGCAATCCTTATTGTGTTTTTATTCTGTTTAGTGGTGTTTCGTGCCCTTTTGGGAGGGTTGTTCAATATAGTTCCCCTTGCCATTGCCACCATGATTACCTTCGGATTAATGGGCTTTTTAGGGATACGTTTGGAAATGGGTACCGCTATCGTCACCGCCATAGCCGTGGGTGTGGGTGTCGATTTTGCTATTCACTTTGTCAGCAGGTTTAAAGAGGAATTTCTAAAATCCCATGCCGTGGAAACTGCAACTTTAACGACTTTGACCACCGCCGGAAAAGCCATAATTTTCGACCTGTTCTCAAATATTCTCGGTTTCTCTGTATTGATATTTTCGGGGTTCACCCCCGTACAAAATTTCGGATGGTTGGTCTCACTCACGATGATTACCAGTGGCTTTGGTTCCCTGATTATTTTACCCCCTTTGTTTGCCTTTTTTCAGCCCCGGTTCATCTGGGGAAAGCAGAGAAGTGCCGTTAGGCAAAATTCCACACCGGTACCAGAGAAGGAGTCCATCGTTGCCTCTTCGCAGGCGGCTGATGACCCCAAATTGATCAAACAGGACTAGAATAATTCCGTATCATGAAAAGGGAGTAGCAGCGATGAAAGAATGGATGTTACGTCTGGCAATTATGATTATTTCTTTCTCTGTAGTTACGGGACAGAGCCTTAGCCCTAGAGAAATTATGGCAAGAAATGATTTGCAGATGACTGCTCAGGATGAACAATCTCAGTTTACCATGAAATTGATAAACAAGCGAGGCAAGGTCCGCCAACGACAGGTAGTATATTACGCCATGACGGATAAGGAGGATAATGATAAAACTCTGATCCGATTTTTATCACCCGCGGATGTGAAAGGGGTTGGATTGTTATCCGTGGAAGAGGGTGATCGGGAGGACCAGTGGTTATACCTGCCGGCCCTGAAACGGGTTAGGAGAATCTCATCCAGCGAAAAATCTGATAGTTTTATGGGATCGGATTTTTCCTACGAGGATATTGAACAAAACGAGCTGGATGACTATGATTATACTTTCTTGAGGGAAGATAATATTGAGGGATTCAAGTGCTATGTTATTCAATCCCAGCCCGTGGATGTACAGTTACAGAAAGAGACCGCTTACCGTAAAACAGAGATTTGGATACGACAGGACAATTTTGTCTCTATTAGAGTAAACTTTTATGACAAAAAAGGCGACCTGATTAAAGTAATGAAGTCCAGTGATATTCGGCCGGTAACGGATGATAAATGGCGTGCGTATGTCATCCAAATGGAAAATGTGAAAACCGGTCATCATACTGAACTCCTTTACGAAAAGATTCAACTTAATCAGGGTATTAACGAGAAATATTTCACCCAGAGATATCTGGAAAGAGGTAGATAAGAAGACGATTATTTATCTGTGAAACCTAGCTAAGGAAAATAGACATGGAATACACCTTAAAATGGTCATTAATTATCCTTGTAAGCATTTCTCATTGCGCAATTGCTGAGGATAATGGTGCCGGAACTGATGACTCCGGTTTAATGGAAGAAACGCTCCTCCATCCCCTGGATACTTTCACAGCGTACACGCTAAAGAAAGGCGAATGGGCTTACAATCAGGCTTTAGCACCCTGGCCGACGTGGGCCTGGTGGGGAATCACCGATCGTGTCACAACGGAAATAGATATAGAAGCCTGGTTGGGGGGTGTTCCCAGTCTTAACTTTAGATTGGCCATCAGTGATCAGACTGAATCCCGTCCAGCCCTGGCTTACGAAACCATGTTCCAATGGATTTACAAAGAAATTGATCTGTTGGAAAGTTCTGATTTCGGTTATCTCCATGTACTCAGAAAAGGGACAAGCTGGTACCATAGAATCAACGCTACATGGTACTTAATGAGTCACTTTCGTGCTCATCTTTCCGCTGGGTTCACCTACTCTGAATCACTGACCCTGGAGAATTCCAACCGCTCCCATTATAAGGGTAAACATTACCAAGACCTGGTAAGTCCTGACCTGTCAGTGGGAATTGGTTGGAGATTACGTCCCTGGATTTCATTCCATTCCTCCCTTTCCTATGGTAGCACTTTTCTTTATCTCGATAACGTTCCCAGGAAATATCAGTTTACCTACGGATTCCGCCTGAAACCTTTTCGAAATAGTGAAAGGAGAATCTTGAGGACTTTCCATGTGGAACTGGCTTCAGTCAATTTTTATTTTAGAGAAGCCAACGAACTTGTTTACCTGCCAATCCCAATCTATCCTTTTTTCTACTGGCAATGGGGAGGTTAATAATTAGTTGAACGTATTGTTTCGAGGATATAATCCATGAATAATCAAACCGTATTAATCACAGGTGCCAGTACAGGTATCGGATTAGAATTTGCCAAAATATTCTACTCTAAAGGATACAATCTTGTCCTGGTGAGTCGTAATGAGGAAAAGCTTAAAATAGTTAAAGAGTCGCTCCTTCAGGGTAATGTGCAGTCCATAAATTTGATACCCTGTGATTTATCCCTTGGTGAATCAGCCCAGCGTGTCCATGAGGAGTGTATCTCGAAGGAATTACAGGTTCAAATTCTGATCAATAATGCTGGATTCGGTATATATGGTGAACATGTCAGCCTTCCAATTTCTGAAGTGGAAAATATGATCAGTCTTAATGTGATGGCTCTGACCACCCTTTGTACTCTATTCGGAAGGGATATGAAGAAGAGAGAGTCCGGTTACATCTTGAATGTGGCTTCTACAGGAGCCTATCAACCGGTACCGTACCATGCTGTATATGCCGCCACAAAAAGTTATGTCCTCAATTTTTCCGAAGCGCTGGCTAAAGAAATGGAAGAGTTTAATGTTCACGTGACCTGTCTTTCCCCTGGGGCAACGAACACAGACTTTTTTCTCCGCTCTGGTGTGGGAAATGTTACTTCAGGATGGTTTGCAATGAAAAGAAGAATGGATGCATCAATTGTAGCAGAGCAGGGAGTTTCTGCCCTTTTCGACCATAAACTTTCTACTATTACAGGTTTTACTAATCGGGTATCAGCCATCTCCAATCGCTTTATACCTCGGTGGATAATGTTGAGTATCACCAAATTCTTGATGAGAAAGTCTGGAGAAACGGATCTTTAACAATTACATGAAAGTATCTGAGTGAAGCCATGAAGTCGAAACTACTTTTAGGAATCCTACTATCTTGGAGCTTAATTACTGCTCAAGTTGACATTGGGGGATATGTAAAAAATTACAACGCTGTCCGGCTGAATAATGATCATGATTATCTGGTATTGAGAAACAGGTTTCGCCTGAATTTTAATTATCCCCCTTCTGAATATGCCTTTGGTTACGCTTCGTTGGATGTCAAGAATGATCACCTTAGTGATCACAACGACCTGGAACTGAATCTGAGGGAGATGTACCTGGATTTGTACTTTGACAATCTGGATTTAAGGATTGGAAAGCAGCAGATAGTATGGGGTGAAGCTGACGGACTTTTTATCACTGATATAGTGAATCCACTTGATTTGCGGGAGTTCATACTGGCTGATTTCGAGGATATTCGTATGGCTGTAAATTCCATTAAGGCACAAGCTTATTTAGGTGATAGTCGTCTGGAAGCAGTCTGGATACCCCAATTTGTTCCTGCGAAATTTTCTTCTACCGGTGAAGCGTGGGCGTTTTATACGATGATAGATGAAGTCTCTCTCTTAATACCGGATTCATTAATCGCCATCAACGCTGTTATTTTTCCCGAAAGACAATTAAGGAATTCAGAATATGGTTGGCGATTTTCTACACTCGTCAGGGGAGTCGATCTGAAGCTGTCTTATTTTCGCACCTGGGATGACTATCCTATTTTCCTACAGGATTACGAATTGACACAACTAACACAAGCCCCACTACGGGTTACAATAACACCCGAGTATGGGCGACTTACAGTTTGGGGAGGAACATTCTCTTCTACTCTGGGCTCGTTGATAATTCGTGGGGAAAGCGCTCTTTATCAAAAGAGAAATTTGTACACGAGTAGTTCCACTGATGAAGATCGAGTAGTCAAAAAAGATTTTCTGAATTATATGATAGGTGCTGAAATGACTCCCGGTGAGGCTTCTATCAGTGGACAATTCGTTCAGGAAGTGATCCTGGATTATGATACTGAATTGATCAGTGATGAGATTAATACTATGGGGACTCTATTTCTATCCCAAACATTCTGGAACGAAACCGTAAAACCGGAAATGTTTGTGATCTACAATTTTACAAAGGAAGACTATTTGAGCCAATTCAGGGTAAAGTTTTACCCTCTCGATGGAGTTGAATTCATTCTTAATGTTGATCTTTTAGGGGGTAAAAAAGAAAATACATTATTCAGTCAGTTTGATGATAATGACAATATCTACCTTAAAATAAAGTACAGTTTCTAACATTTCCTTTTAATTTTCATCCAGGGTAAAGTCTCCTATAATAATGATAGGTTAGATAAATTTAACATCCCCTAAATCCTCTCTCTAAAGAGGATTCATTTATCAGCCAGATGTTACTATTACCAATAAATTAACTTGCAGATAGAGTCACCAATTGAAAAAAATCAATATTTCTTTAATTCCTGTTTCAGTCTTTTCTGATGGAGGGGTGTTTCATTGGAAAAAATAGGAAAAGATCACTTAAATAGGATTTTGTTTTTCTTGAAAATTGTGTGTGGGTAAGCTAATGTAGGGATAATTTCAATGAAGATTATTAAGGAGTAGATAATGAGAATTAACAAATTAATTATTGCCTGGACTTTATACCTGTTTAACCTAAGTATTTTTGCCCAAACATCCGATCTAAGAACTTATGGATATTTTGATTTAGAAGCAGAAATCAGTAATCGTAATACCGAGGGGAAGAGAGGAACTTTTGACCAGCATCATTTCAATATTGTTTCTGTTTTTACTCTGGATAAGAATTTCCGGATTTATGGTGAGATAGAATGGGAGCACGGTGCTGTAATTGAAGGTGGAGGTGAAAGTACCGGTAAAGTTGTACTGGAGAAATCCTGGGTCGAGTATAAACGCACAGATGCTTTCAAAATTAAACTGGGTAAATTTCTCCCTCCCTTTGGTATCTATAACTTAAAACATGACGCTACACCCACCTTCCTACCCGTTTTTCTGCCAAGTTCTCTCTATGGAACTCATGAAAACACCGTAGGGAGCAAACAGCGCTTATATGCCAAGTTTGGGACAGGGATTCAATTTTTAGGATCCTGCTTTACTAGGGATTGGGAGACCAATTATTACTTGTACTTGATTAACGGAAGAGGACCACGCCCTCATGAAAGAGATAGTAATGCTAATAAAGGTTTTGGAGGTCGGTTATCGGTTAGTCCCCCGATGGCGGGTCTTACCATTGGTTTATCCTATTACTCCGAAATAAATGGCAATGCCCAAGACACCAGGCAGACTACCCTGGCCTTTGATGCCTCTCTTGAACGTGCTGATTTTTTTCTTGAAGCAGAATTTTTTCTCCCTCAATTGGAAGAGGTTGATATTGATTCTATCCCCACGGGTGATTTCAGGCAGGGGAACGGATACTATGTTCAAGGTGCTTATACTTTTCGAGATCGTTTTACACCCTTTGTTCGGTATGATTTCTACGATCCTGATATGGATGGGAAGAGTGATAATGAACAAGATATCGTACTGGGAATTAATTACTCTGTCACGTCGAGAGTTTATCTGAAAAGTGAAGTTCACCAGGTGAGTTTTCAAGAATCGAGTGATGATAATTACGAAATGTTTGTAGCAGCTATTGTGGTAGCTTTTTAAATGTCAGGAGAAAACCATGCGTAATGAGAAATTGTGGATATTCTTATTGGTAATGTTTTTCTTTGCGACTTCGGATAAGACTGAAGCCCAGATCGCTGTTATAGTGAATGAAAGCAACTCCTGTGATAATTTGTCAACTAGTGAATTGGAAAGGATTTTCCTGGGGAAAATTACTACCTTTTCTAACGGCGATCAAATTGTATTGGTCCAATTTGAACCCCTGTCAAAACAATTTTATCATAAGGTACTACATAAAACTCCAATGAAAGTTAGAAAGCACTGGATAAATATGGTGTTTTCTGGAGGAAGTGGGATGCCCCCTAAAGAGTGTAGTTCTTTAGATCAGATCACCAAACTTTTTGCAGATCATCCGGGTGCGATTTCTTTCGTAGAGCTAAGTGAAGTGCTTGAAGGGATGAAAGTAGTATCCATTGACAGCAAGCTACCTCAAGATGAGGACTACCCTTTAAAATAAAATGACCTTTACCATGTAAGTGGTTATTTTAAGTTAGAGCGTCAGTTGGATTCCCTGTTGATAGATTTACTTTTTATATTTATTGTGGTAAATAATCTGTTTTGAATAATTTAACAAATCATTATTGTTGAAAATTAAGATCAAGGAGGAACTTGCCTGATGTTGAAAATATTCTCCCAGTTACCAATTAGAGTAAAACTGTTAAGTAGTTCCATTCTGACTCTAATTCTGATATCCCTGTTCATATTTTCTTACTATCCGGTTCAACAGAAAAAGCAGGTTCAAAACGCTCTGGAAAACAAGGTACTCAGTATGGCCGAGATGTTCGCCTTGAGTACAGGTATCGCTTTAGGTCTGGACAATTTTTCTGCTATTACCGAAGCAATGGACTGGGCGAAAAGAGATTCAAGCCTCGCTTACATTGTTTTAATTGATACCAGTGGTGAAGTATTTGCTACCTATAATCCGGATAGTGTAGAGATCAATATTGAAGAGTTGATAAAGGGTAGGGAGATTGTTGAAAATCAAGGGATGTTACACAGTGTAGTGCCCATGCGCTATCTTGATCTCGATTACGGAACCCTGCTACTGGGATATTCTTTGAAGGAGATGCACACCAATATTTCAAGGAATACTACCACTACTCTTTACATCAGCCTCTTTATTCTATTAGTAGGAATTATCATATCACTAGCCTTCAGTCACATGATTACCCGGCCGATTATCAAGCTACGGAATGCAGCAAAAGAACTTGGTGAGGGGAATTATGACGTCGATGTTGATGTGACCACTTTTGACGAAGTAGGTGTGCTGGGGAATGTTTTCAGAATGATGGTGAACAATATAAGACAAACCATGGAAGCATTACGTCAAAGTGAGAAAAAACTAAGTGACATTACATCGACTATCGGTGAGGGTGTATGTGTTCTTGATGAAAATGGTTTATTAACATTTGTAAACCCGGAAGCGGAAAATCTTTTGGGTTGGAAAGAAGATGAATTGTTAGGGAAGAAAATCAACGAGGTCATTTACCACCCAAGTCCCAATGGCTCAGATAATGAGGGAAAGGATGACCCCTTACTGAAGGTTATTAAAGAGGGGAAAGTTTATAAGAATCATGATGATATTTTTATTACCAAAGACAAAACAGAGATTTCAGTTGCTTATGTTTTCACACCGATCAAAGATGATGGAGAAATCATTGGCTCCGTCATAGCTTTTCATAATATTAAGGAACGTAAAGACTTTGTAGAAGCACTTAGAAAATCAGAAGAGAAATACCGGATGCTCTCCGAACAACTTACTGAAGCAAACAGCATGAAGGATTTATTATTGGATATTATCACTCACGATTTGAAAAACCCGGCGGGTGTGATCAGTGGAATGTCGGAAATCATCGTCTCCGAAATGCCCGGTAATGAAATGGTGACGGCAGTAAAAGAAAGCAGCGATAATCTTTTAAAAGTTATTAACAATGCCACGACCTTAGCCAAGTTGACCATGGGTGAGGAAATAGAGAAAAAACCGCTGGATATGATTGAGGTCATTAAACAGTCGGTTGATGAATTCAAACATGCTTTGAAAAGTTCTGAAATGAGTGTTGAATTTCAACTTCCCGATCAATTGATAATTGAGGCAAATCCTATCATAGCAGAGGTATTTAAAAATTTCATCAGCAATGCCCTAAAATATGCTATGGAAGGAAAAAAGTTGGTAATCCAGGCTCAAGAGGAACACGATGAAATCACTATTTCGGTTAGAGATTTCGGTAAGACTATTCCTGAAGAGGACCGGGAAAGGATTTTCATTCGCCGCACTCAATTGGAAAAAGGGGTAAAACGCGGCAGAGGACTGGGTTTAGCTATTGTCAAGCGTATTGCAGAAGTTCATAATGCTGAAGTAGGTGTAAAGCCTAATGAGCCCAGTGGGAATCAATTTTTCCTGAAGATTCATGTGGAAGGTAAAGAGTAAACCACCCATACATCACAGTATTAGATAATCTATCGTGTAGTCTGACTCCTTGATTTGAATACATATATTTTAGGCTCATTACCATAATTACCTGAGAAAAATGGGGCAATGTTTTTATGAGTTTCAGTATTCAGTTAAAATGACAAACCATCGCACTGGCATAGTTAGTCAAGATGGCAGTGAAATCCCGAAGGGATTAAATGTCCATGGACACTACAAATCAATGCATGTTGACATTGCGGAGTACGGGATATTGTTATGAAACCTATTTTATGTATGGAAACATTGTTATGCTTAATGGAAAAGTATCACAGGAGATCTTCAGAAAACATGTGAGTAGAGATTGATTTATTAGCGATTATTTATGAGAATATGGTAGAATGTATTTTCTAACCCAATTGATACTATATTAATTGAAGCAGATTGTAGAAAAGTGACCAAATAATCTTACTCCCAGTACCAGTAGCTACCCCGGAAAACAACATCTATGTGATTGATATCAAATTTAATCTTTAGAACATTGTGTAAGTTTTATTTAATAAGGAGGAGATACCATGAAAATTAAACTTTTGTTAATATTGGGAATATTATTATTAGTCTACAACTGTGAGGAAGAAAAAAATAAGATTGATGAATCACCGGCAACTTTTACTATTATGTTGTCCACATCGAGTAAATTGTTAAAAATGTTAGCTGATACAAGTTACCTAATTACTGATCTGAGTGGAACTACATTTAATATTACGGAGTCTAGAGTCAATGTTAGACACATACAGTTCGATCTACCGGAGGAATCCAACGCCGATTCCACTGAAAAAGTTAGTCTGGACGGACCCTTTCTATTTGACTTGATGACTGGTAGCGTCACACCTCCTTTGGACTCATTTACATTAGAGCCGGGCATATATAAGAGAGTAGATGTTCGTTTAGATGATTCTGAACTGGAGGATGGTCTAGTAACAGCGTCTGATCCATTGCTTGATAATACAATGATTGTTGAAGGAACGTTTGACTACGATAATAATCCAGAAAGGCAATTTCAACTGATTCTGAAATTTAACGAAGATATACGCTTTGAAGACATCTCTGGTGTCGTAGTGCCTGAAAATGAAACGACATCGATAGTACTGAGCCTAATGGTTGATGAATGGCTTGGTAATATTGATATTACAAGTTGCTTGGATGATGGGGATCTGGATTTAGACTCTAATGGTAATCTAATCATTGATGATACGAATGGTTCAGACTGTCAGGATGTTGAAGGTACAATCAAATCGAACATCAAAAATAATTATGATCTAAACTAAACCTTTTATGGAAAAGTAACTAAGAATGAAGTCATTAATAGGAATGAAGCCCGTGTAAGATTCCCGAATATCATGACTATTCAAGTTGTTAATGGATAAGTTTTGATTTGATAAAAATGTTAACCTCTTTTTTAGTAATTAACACATTTGATGTGCCTCCTCTCTTCCGAAGAACGGGTAGATATTACCAGCAGAAACAGAAATTAATCCTTGTAGAAGGTTCGTTTATTATAACTAAACTTGGACTAAACAGGGTGTCTACCTCAATTTTCACTATAGATAAAGTACCTGGCCAATGTTTATTAGTTATACTATTTTGGGGAACTGAAATATCTTACAAAGATTACTATGAGTACAAAAGTTCTAAAGGTAGGAATGCAACCTATTATCTCTTGGATTAATCAGCACTCAGGGGAAAAACTTGAAAAATAAACAGGAAAAATTTAATTTGAATTTAAAGTTAACTATATCATGGATTGCCGTAGAATTAAACATTCGTCAATAAGTTTCACCGGAATAAATAATCTGTATCAAGTCATCCTGATTTCTTTTCTCCATTATCTACTATCACCAAGTTTTATCAAGAGATTATCCGTTTCGACCAGAACGTTAACATTGAGAAAAATTAATCACCTGTGGATTTAGCACTAAAGACATTGTATTTATGCTTAGTGATTATCATCGGGAATAAATCATGAAATCAGATCAATCCAAAACCAAAGCGGAACTGATCAAGGAGTTACAACTCCTCCGCGATCAGATAAGTGCAGAAAGCATTACTGCACAAGATCTGACGGAAAAAGAGTTAGTTCTACAGGAAGCTGAGCTGAGAGCAACGCTTTACAGTATCGGGGATGCCGTGATTGCTACCAATCGAAAAGGCCACATAGTGCGTATGAACCCTGTAGCAGAGGATTTAACTGACTGGTCGGAAAAGGAAGCCCTCGGCAATCCTTTGGGAAAAGTCTTTCGAGTCATTGATGAAAAATCACGAAAGAAGATAAACAATCCTGTAATGGATGTATTAAAGAGGGGTACTGTAACTCCCCTGGCAGGTCACATCCTGCTTATTTCAAAAGACGGTAAGGAAGTTCCTATAACCAATACCAGCGCACCTATCAGGAATCATCACGGTGAAATAACTGGAGTGGTGTTAGTATTCAGAGATCGTACAGAGCAGCGTAAGATTCAGCGGGAGGTAGAGGAGGCAAAGAAATATGCTGAAAGCATTGTGGCCACTATACGAGAACCATTGGTGGTATTGGATAGTCAGTTAAAGGTCATCTCTGCCAATCGTGCCTTTTATCGAACCTTCAAGGTCAATGAAAATGAGACCGTTCAAAAATACATTTACGATTTGGGAAACCGACAGTGGGATATTCCCAAGCTAAGAAAGCTACTGGAAGAAATTCTACCTCAAAACACCACCTTTAACGATTTTGAAGTGGAACATAAGTTTGAGCATATTGGCACCAGGATCATGCTGTTGAATGCTCGTCGGTTTTACCACAAAACCAACAAAACACAGCTGATCTTGTTGGCTATCGAGGATGTTACGGAACGGAGGTTATCTGAGAAAGAAGTTCGGGAAAGCGAGGAGAGGTTTCGTAGCCTGGCTCAGACCGCTACCGATGGAGTCATTATAATCAATGCCAAGGGTAAAATTCGGTTTTTCAACCAGGCTTCGGAAAGGATGTTTGGTTATTCATCTGGGGAGATAATAGATAAAAAGGTCACACTGCTTATCCCCAATGAGTTTCAGAAGAAGCATATAGCAGGCCTTGCTCGTTATCTGAAAACCGGTAAGCCTGTTGTACTTGGAAAGACATTGGAGTTAACCGGATTAAGAAAGGATGGAAGTAAACTCCCTATTGAACTTTCTCTCTCAGAAATTCAGACGGGTGGAGAGAAAGCATTTATTAGCATAATACGAGACATCTCCGAGCGCAAGATCGCTGAGGAAGCGCTGCAAAAATCTCATGAGTTGCTCCAAAAAACACATGATACTCTGCTGGATGCAATCATTTCCACGGACTTGGATTTCAATATTGTTTCGTGTAATAAAGCTGTTGAAAAGATGTTTGGTTATACACCTGATGAACTGATAGGTAAGAATTATTTATTTCTTGTACCGCAAGCAATGCTGGATGATCCAAAGCGAAAGGGAAGCCAGGAAAAGCTTTTTCAAAAAGGATTTTTCAGAGATGATGATTTCTATTTCAGGAAGAAAAATGGTGATTTATTCCCAGCTCGGTTTTCTGTTGCTGTAACCCGGGACGAAAAGGGAAATCCCACTGGATTGGTAGGATCTGTACACGATATTACCGATCGTAAGAAAGCGGAGGAAGAATTACGAGAGAGTGAAGAAAGATATCGTTCTATACTGGAAAATATTAAGGAAGGTTACTATGAAGTTGATCTGAAGGGTAATTTCACTTTTTTTAACGATTCTGTTTGTAAAATGTTAAACTATTCCCGAGATGAACTTATGGGGATGAATTATCGTCAGTATATGGATAGTGAAAGCTCTGATATAGTGTTTTCAGCCTTCAACGAAGTCTACAAAACAAACAATCCAAGTAAGACTATCGATTTCAAGATTAAAGGAAATAAGGGGAAGATAAGATATGGTGAGATATCCATTACTCTTTTAAAAGGTAGAAGTAACAAACCTGTAGGTTTCCGGGGAATTGTGCGTGATGTCACCGAGCGTAAACAGGCTGAGGAAAAATTGAGAGAGAGTGAGGAGAAATTTCGCTCCATCTATGAATCTTCCATTGACGTTTACTACCGACAGGATAAGGATAGACTGATCACCATGGTAAGCCCTTCCGTCAGACAATTTGGTTATGAACCAGAGGAATTAATAGGGACACGCGGCTTGGAATACTATTTTGCAAGGGAAGATCGCGACCAACTCAATTCCTTACTGGAGAAAGAGGGATTAGTAAAAGATTATGAGACAAAGCTGAAAGATGCTAATGGGAACATCGTTTGGGTTTCTATGAATGTCAGAATGTTGCGGGATGATAGGGGTAATTTTGCTGGTATAGAAGGAGTGTTACGTGATATCACTGAGCGTAAGCGCGATCGAGAAAGACTGGAGAAAGCCTTAGAAGATGCTCAGCGGGCCGAGCGGGTAAAGTCTCTATTTTTAGCCAACATGTCCCATGAAATACGGACCCCATTAAATGCCATCCTGGGCTTTACAGAATTGATCGAAGCCAGTACCCGTCACCTGGTGGGTGAAGAGGAGCGGGAGTTCTTTGATACCATCAAAAGCAGTGGAGAGCGTCTCATGCACACGGTCCACGAGATACTGGACATATCCCAGATAGAAGCGGGGACTTATGATTTGAAGCAGGAGCGGCTTGATTTGGTCAAGCTGGTCGGTGAGCGGGTATCTGAGTTTCAGCGAGCCGCCCGGGAGAAGTCGTTACAGATGGCGTACCAGACGGATTTGGATACAGCTTTTATTTTAGCCGATCCGTATGGGATATCCCAGTCCATCAGCAATATTATTGATAACGCTGTTAAGTACACAGAGGAGGGACAGATCACCGTCTCGTTAGGACACCAGGAGGGTCAGTATGTGCTGACCATTCGAGATACCGGCATAGGCATATCCCAGGAATACCTGGACAGTCTGTACGAGGCTTTTTCCCAGGAGAGTGAGGGATACACCAAGAGGTTTCAGGGGATCGGTTTAGGGATGGCCATAGCCAAGCGTCATTTAGATTTGAACCAGGTGGGAATAGCGGTGGAGAGTGCCAAGGGCGAGGGGACCACGTTCACCCTCACGTTTCAGCCGGCCAGGAAGTCCCGGCGGAAGCAACCAGAAGAAAAAGCAATAGTAGTGGAGACGCCCGTTGTTGAGACTGAGGAGAGGCCACTGGTGTTACTGGTGGAGGATGACCCCAATTCCCGGAGGCTGGTGGAGTTTTTCCTGAAGGGTCGGTATCGGACCAGTTTTGCGGAGTCGGTGGCGGAGGCGAAGGAGGAGTTGAAGCAGGAGCCGGTGGCTTTGGTGTTGTTGGATTTATCGTTGGTGGGAGATGAAGATGGCCTGGACCTGGTACGGTGGATGCGAAAGACGAAGCGTTGGCGTCAGACCCCGGTTATTGCCACGACAGCTCATGCTTTCACAACAGATCGGGATAATTGCCTGGCTGCCGGGTGTAATGACTATCTGGCCAAACCATTAGATAGAAAGAAATTGATATTGATGATGAGACAACAACTCGTTACTCAAAACTGAACCTTGATAAATGACTAATAACAAAATTTTTTTTGTTTAAAAAATAGTCACCTTACCATAAAAGTCGATAAACGAGACTTTAGATCCCTTTACAAAATAGTTGTTGATAACGCTTACTAAGCCAATAGACGGATTGTGGAGTGAATAATAGAATATTAGAATCTCAAATGATGGTTAAAGTAGGGCTAAGTAGCAGAAATTAATCTTAAAAAATACCAGACAATTTTTTTCAATTACGTTATGTCGGATTTTTTCAGGTAAATTCATATACCAAATTAACCACGGAAAGCAAATTGAGAGTAAAGGGTAGTGATTTATTCAACCGGGTTTTTCATTAGAATATAAGATTATGTCAATCATGAGGAGTAAATCATGAAGTCAGATCAATCAAAAACTAAGGCGGAGTTAATCAAGGAATTGCAAACGCTCCGTAGGAAAGTAGATAACGTAACTGGAACCGTACGAACTGAGCGGGAAGTAAGTGGGGTTGAGCAAATATTGCAAAAACAATTAGCTGCTATTGAAACCTCCATGGATGGTATTTCTTTGTCGAATGAGAAAGGGGAGTTTATTTACGTGAATCCCGCCCATGCTAAAATTTATGGTTTTGACGATCCAGCCGAGCTTTTAGGTAAGACGTGGCAAGTCCATAGTGATCAAGAGGAACAGCAAAGGTTTGAAAGAGAGGTTGTTCCCATTCTAATGGAGAATGGCAAATGGCAGGGCGAAGCCACCGGAATAAAGCGAAATGGTGACAAATTCCCTGTTGAATTGTCTATCAGCTTGACCCCACAGGGCTGGAGCACCTGTGTAGCCAGGGACATTTCAAAGCGTAAGCAGGCCGAAAAGGAATTACGTCTTGCTCATGCATTTTCTCACAAACTCGTTACCAGTTCTCTGGACAATATTGTAGCTGTTGATAAAAACGAGAAGATAGTCGAGTTTAATCTTGCTGCCCAAAATATGTTCGGTTATAACCGGGAAGAAATTCTGGGTCAACATTTAGAGATACTGCACAAAAGTCATGCAGACAGTTCGTCTATTATTAAAGCCGTTAAAGAAAATAATAAATATCTTGGTGAGACGGTTAACATTAAGAAGAATGGTGAAACGTTCCAGACTTGGATTTCGGCTTCCATATTATTGGATGGACAGGATAACTATAATGGTGCTGTAATTATCTATCGTGACATTTCAGATTGGGTGAAAACGCACCAGGCTTTACAGGAGAGTGAAGAAAGGTTTCGAACCCTTTTCGAAAATGCTCCAGAGGCGATAACTCTTGTTGACAATGAATGTAATGTGTTACAAATCAATAAAGAATTCACCAGAATTTTTGGTTTTACCCAGGATGAAATCATAGGCCGATGTATTGATGATGTAATAACAAATGATGAAACCCGGGAAGAGGCAAAAGCAATTTCAAAACGTATTTTAGGGGGAGAGACAGTCAGTCTTGAGGTTGTCCGTCAGCATAAGGATGGGAATCCGCTACAATTATCAATACTGGGTAAACCAATAGAAATCGATGGAAAACAGATCGCTTCTTACGGGATCTATCGGGACATTACTCAACGTAAACTTGTTGAGAAAGACATTACACACCGGGCTGAATTAGAAATGTTGATCGCTGATATTTCTTCGAAACTGGTGATACAATCGTTTGAAGAAATTGACACTACTATTAATGAAGCCATTGCGAAAATTGGAGCCTTTTCAGGCGCAGATCGGGCTTATGTGTTTAGACTTTACAATAACGGTTCATCCATGACAAACACCCATGAGTGGTGTGCGGAGGGTATCGAACCACAAATTGAAAATCTTAAAAATCTTTCCGTTAATGTATTTCCTTGGTGGATGGACAGATTAAACCGTTTTGAAAATATTCATATCCCTCGTGTAAGAGATCTTCCTCCGGAAGCCAGTGCAGAAAAAGAAATTCTCCAGGACCAGGATATTCAATCACTGATAGTAGTTCCCATGATAGTTCAGGGGAAATTAACGGGCTTTATTGGCTTTGATGCGGTGAGACGTGAGAGAAAATGGTCAGAGGAAGATATCATTATGCTCCGTTTGATGGGTGAAACTATTGCTGTAGCCCTGAAACATAAACAGAGCTTATCGAAAATAAAGGAATCCGAAGAGAGTTACCATGGCTTATACAACCATGCCACGGATGCTATCTATGTATTAAACCGAGAAGGACGATTTATAGATGTAAATGAAGGGGCTGTAAACATGTATGGATATCCAAAGGAGTACTTTGTTGGTAAGACCCCGGAACCGTTAGCAGCACCAGGAAAAAATGACATGGCACTGATACCCAAATATGTAGAAAGGGCCTTTGCAGGTGAACCCGTACAGTTTGAATTCTGGGGCAAAAGAAAGAACGGAGAAGAATTTCCTAAAATTGTACGTCTGAACAAGGGCCAATATTTTGGAGAGGAAGTCATTTTTGCCTTTGCGTTAGATATTACAAATACTAAACAGGCGGAGGAAAGACTTAAGCTGTCTGAAAAAAAATATCGTGATCTATTCGAAAACGCTAATGATGTGATTTTGATTATTGACCCTGAAACCGAGATCATTCTTGAGGCGAACCGCTTAGTAGAACAGATTTATGGCTACGGTCGGAATGAGTTGGTTGGTATGAGTATTAAGGAACTTTCCCATAATATTAAACTGGATCAAAATTATGTTGATCAACTCTTAAGTAAAGGTAGTATTGATAATTTTGAAACTGTACATAAGAAGAAAGATGGCACGCAGATTAATGTATTAGTAAACGCTTCTTTCATCGAATACGAAGGAAGAAAGGTAATCTTGAGTCTGCATCGAGATATAACTGAACGAAAAGAGATTGAAGAAGAATTAATATTATCGCTGCGGGAGCTGGAACTTTTAGATGACGTTCGCAAAGCTGTACTATCTGGACAACCGGTGGAAGAGGTTGTTGGAAAGATAGTGAGTAGTTTATCAGAATTATGTGGAACTCAAGCCATTTCCATCTACATTTATAATAAGGACCAAAATCGTTTGGTTTTACAAAATCTGGGTCTAAAAAAATCCATTATTGACAGGATTGAAAAACTGGCCCATGTAAATCTCAGAGATTATGCTCCTATTCTTAGAACAGGATACCGCTATTATGAAGCTCTTAGGACAGGAAAAGGTTTTATTGAATCTGATTCTGATAAAATCGAAAACCTGTTCTGTGAGTTTACTGATAGTAAAATTTTACATGGTTTGATTAAAAGTGTAATGAAATTAATTCACATAGACACCGTAGGAGTTCTCCCCATGGTAACATCCAGTGGGCCAGTTGGGATTATAACATTTAACACCAAGGAAAAAATCGAAAGCCGTTCCCTAAGGCGTTTAGAACATTTTAGTAGAGAAATCGCCTTATCCATTGAAAATGCAGTACTTTTCGATACTATTAATCGGGAGCGACAGAAACTGGAACTGATAGTGGATGGAATAGGTGGTGGTTTATCACTTATTGATACTAATTATAATATTTTATGGGCAAACAAATATTTTACTGATAACTATGGACCGGTAGAGGATTTAGTAGGTAAGCCCTGTTATACTGTTTATTTTGGAAGAGACCAAGTCTGTGAGGTGTGTGCCTGTCGGGAGTCGATTAGGAGTGGGCAGGTGGAAATAAAAGAAGTAATGATGTCTAATGGAGAACAAAAGTGGTTTCAACAGACATCGGCGCCTATTAGAGATACTTCTGGAAAGGTAGTACAACTTCTGGAATTTGTACAAGATATAACGGAACGTAAACTGGTGGAAGAAAAATTAAGGGAGAGTGAAGAGAAGTACCGTAATTTATTTCAGAGCAAATCTCACGCCGCCATATTAACGGATGCCCAAACTTTACTTTTTGAAGACGCCAATCAGGTGGCTTTGGATATGTTTGGTTATCATAGAGAGGAATTTCTGCATTTATCACCTTGGGATATTACTGCTGAAAAGAAAGAGTCTATAAAAGCTTTATCAAAGCTACAAAAAAGCAAGACAGGGACTTGGCATGTACCCCAGCGTACGTTTATTAGAAAAGATGGTACCACTTTTGTAGGAGAAGCGTACACAGGAATATTAAGTATCGGAGGTCGTGAAAAGATTCTCTCACTAGTACATGATATTACCCAGAGGATACGTATAGAAGAGAAACTTAAGAGACACCTCAAAGAATCGGTGATACTGAATGAAATAACTACTGCTGTCACTCAGTCGATGAGCTTTAAATCGAGACTGGACATTATCCTTGATAAAGCTCTTGAAATTGTAGGAGCCAATGCCGGGATAATATTCCTTGTGGATCATGAAGAACAAAAGTTATCTGTCGCCGTTCACCGGGGACTTTCCCAGGAGTATATTGATGAATACAAAAGTAAGGAAATTGATTTTGGAGAAGGATTGACGGGCAGAGTGGCGGCATCCGGGAAGCCGATTATTATTGAAACTGACGCTTCGAAAGATTCCCGGATCGTCCGTAAGGCAGCAGCAGATGAAAATGTCAATTCCTATATTGGGTTTCCTATTAAATCCAAAGGGAAGATATTGGGTGTTATGAACATTGTAACCCGACCCCCTGACATGTTAAATCGTGAAGACCTGACCATTCTTACTACTATCGGAAATGCAGTTGGAGCCACCCTTGAAAATGCACAGCTGTTTGAAGAGGTCAATCTGGAAAGACAGAAACTTGATAAAATTGTGGGTGGAATTGGTGGTGGTTTATCGCTTATTGGTACCAATTATCGAATTCTATGGGCGAACAAATATCTCATTGACAATTATGGATCCCTCAATGATTTGATCGGAAAACCTTGTTATGAAGTTTATTTAGGTAGAGACAAGATATGTGAAGTATGTCCCAGCTATGAATCAATGAAAAGTGGGAAGGTAACTATAGAGGAAAAGATGGTAACCAATGGAGAGACAAAGTGGTATCTACAAACTTCAGCTCCTATTAAGGATACGACAGGAAACGTTGTACAAGTTCTGGAACTTTTTCAGGATATCACTGAACGTAAACAGGTGGAGATGGAAATATTAAGACAGAGAAAAGAGCTTAGCTATCTCTCCACTCAGCTGGTTAATGCCCAGGAGGCGGAAAGGAAACGAATCTCTCAAGAACTGCATGATGAATTGGGTCAGTTGTTAACAGCAGTAAGTATTAACTTGGAAGAACTGAAGGAGACTACCAAGTCTAGTTTAACTCCGCCATTGGAAAAGCGCCTGGAGGAGACGATCTCCTTGATCGATAAGGCTGATGAACAGATAACGGACCTCTCTTTTCAACTTCGCCCTATGATGCTTGATGAACTGGGGCTAAAAGCCACCATGCAGTGGTTTTTGAATAAATTTAGTGATCGGGTTAATATCGAAGTACAATTCAAAGGTGAAAGTTTTGATCAACGTTTGCCATCTGAAATCGAAATCACTCTATTCCGAATAATGCAGGAAGCAACAACGAATATTGCCCGTCATGCCCAGGCCAGCCAGATAAAAATATCCTTGGGGGTTGAGAACAGTATTGTTCAGATGATTATCCAGGACAACGGGCAGGGCTTTAATATAAAAGAATCCTCTGCCCGGGATGTAAAATATCGTGGGATGGGAATCATTAGCATGCAAGAGCGAGTTCGGTCTTTGAAAGGAGTATGGAAAATCCATTCCAGCCCAGGGAAAGGAACACAAATAGAGGTACAACTTCCGGTAAGGACCTTGTCATGAACAAAATAAAGGTTTTATTGGCAGAAGATCATACCATCGTACGTAAAGGACTAAAAGCTATCCTGGATAAAGAAGTTGGAATTGAAATTGTAGGAGAAGCCAGTGATGGGCAGGAAACCTTGAACATGGTTGAAGAAATCACCCCCCATATTGTGGTAATGGATATTTCTATGCCTACACTGAATGGTTTTCAAGCAACACGAAGAATTACAAAGCACTATTCCCACACTAAGGTAATTATGTTGAGCCGCCACCATGATGAAGAGTATGTTTTACAGTCGCTTCAAGCCGGAGCCAGTGGTTATTTGGTGAAGAAATCCGCCCCTTCCGAGTTGATTACAGCGATTCAATCTGTCCACCGCGGTGATTCCTATTTAAGTCCCTCTATTTCCAAAATAGTGATGGATCATTATCTTAAACAATCTAAAGGTAGGGAGCCTCTGGGGAAGTCGAGTACACTTACTGAAAGGGAAACAGAGATCCTGCAGTTAATTGCTGAGGGTTATTCCACCAGTGAAATAGCTGGGAGTCTTCATATCAGTATGAATACCGTCTCAACCCATAGGACTCATATTATGAACAAGCTGGATATCCACAGTACGGCTAAACTAACCCAATATGCCATCCAAAAAGGAATCATTGATACAGATACATCATCCTGAATTAAAAAATTGAGACTCTATACAATATTACGTACCTAAAATAGAAAAATGTTAAATTGATCCTGAAGATTAAAGGATAAGAATTAAATAAGGTTTTGGTATTCATTTTCTATAGACATTTGATTCCTACGGAATCAGGGGTAATGTGGCTCGACAGGATTATCCTGATATTGCCTGACGTAAATTCATGAATTAGAATATCTATGAACCATAGACCATTTATTACAATTTATATTCAGAATCCCGTAGGGATTACAGGTCTATAGATACACACCTTTTTTTCTCTAAAAATCACCTGTTATATTTAGAAAAATCACAATTCCTGCTATTGTCAAAGCCGTTATTAAGGGATAACATGTATTTAAGGGTTATAGAAGTTAGTACCATCTCACATACATGACTTACCCATGATTAGAATATTAATTGCAGATGATAATGAAGTTTTCCGCAAGAGGGTGAGGGATCTGCTGGAGGTTGATCCTTCTATTAGCGTGATCGGTGAAGCATCGACAGGTAAAGAAGCCATTTACTACGCCTGTAAACTTGAACCTGATCTTGTGCTGATGGATGTCCGTATGCCAATTTTGGATGGAATACAAGCAACAAAGATTTTGAAGGAGAAACTGCCGGATCTTAAAGTGATTGTCTTAACGGTTTATAATCTGGATGAGTACAGAAAAGCTGCTTGTAGTAGTGGTGCGGATAGATTTGAACTAAAAAAGACAATCTATAAAGAGTTAGTTCCAGCAATTCATGAAGTGACTGGGCTACCTAAAATTGAATTGTAACATGTTTTTGACCTGTTTTTTACATCGAATTATCAAAGGACTTGAGCTTGTGCAAGTACACAATCAATGTTGTATCTATAGTAAAAAGTTGTTGTGTAGTCTGAATAAGACACTCAAGATTAGTTTTCTATCTAAGAGGTAGAAAAACATGAGAGGAGACATTACTTAGAAATAAATGAAATTAAGATCGTTACTATTATCTCTTCTAAGTGCAGGTTGAAAATGAAAAAGAAAGAAAAAGCGATCCAACTTTCACCATTTTACATCTTAATAATCATAGGTACTTCTGTGTTTTTGATTGAAGCCTTCATTATGTTGGTCATTCATCTTGTGTATGGTTCGGTTGAGTTTTTTGTCAGTATGTTTGACGCAATAACACTTACAGTTCTACTTTTTCCTGTTCTCTATTTCTTTCTATTTCACCCATTATTATATCATATTGATGAGCGAAAGATGGCTGAAGAATCCCTGCGAAAAAGCGAAGAGAAATTCCGAACACTATTTGAGGAATCCAGGGACGCAATATACATATCTCGACCAGATGGGAAACTGTTGGATATTAATCAAGCTGGTTTGGATCTATTCGGTTATTCCCGTGAGGAATTACAAAGAATAAAAACTGAAGAATTATACGTCAATATCCAGGACCGAAAAAGATTTATTGAACTAATGGATAAAGATGGTTTTGTAATAGATTTTGAAGTTCAGTTGTTAAAGAAGGATAAGACTGAAGTTGACTGTTTGTTATCTACAATTTTAATCAAAGATTCAAATGGAAAAGAACAGTATCAAGGTATTGTACATGATATTACAGAAAGAGTCAAATATCGTAAAGAGCTGGAAGAAGCTCTGGAGAAAGCGAAAGAAGGAGAAAAGATAAAATCGTTATTTTTAGCTAACATGTCCCATGAAATCCGAACTCCCCTCAATGCTATGCTGGGATTTACCGAACTGTTAGAGCATAAATTAGGTCATCTTGTTGGTGAAGAAGAGCAATCCTTTTTTGATACTATTCGGACCAGTGGTGAACGCTTAACCCGTACCATCCACGAAATTCTCGATATCTCTCAAATTGAAGCGGGAGTATTTAATTTGAAGCCGAAATATTTGAACCTGATTGAGATGACAGAGCAGTTGGTAAACCAATTTAAACTCTCAGCAAAGGATAAGGGAATTGAAGTTTCTTTTGCCTCAAACGTAACTGATGGATTGATAAAAGCAGATGAATATTGTGTTGATAGAGCTTTATCAAACATCCTGGATAATGCTATAAAATATACTAAAGAAGGTAAAATCGATGTGCAGCTATCTGAACAGAATGGACATATCATCCTGGGGGTACAGGATACAGGAATTGGAATGTCTAAAGATTATCAAGACAGAATATTTGAAGAGTTTTCGCAGGAGAGTTCAGGTTATACGAAGAAGTTCCAGGGTGTAGGCTTAGGGTTAGCCTTAACCAAGCAATATTTGGAGTTATGTAACACAGCCATTGCAGTAGAGAGTGAGCAGGGAGTCGGTTCAACATTTACATTAACTTTTCCTAAAGCGAAAACAGGCGAACCATCAAAAATGGAGGAGCCTATACTCGAGAAACCTCCAGTACCAGCAAAAAAATTAGAAAAGAAACCTACAGTTCTGGTAGTTGAAGATGATATGGGTTCTCAGCAATTAGTTCACTTTTATCTTAAGAATGAATGTGATACAATATTCGCTACCACGGTAAAGGAAGCTAAAGAGAGATTAAGCGAAAAACCGGTTGAATTAGTTTTATTGGATTTATCCTTAGTAGGTGATGAAGACGGACTTGACCTGGTGCGTTGGATGCGTAAAACTGATAGCTGGCAGAGTACACCGGTCATTGCCACTACCGCTCACGCTTTTACCTCAGATAGGGATAACTGTTTATCCTCAGGGTGCAATGATTACTTGGCCAAACCGATTAAGCAAGAGCGACTCCTGGCAAAAATGAAAGAGTGGTTGTAGTTGTTAAGATTTAGTACCGGTTCGTAACGTTAGTTTACATTTAAATTCTAATGACCTTTGAAACTTGAATTCAAATGAAGTCGGTAGAATTCTCATTGGTAAAAGACTTCCCCATATTTCCTGTTCAAAGGATTTCCAGGTAATTCTTTTGTTTTTCGCATGTTGACGTCCCCTCCTGAAAGGAAGGTCCTGGCCATGTCAATCAACTTCGTCTGAGAGTAAAAAAAGTGAATATTAGAAAATCATTGATAGTTTACTCTCTTAAGTGGTAAAATTAGGCAAAGCGGGAATATTGTGAATATCGTTAATACCATCTTGACCTGATCTAATATTTAATGAAATAAGATGATTCGAAGAAAAAAATATTTAACTACAGGAGACATCGCCCGGTATTGCGAGGTAGATATTAATACCGTTAAAAACTGGATTAAACTTGAGAATCTCCGGGCATTTAAGACACCTTCGGGCCATTTTCGTATCACCATTCAGGATTTCAAAGATTTTCTGATCCGTAATCATTTTCCTGTAGAAGATAATTTATTTTCGGATTATGAAAAGGGTATTGACATCCTGGTGGTAGACGATGATATATATCATAATCAATTGTTAAGACAAATGATCGAGCAGTTGGGGAATAACGAAGTAATTGCAGAATGTCGGGATGAATTTGATGGATATTATAGAATTATCCAGTCCAAACCTAGATTAACTCTTTTAGACATCAATGGTAGCGGGATGACAGGAATAGAATTGATTAAGAAAATACACTCCAATCCGGAAATAAATACCCATTTAGTAGTAATCTTGAATAAAGTTGACGAGTTAATGAATGAAACACTTCATAAATTGGGTGTAACTGAAATTATAGTGAAACCTATTAATATTAGCACGCTAGAAAATATTTTATCCTCCTCTATAAATAACTATATTAATAGGCCATGAATTACTTTGAATTACTTGGTCTAAACAAGGAGCCATTTTCCATGGCTCCCGATCCAGAGTTCTTTTTTCAATCCAAAAGTCACGGAGAGTGCCTGGATAGGTTAGAAATCTCATTACGTCTGAATCGAGGCTTGAATGTTGTCATTGGAGGTATCGGGACCGGTAAAACTATGTTATCCAGACTTTTGTTGGGTAGATTTGTAGAATTCGGTGAAAATTACAAATTTCACCTGATTCTGGATCCTACCTGGGAGGATAATCATGAATTTTTAGGGTACCTTTCCAAGATGTTTGAAATAAAGGGTAAAGCACTGCAACATAGTGAAATGATGGATAGAATCGAACACTATTTAATTGATTCCGCAGTGCATTCCAAGCGCAGTAATGTATTGATAATTGATGAAGGACAGAAAATGGGTCCTAACCAACTCGAAATAATACGTATGCTTCTGAATTTTGAAACGAATGATTCTAAGCTGATCCAGGTCATTATTTTCGCTCAGCATGAAATTAAAGAGTTACTTAATAAGCACGAAAATTTCAAGGATCGCATAGCGTTTGGATATGAAATAAACCCTCTCGATGTGGAAGATACCAAAGGATTTATCACTCACCGTCTGGAAGTTGCAGGGTTGTTGAAGGGTGAAGAGATTTTCAGTGATAGAGCTATCGACCTGATCCATGAAGAGACAAAAGGTTATCCTCGCAAGATTGTAAGAATGTGTCATCAATTAATAATTGAAATGCTGCTAAAACAGAAGGAGAAGATCTCCAATGATGATGTTTTCGATTTTATGAAATCATCAAATCCACTCAATGTCTGAAGATAAAGACAGAAAGTTAGCGACCAACCGACTCCTTGATATACTACGTTCTCAACGCGTGGGAGAGACTGTAGAAGAAGAGGAACCTGTACAGGAAAAGGAGGCTACTGAAGGAGAGACTGAACCTGAGGACGAAACTTTAGAAGATCAGTTAGCAGTTGAGGAGGAAACTCCAGTTGAACAGGAAACTCCGCTACAGGAAGAAGCTACTTCTATTGGACCTGGCGATGAACCGACCAGTGATGATGATAAAAAGGGAGGCGAAGGGGATAGTGATGTAGCGGTGGAAACTACCCCAGTTGATGAGGAGATCACACCCCAGGATCTTTTAAAAACATTAGATAAAATCAAATCCGGTGTTTCCACTCAAGAGGAAAAAAAGGAGAGTCAAAAAACCCAGGTAGAAATACCCAAAGAACAACCATCCCCTGTTATCAAACCTAATGTCGTTGAGACAACCTCAACCCAGGTAGAGGCTCAGAAATCCACCCTTCCGGGATCGTCGAACTTGCTGGATCAAATCCAGAAACCTGAAAAAAAACCTGAACCTAAAAAAGAAAAGGAAGTTCTTCCCAAAGAATTCGATTCATCTTTACTCTCCACAATTTCTATCCAAAAACAAAAACCTGTTTTTCAAGACTATTTACGCTCTCTATTTCATTTATTTAATGAATCCAGAAGGCGAGTTACCATCAACTCTAGTGAAAAAAGTATCAAATTATTACAGATTAAATCTGGCTTCAAAAAAACTGAGATAGAAAAAGTAAAAGAGTATACACTTCCCTACAAAACTGAAGAAAATGAGATAGAGGATAACACTGAGTTACTCAAATATATTATAAATAATGAATTGAATGTCAAAGATATTAAGTATGCTTACGGAACCTATTATTCTTCTCATATAGAGACTAAAACCCACGTTTTACAAGCACCCTCGTTAAGTAAGAAAGAGTTATCAGATTTAATCGAATGGAACGCCAAGAAAAACATTCCTTTTAGTCCTGATCAAGCTATCATCGATTATGAAGTCAGCAAAGAGACTTTAAATGGGGGTGGAAAACATAACATAGTTATTGGTATTTCCGAGGAAAATTCAGTTGAGGAAGTTGTAGGATATTTTAAAGAATCCAAGCTGAAGCCGAGACTGATCTCCACACTTCCAGTTTTAATGTGGAAATTATTTGTACGTAATTATCCAGAGCGCAAGAGAGGCAGCTATATTTTGGTACATCTTGGAGAAAGCAAAACGACGGTCATTCTTGTGAAAAATCAGCAATTACTCTTTACTCGGGAAATTCTTTTTGGATCAGAAGATTTTTATAAGGCGGCTATGCAAAAAGTGGTTACTGAAGATCAGACGTTCAAAATTGATTACCCCTTAGCCAGAGAATTATTAGCCTATTACGGTATTCCTGAGGATACCCAGGGAGTGACAAGTAAGTCACATATCAGTCTCTACAAATTGTCCATATTTTTACGTCCAGCTATTGAACGACTTACCAGCGAACTGAATCGCTCCATGAAATATTTTACAAAGCAGATGCCTGATCTGGAGTGGAATGAAGTACTATTTGATGGGGTATGTGCCACTTTCCCCAATTTGGTTACCTCTCTTGGGGAAAATTTGAATGTTAAGGTTGGACTGCTCAATCCCATGCGGAAAGGGTTGTATCATTTCAAAGATAATCATGTTTTACAGAACAGCCAGATGCCCCTTTATACTGTAAATTTTGCCTTAGCTTCGGAAGAAGCGGAAAAAATAAACATATTACCCAAGAACCTCAAGACGAATTACCGGTATTTGTTTCTTTACAAAGTGGCAGCTGTGCTGGTTGCTTTATTAATTCCCATTTACGTAGTTACTACCTACTTCTCAGGATTGGAAATAGACAGCTTACGAGAACAGATAAAAACACGAGGCAGTCAATGGGATAAGTTATCTGTTCAAGCCCAAGAATATATTGGTCTGATGACAGACATTGACATCTTAAGTGGTTATCAGTCGTTTTTAGAGAATGACCGCATTCACTCCAACAATCAAATTAAAATACTGAAATTGCTTTCCAACATCGTTCCTAAGGACATAAAATTGACTAAAGTCAATTTTAAAAAAGTAGCTATAGAGGCTGGGAAAGATGAAAGCGGAAAGAGTTCAGAATACTTTTTGCCTGCTTTAGAAGTAAGTGGTTTTGTTCAGGCTGATGCGTCAGTCTCCGATATTCATTTAACAAATTTTATTATGACCCTTGAACAATCTAATCTGTTTTCCAGCATACATTTACAGCTCGATGAAACCAGTAAATCAACCGCAGGGAAATTATTTTTTTCCGTAAATATGGAGTATTAATAGCTCATGCATGATCGTCTGATTTTCTATGCCCTGGTTTCAATGCTGGTTATATCCACTGTTTGGTGGGTTTATGCTGATGTTGTGGAGAATGGCACAGAAATAAAAAGATTAGAGAAAAACCTGACCAGTATTGATAATAATTTTATTATGCTAGCTAAAATTGAAGAGAGCTATGAAGACGTAAAGGAAAAGCATGCGGAGCAAATTGTTGGTTTTGACTCTTTAAAGGCCTTTATACCCACCTTTGATGCCTATGCTGAAGTATTGGAAGCAATCCGCAGTACGGCCAACAAACAGGCCATTAATATTGAATCATTTCATCCCGAATTAGATGATTCCTTTCCGGCCTTAAAAACAAAATTAACTTTTACCAAGAAGCATATTGAACGTCGTCCTATTCAATTAAGGATTTATGGGAATTTCATGACTATTGGATCTTTCCTGGAGGAATTGCTACAATTAGAAAAGACGGTCAATATCTATAGCATTCTAATTGAGACAGAATTAAATGATAGCGAAATCCTCTCTTCTGATATAGTTCTATTTGCCTACATATTTATTGACGAGAGTAAAAAAGCATGAAGAAAGTAGCTAACCCCCGCCAGTTAATACTCTCTGGTGTTCTAGTGGTTCTATTGATTTATTACGTCATTGATTCTGGCATGCTCTCAAACGGTAGCGTAGTAAAACAAAGTAAAAATTTAACGAAAGTAATTACAGGCGATGAAAATGTCTCCGAGCTTGATGATATTCACCGCATAATTAATCTGGCCTCGGTAGTGGAGATTAACTGGGAAAAGGATTGGGAAGACGATCCCTTTTTCTATGTTTCCCCAGAGTCACTAGAGAGTAAATCTAAAGGAGGTCTGCTCGATGATATTTTTGGTACCGTGAGTGAGGCTGCTAATATCAGCAGTTTAACACTGACGGGGATATCCTGGCATGGAAATTCTGGTTATGCCATAATCAATGGACAAATCGTACAGTTGGATGATGTCATCGGAGGCTATAGAGTAGAAAAAATTGCTATCAATCATGTCATCCTCAAACAAGGATCTCAAACAGTGAGATTGACATTAGATGATAGATAGAGCTATTCCCCAAAGTTTTACCTTTGCGTTATTTCTAATTTTGCCGCTTCTCCTTTATTCCGAAAGAAGAGTGGAACTGATTACAACGTACGAGGGAGAAGAGGAGATGGGAGTAACCATTAAAACGTCGGAGCCCATTGAGTTTGAGGAGAATATAAGTCAATCACCTCCCATGATAAAATTGCTATTTCCTTATGCCGAATTTGCCCAATCTAATTATTCCAAACCAATCAGTCTTCCACCTCTTTACCGAATTGAGGCCAGGATGCTTGGGACTCAGAAGTATTCAACAGAAGTTACTCTTTATTTTACCAAGTTACCTGATTATCATATTCAAGCTGAAGATGGTTTAACCTATAGGATTTCCTGGATTCCGGAGAAGGAAGAGATCGAACGCAGAAGAAAAGCACGACGCATTTCATCGTTTGAGACAACCGTTTCCCTTCATTTTAAGGAAGCAGAAATTATAGATGTATTGAGATTGTTACAGGTACAGAACAACCTGAACATTATCGCTGGTGAAGATGTGGAAGGCAGAGTCACCGTCTCTTTGAATGACGTCAGTTTAGGGGCTGCTCTGGATGCTATCCTGAAGGTCAACGGATATGACTGGTTCATGCAGGAAAATATTGTGGTGATTAAACCCATTGATCAGGAAATGTCAGGTGAATTAGAAACACGACTTTATAAATTGGAATACATCGATGCCTCCATGCTTGCTGCGACTCTGACAAATGTCCTCACTGATAAAGGGAAAGTTCAGGTATTTTCGCCTGTTGCCAAGGGTGGCGGTATAGGAGGAATCGGTGGTGGAGCTACTACTGGCGGACAAGGAGGAGTAGGTGGCGGACTTTTAGGTGCTTTGGGTGGAGGAGTAACCCCAAGTACTGTTGGTGGTCAACCTTCAACAACAGGAGGATTAGGTGGAGGTATAGGTGGTGCAGGACAGGGTATTGGCGGACAGACCATGGATCATCTGGTGGTGACGGATACACATTACAATTTTGAGCGGATTGAGGAAGTCATCCTGAAATTGGATAAACCCATTGCTCAAATTAATATTGCTGTGAAGTTTATTGAAACCACTTTGTCTCTTGACGAGCAATTAGGCATTAATTGGGATATGAGGGCATCTTTATCAGGACCCACAGCCGTAGATGCAACCACGACTTCAGAAGGGGTTGATATCGGTTGGATTGCTAAAGATCTGCGAATAGCCACTTTGGGTGTTCCAGCTTTTACAACGTTACTTAATATCTTATCGACTGATAATAATACTCGGATTGTTCAGGAACCCCAAACGACGACTCAGGATAATACTCAAGCCACGTTAACTTCCGGTACAACTTATCCCATAGTAGTACCTCAAGCTGAAGGAGGTGCTTTTGGTACACAACCTTTGACCTTTCAGGAAGAAGAAGTAAGTGTTACACTAAATATCTTACCCCGAATCAATGAAGGAAAATATATTACCATGAATATTCAGGCCAATGTGGATGCACTGGTCGGTTTTGCGGGACCCAATGCGGATCGACCTATTATTTCGACGAGATCCACGACAACTCAAGTGTCTGTTCCCAATGGAGAAACACTTTTAATTGGAGGACTGATATTTGATCAAAGAATTGAAACCGAAACAGCAGTTCCAATTTTGGGCAAAATTCCCTTACTTAAGATGTTTTTTTCCGATAAAACTGTTAAAAATGAACAGCGGGAATTGTTGATATTCATCACACCAAATATTGTTGAATTGAATTAGGATAGACACCAGATGGAAATTTATGAGCTATTGAATTTTATGCGTGAAGTGGATGCGTCGGATCTGCATCTAAGTCCTTATTCTCCACCTATTGTCAGGATAGACGGAGAAATGCGACAATCCAAGCTTAAAACTCTTTTACCTGAAGAGGTACACATGCTCATTTATGACATTATGAATGACGAGCAACGTAAAAAGTATGAGGAAGAATTAGAGCTCGATTTCTCTTGCGATTTTCAAACGATGGGTCGTTTTCGTGTAAATGTCTTTAAGAATATGAATGGTGATACTGCTGTATTGCGAGCCATTACTAATCGGGTATTTTCTTTTGAGGAATTGAAACTACCTTTAGTAATGAAAGATATTGTCACTAAAGAAAAAGGTCTGATACTGGTGACAGGTCCCACCGGGAGTGGTAAATCAACGACATTGACTACGTGTATAGATTACATTAATTCCCATTTTCGCAAGCATATAATTACGATTGAAGATCCCATTGAATTTGTACATGAAAGTAAAAGGTCCCTGGTAAACCATCGGGAAATTGGTACCAACACCCACTCGTTTGTCAAAGCCTTGCGTAGTGCATTACGCGAAGACCCCGATGTGATCGTTGTAGGGGAAATGCGTGATCTGGAAACCACTGCTCTGGCAGTGACTGCGGCCGAAACAGGCCACCTTGTATTTGGGACATTACATACCATCAACGCTACGAAAACGTTAGATAGAATTATTGATCAATTTCCCACAAACCAGCAAAGTCAAATTCGGATTCAGTTAAGTGAATCTATCATAGCGGTGGTATCCCAGGTATTGTTAAAGATGACCAGTGGAGGACGCGTAGCAGCATTTGAAGTGATGATCGGGACACCTGCTGTGGCCAACCTGATACGGGAGAATAAGACTTTTCAGCTACCTTCAGTACTGCAGACGAGTGGGAAACAAGGTATGATTACGATGGAGCAATCGTTGAAGAAACTTATTTCTGCGGGAGAGATTGATGAAAAGGAAGCGGCGAAGTATTTCGAAAAACCCGATGAACTTAAATCAGAGTAGAGAAAAACATGTACACCATCAATGATTTACTTAATGTTATGGAAGAAACGGAAGCATCGGATTTATATGCTGCTTTAGGTGCTTATCCGATGTTGAAAATTAAGGGAAAAAGTATTCCTTTAGAAAAGGAGGTTATTACTCCCGATACCATGAGCGCCATCAAATCAGAAATGTTAGATGATCATCGGCTCAAATTATATACTCAACAAAGGGAGTTAGATTTTACTTATAGCGTTCCCGGAACGGGTAGATTCAGAGTAAACTTTTTCAGACAGCGCAATTCAGATTCTTTTGTCATTCGCAGGATAGTTTCTCAGATAAAAACATTAGATGAATTGAAATTACCTTCCCTGCTTGGAGAATTGGTGGAAAAAGAAAGAGGATTAATTTTAATCGTAGGTGCTACTGGCTCTGGGAAATCCACGACCATGGCCGCAATGGTTGACCACAGAAATAGCACCATCCCAGGTCATATTCTCACGCTGGAGGATCCGATAGAATATTTGCATTCTCACAAAAAGGCAGTTGTTACTCAAAGGGAAATTGGGATGGACACAGAGTCGTTTAAAACGGCTTTAAGAAGTGCCTTAAGAGAAGCACCGTCCATGTTACTGATTGGTGAAATCAGAGACGAGGAGACGATGTCAGCAGCATTGAATTTCGCTGAAACTGGTCATCTTGTAGTAAGCACGTTGCATGCCAGTAATGCTTACCAAACTATTGAGAGAATTAGCAGCTTCTATCATTCTGCCCAACAGGAAATGATTCGCTTGCAACTGAGTCAGAATTTGCTTGGCATCATCGCCCAGAGATTGGTTTCAACCGTTGATGGAGGTTATGTGGCCGCTATGGAAATTATGTTGACTTCAGCACGGGTCAGGGATCTAATTCACAAAGGGGAAATTAATTTATTGCGGTTCACTATAGAATCTTCTACTAATGAAGGAATGCAACTGTTTGATCAGCATCTTTATTCACTGTTTAAGGACGGCATCATTTCTGAGGATACCGCGATACAATGTTCTGATCGACCCCACGATCTAAAATTGAAAATCAGATCGAAAGAGGAGCAGATGTTCACCCAGAAAATTGAGTTACTCGAAGATGATGATTGAAAACTAATCAAGGTGATATATGGATAATAAAAAGGTCCTAATAATTGACGATGAAAGATTCTTTATCGAGCCCATAAAAATGTTCTTGGAGAAACAGGGAATTTTAATTGTCACGGCAGAAGATGGCATTACAGGTTTGAACCTGGCCAGATCGGAAACACCAGATGCCATTATCCTCGACCTGATGTTACCTGTAATTAATGGCTACCAAGTATGCAGATTATTGAAGTTTGATAATCAATATAGATCAATTCCTGTTATTATCGTCTCGGCAAAAGATACTGAAGATGACCGGAAATTAGGTGAGCAAAGTGGTGCTGATATGTACCTTACTAAACCAGTTGACCCAGCAGATGTTTTTAAACAGATACAGACATTTTTTAAACAGTCTTAATTGTTATGATTTTATTCTTCGTCATTGTATTTGGTTTAATGATAGGAAGTTTTATTAATGTCTGTATTTATCGGCTGCCCCGTAATGAATCAATTGTTCATCCCCGGTCCCATTGCCCTTCCTGCAATCATCAACTCAAGTTTTGGGAAAATATACCTGTTTTGAGCTTTCTTTTTCTTCGAGGAAAATGTTCCCATTGTAAAGCATCTATTTCTTATCGGTATATAACGGTAGAGCTTCTGACAGCTATTCTGTATGTTCTTCTCTATTATCACTATGGTCTAACACTAGCCTACTTGATGTCCATTTTCTTCATCAGTGTGATTCTTGTCATCACATTTATCGATATCGATCATCAAATTATTCCCAATCAATTGTTGATAATTGGCATCATTCCGGCACTGTATCCTCTCGTGGAAGGGGGCATTGAAAATTCTATTCCTTTCATTGTAGGAGCTATCAGTTTGGGAGTAGGGATTTTCCTGATTGGTATGCTGGGGAATATCGTATTTAGAAAAGAAAGCCTGGGCATGGGGGATGTAAAGTACGCAGCCTTAATCGGACTGTTATTAGGATGGAAAAATGGGTTAGTAGCTATTTCCTTGGCATTTTTATTTGCAAGCTTGCTGATTCTGATTCTGTTTCCACTTGGGAAAGTCTCTTTTGGTAACCGCATCCCTTTTGGTCCCTTTTTAAGCTTAGGGACCACTGTTGCCATGTTATGGGGACCAATAATTATCAAGACCTATTTACAACTCGTGTTTTAGGAGATCTCATGGCAGTACAACGTAAAAAGCAGTTGGGACAGATACTGATTGATGCGGGAAAGATCGACTCAAATCAGCTGGAAGAGGCTTTAGCATACAAGCAGGATCGGAATATCTATCTTGGCAAAGCTATTATCGAGCTTGGTTTATTAACGGAAAAAGAGATCGTACAGACTCTTGGAGATCAATTAAAACTTCCCTTTCTCGAATTATTGAACTATGAAATTCAGCCTGAAGTGCTGGATTTGATTGATGAAACCATGGCATTAAAGCAAAAGATCATGCCGCTATTTGTGATCGAGAGATCCTTAACTGTCGCTATATCGGATCCCCTTAACGTCGATGTTATCGATGATATAAGTGATAAAACTGGGATGGAAGTGAATTTAGTTCTGGCGACTGAATCAGATATAGAGCAAGCCATTGACCTTTATTACAGTGCTGCCCAATATGCTTCCAAAACGGGGGGTAAGACAGACAAAACAGCCCGGGTAATTTCAAAGGAAATCGGTGAAGAAACAGAGATAATTGAAGCTGTAAATATGTTATTTGATGAAGCGATAAAAATGGGCGCCAGCGATATTCATATTGAGCCTCGTGAGAAAGACGTTCGTATTCGTTTCCGCGTTGATGGCGTATTACAGCAATATTACACCGTGCCTAAATCATCTATGGCGCCTATGATTTCACGAGTAAAAATATTGGCTAACATGGATATTGCCGAATCAAGAGTTCCTCAGGATGGTAGATTCAGCTACGAAGTGAATAGTCGGAAAGTAGACGTTAGAACCTCCACCTTTCCCGCCGTGACGGGTGAAAAAGTCGTGCTCAGAATTTTAGATGAATCCCGAGGTAGAATAGAATTACATAAGCTTGGTTTTTCAGATGAAACTCTGAATAAATGGAGAGAAGTCATTCGTTATCCCAACGGTATAATCATAGTTTCGGGTCCGACTGGTAGTGGTAAAACTACCACACTTTATGCCACCATGAATATTGTAAATACCATTGAAGTAAATATTATGACGATAGAGGATCCAGTTGAATATAATCTGGATAATATCAATCAGGGTCAGGTAAATCCTCGGGCAGGACTTACTTTTTCCAGCGCTTTACGATCAATGTTACGACAAGACCCCGATGTTATCATGGTAGGTGAGATGAGAGATGTAGAAACTATTGAATTGGCAATTCGTGCCGCACTCACCGGTCATTTGGTTTTTAGCACCATTCATACCAATGATGCAGCTTCCAGCTTTACCCGTATGTTGGATATGGGGTTAGATTCCTTTCTAATCAGCTCTTCAGTTAGAGCTATTCTGGCTCAGCGGTTACTGCGACTCTTATGCCCACGCTGTAAACTGGAAATCGAACCTACTGAAGCTTTGCTAAAGTCCATGGGTTTTGAGGGAAAATTTAAAGGGAGATTATTTAAATCAGTTGGGTGTGCACATTGTAAGAATTCGGGGTTTCATGGCCGCACCGGTATTTACGAATTGTTAATTCCTACAGAGGAAATTGCTGATATGGTGAATAAACATGCTACGGCTACTGAAATACAGCATGTTGCCGAGAAGAACGGTATGGTCACACTGAAGAATGCTGCATTGGATATTGTATCTGCAGGGCTGACATCGGTTGAAGAGATGATTCGTGTAACGATAGGATAGGTTAAATAATACTTCAAAAGGTAAACGAAAAATGAATTTGATCGTTATCCTTTCTGAAAAGAACAGAAAAATACGCAAGACTTTTGAATCCTTATTAGGTACTAAGAGTCTGCAGAATGGTGAAGTTACTTTTGCTAAGGACTGGATTACCGCACTGGGTTACGCTGCGATCAATCCTGTTTCCAGTGTATGGGTGGATTGGGATACAATTGGTGGACGCTTTCAATATTTTTGTCAAGAACTCAGGAAGGTTAACAAGTGGTTGCCCTATATATTAATCATTGCTAAGAACCGGGTTGATGGGAATGTCTGCTCAAGCGATAGACAGTTATTAACTATTGTTCATAAAGATAGTTTGGAAACTGATATTGAAAAGATACTATCAAAGTTATCCCTTTATTTCAATACGGTTAACACAATAACACCAGAGTATAAAGATAATCTTTACCCCAGCGGTTTTTCATCTTTTGTTGGAAATTCTCCCCAAATGCTTTCTATGTACAATCAAATTGTTAAGGTTGCTGCAACAGATTTTACAGTATTAATTACGGGAAGTAGTGGTAGTGGCAAGGAATTAGTAGCGAAAACCATCCATGAATTAAGTCACAGGAGAAAAAAGCGTTTTCTCACCCTGAATTGTGCTGCTATACCTGAAAATTTATTGGAAAGTGAATTGTTCGGATATGAAAAAGGGGCTTTTACTGATGCAAAACAGGCGAAAGCAGGAAAACTGGAAATAGCTGATGGAGGTACTGTATTCTTAGATGAAATAGGTGATATGCCTCTGAAGTTACAGTCAAAACTTTTAAGAGTTTTAGAAGATCAAAAAGTTCATCGCTTAGGAGGAACTATTGAGAAGGAAGTGGATATTAGACTATTATCAGCCACTCATCAGGATTTGGTTGATCATATTTCTAACAAAACTTTTAGAGAAGATTTATACTATCGATTAAATGTCATTCCTATAAAACTACCTGAGTTGTCTCAGCGAAAACAAGATATTCCACTATTAATCTTTTTCATTTTAAATAGATTGAAAAAACAGAATAATCTTTCCATAGAATCTATTTCCTGGGAGTTAATTAATAGATTACAGCAACTTCCCCTTAAAGGAAATGTGAGGGAATTAGAAAACATACTTACCAGGATCATTTTTCAATCTTCTGATTTAAATTTATCAGAATCTTCTTTAGAAGAAGTTCTTCATGATGACCAAAAGTATAAAGCTGAAGACGACCAGACTGTTAAGTTCAATGAACAAGTGGGTCCTTTATGGAAGGTCGAAAAATTAGCTATCAGTCACGCCTTGACTAAATTGAAGGGAAATATCAGTAAAGTTGCAGAGCAATTGGAAATTTCGAGATCAGCACTTTATAGAAAGATGAAGAAATATCATCTTTCTGAATCCGAGGATTAACAAGATGCCCGAATTTGAATGCAAATTGATTACGGAAGATGGTACAGTTTTAGAGAGAGTAATTGAAGCCGAATCAAAATTTGAAGTTTATGAAGCCATCGAGAGTAGAAATGAATTAGTATTAGCGGTAAAGGCGAAAAGAAAGCCGTTGGGGTTGGATGCCTGGTTTAAGAAGCAAAAGAAAGTAAAACCACGAGAAATTGAACATTTTACGACACAATTATCAATCATGTTAGATGCTGGTGTCCCATTACTGTCCAGCTTAGAAGCATTAGAGGAACAGGCTGAAACTCCCCAAATGAAGTCTATTGTAAGATCTCTGGCTGAGAAATTGAATAGTGGTGAATCTTTTTCTCAGGCTTTACGCGAATATCCACGGGCTTTCTCGTCCTTATATGCGAATATGATTGAAGCTGGGGAGAAGGCCGGTGTGATTGACACAATATTAAAAAGATTGTCGAAGTTTATTGGCCACGAAATTCAAGTGGTGGCCAATATTAAAGCTGCTCTCCGTTATCCTATAATAGTTTTTACTGCATTGACCTTAGCCTTTGTTGGTGCTATTGTCTTTATTATCCCCAAGTTTTCAAAATTATTTAAATCACAGAATATTGAGCTTCCCCTTCCCACCAGAATTCTTATTGGACTAAGTGACGCCTTTACTCATTACTGGTTTTACACATTAATTATTGTTTTGGTTGTTGTTGTAGGAACTATTTCCTTTTTCCGAACCTCCAAGGGGCATTATGTATTTGACCTTATCAAATTAAAGTTGCCTGTATTAAAGACATTATTTGTTAAAAGTACAGTAGCCAGATTTGCACATATGATGGAGACACTCAGTCGAGGTGGTATTCTGATTATTGATGCTATGCAGACAACCGAAACGACGGTTGGTAACCTCGTAATCGGTAGTCACATTGCTAAGGCGAAAGAGAAAGTAGCTGAGGGAGTTTCCCTGGCGGATGCTTTATCGGAAAGTAAATATTTTCCTCCAATGACATTAAAAATGATCAGTATCGGTGAGCAGTCTGGTGCTCTGGATAACATGTTGCAAAACATTGCTACCCAGTACGACGAAGAAGTTGATCAATTGATTAAGCAATTGTCCACTATGATAGAACCACTCATGACGGTAATGATGGGAGCCTTTCTGCTTTTAATTGCCCTGGGAATTTTCCTTCCCATGTGGAAAATGTATGAGACATTTTGAGTTAGATAAGAGGTCAAGTAATGAAAAATGATTCTGATGATAATAAATGGACGTATTTTTTTACTCGAAAAAGGTTTCCTTCCTGGGTGTACTTCCTGATTATGTCCCTGGTAGCAATAGTCATATACTTTTCATGTTTTAATTAGTAACCTTCTATATTGTCCATATCCATTACGAATATTTCATCTCGTCTCCAGTCGTGGAGAGTCACTTCTGTTCCAACAATTTTAATTACTCTAGAGTACAACCATTTATCAAAATCATAATGCCAGTATTTTACTATATCACCCTCATGAACTTTATCTGTATTCCGGAAGAGTATTTTTCCATGAAGTGGTTGAGCGAGTTCATTTGATGCGGTTTCGCTTTCATGACGATATAATACCTGAAGTGCCAAAGACATCGTCGATAGTGTTTCTGGACCAATTTTCCCATCGATTTTAATTAGGTTGTCCTGCTGAAATTTCCTCACTACCTCACTATTTTTTGCAGTCCATAGAGAGGTATCGGTTTCTATTTCATATCCAAGATGGAATAATATGTTTTTTAGTAATAGTTTTTCTTCACCGGTATAACGGTTATGCCACTCTATTTCATCATAACTCTCTTGAGGGGAATATTCTTCATCATTAGAAGATTGAGTGAGATTTAAAGGATATAAGATTACAGTACATATACATAGAACAGCAAATACTGTCCAGATTGATTTCGTATTAAGTTTATTTCTCATATCAAGTTCCTTCGTATTAGAAAAACCTATATTTTCTTCTTTGTTAGTATAATGTAATTTAGTAATAAGAATGATTAACCGAAAATGTTCAACTATCTATATAATAGGATAGATCAATTTTGATTTGGAGAATCTTACGCTGATAGTATCCAATCTGATTCAACATATATATAAAGTGAAAGTGTTTCATTATGAGACAATGATGTCTTGTTTAGATACACTTAATTATGGAAACCAAAGTAATTACCCTCGATAATAGTTTGGCACGATATTTGTGGTTACTAGGCGTAGATATATATTCTGAATCTGATTAAGGAAGATAAAAGATGAAAAAATTTACTAAAAGAACACGAAGAGGTGGCTTCACCTTGATGGAATTAGTAGTTACTACGGCAATAGTAGGCACATTAGCATCCTTTGCTATACCCAGCTATATAGAAGCAGGAAATAAATCTAAAGGTGTAAAATCTCTGGATAACATTAATAATATTGGAGCAGCAGTACTTCAGGAGTATATCAAAAGAGCTCCATTTGGGGATGGAACGGAGGCTATTGCCACCTTCGCTGCTACAGCTGGGGATACTGTGAAGAGTGATGTTCAAGTGATAAAGTTTTTAGACAACGGAACAGAAACTTTTGTGACTTTTGGTGAGATTTTCCCAGGGGGGTTACCTGAATCCCCTTTTGATAATCAAAAATATCTGGTTACTGCGGTTACACCTGGTGCTGGAGAATGGACTATATCTGGTGGGATTGTCACTTTAAATGTTACCGTACAACCATCCATTGAAATAAGTGATCCTTCCTTCAGTGAAATCACTAATGTTTTCACACCCTAACAAAGTAGAATGACTGTTAACAGTAAATAAGGAGAACAGTAATGAAAATGAGAAAAAAAGATGCGGGTTTCACTCTAATTGAATTGATCATGGTGATCGTGATCTTGGGGATTCTGGCAGCAGTGGTAGTTCCCAAATTCTTCAGCTTGGAGGTAAAAACACACCTAAAGGTTGAGAAAGCCGTTATTGGTAATCTTAAATCAGGTTTATTGACCTATTCTGTTAATGAACTGGCACAAAATGGGAAAAAAGAATTTCCAGATCATGCCACTTTTGCATTTTCAGATATCTTGGATGAGATCCCGGATGGTTGGTCAGTGGCTGCTGCTACTGATAGCGCACTTATTAAGTATGATGCCAGGGGTGACAGTGCAATCCAGTGGACTTACAAACGGGCGACCAATAAAAAGAGTTACACTCTTGGCAATAGAGAAGCAACAGCAAAATAAATCATTACATGGCTTGTTAGGTCTATTGATGACCTGATGGGAAAAATGTATGATCGAATGAAAAACAGTCCCGCCTTACAGCGGGACTGTTTTATTTTCTGAACATGAAAAGCGCACAAACAGATGGCTTTACATTTATTGAACTGGTGATATCTGTAGGAATCATGGTCACTTTGGCTGCTATCATGACTCCTATATATACCGTCTGGAATGCTGAGAGTCGTTTAAAATCGACCGAAGCAAATATGATAGCGGTAAAGCAAGCTTTTGTAAATCACTTCTATCTTAGCGTGTTGGATCGTTCTCCAGAATTTCCTCCTGCTCCTGCTGATAGTCTGATTGATGATGAGTGGGGGAATAGTAATATCCTTTACAATGGGAGAGCTCCTAAGACTCTCTTTTCGAAGGGAATTATTCCTAAAAATAGTTTCGGAGAACCTTTTATTTACACAATTCTTCCACCATCAGAGGATAGTGATTATGGTTTCTATTTGAGGGATAACCGAACAGGAATGGCGTTTGCATTTGAACCCTAAAAAATTAAAATATGTGATAATGCAACAGTCTGGAAAAGTTGGAACTTCTTGTAAATTAATACGCTTAGACCATGGCTTCAGTCTAGTAGAAATGATCATGGTTATTGTTATTTTAGCAATTGTCTCGGCGATAATAGTTCCCAGATATAACGATGTGGTCACGAGCATACGCGTTAGTAACGCTGTTGAAAAAATGAAGGATGATCTGCGATATGTCAGAGATTATGCAGTTGCCAGGCATGATACCACCTGGTTTGTTGTGGATTTATCTACAAATAGTTATGGTATTTATTCTGGACCCTCTGCTACCAATCGAACCCTTATTCTAGATCCTTATACTAACGCTCAACAGATTTTAGATCTTGATGATATGTACATAGACGCCGTAATTACCAGCGTTAATTTTGGAGGAAATCCGGAAGTCTTTTTCGACTGGTGGGGTACTCCTTCAAACGGAGGTGAAATTGTAGTAAACAATTCTATTACTATCAAAGTTGAATCAAAATCCGGACATGTTTATGAGCCTTAAAATCGGAAACAGAGGTTTTTCTCTAGTAGAACTCATATTAGGTGTTGTAATTGTGGGCATTGGGTTTGTGGGAGCTACCTATGCATTTACTGCCATCAGGTCCAAGAGTGTAGAAATTGAAGTGACCTTCAGAGCCGTCTCCGTAGCAAATAGTGTTATGCATACCATCCGTTCTCATGATTTTGATGAGAATTCAGGGGAACCCTGGTCTAGTACCCTTGGACCCGAAGAAAACTCTAGCTCAGACTATGATGATGTTGATGATTTCATAGGCAATAGTTGGGATTTTCAACCCAAAGGATTCCCGGGTTATGATGTTTCTACCCGGATCTATTATGTAAATCCCGCTATCAGCTGGATAGATAGTGTGGGATCACAGACAAATTATAAACACATCATTGTAAAAGTGGATCATGATGGGCTCAAGGTGCCCATAACTCTTACTTCTCTTATCACCCCAAAGTTGAGCGTAGATTCCAGTACAAATGATATTTGTGGAACCTGTGATTAAGGATTAGGGATGTTATTTATGGTGAATAGGAAAAAGTTGGAGTCGAAGAGAAATCGAGGTCATTTTTTCTTGTTCTCACGTTTAGAACGTCTTTTTCCGACCCCATCGAAGGGATTCTCTCTTCTTGAACTGGTTATCGGTATCATCGTGTTTGCTATTATTTCTACTGTCATTGCTATTGTGATCAGTAATAGTATTCGTATGTACGGAGATGTACGTTCACGTAAGGATTTAAACTTGGATGGACAACGTGGTGTATTCTTATTCACCCGGGAATATGCTCATGTTCCTCAGGAAACCGGATTGGAGCTGGCAAAGGAAAAGAAAATCCGTTTTGATACGAATCTGGGTTATACAGTAGAGTATGAGTTACAAACTTCTGAACTCACCCGGAAAATAATTAGTGATGGTGTTAAGCGAATTTTAGCAAAAAACGTTGATGTCAATAGTAGTGAGTTTCTTTATTTTAAGGATGATAATACTGAACTAACTAATTTTCCATTATCCTCGGCTGATCGCCAACAAGTGCAGAAAGTTGAATTACTTTTGAACATGGCTAATGAAAGTGATACAATTTCATATCTGGCTGATGTCTATCCTGAGAATCTTAATCTGGCTGTTGGTCAATGTTCTGATGGTGGTAGTGGAAGTGATGGTGATGATGACGATCATGATGATGACCATGGCGACGACGGACACGATGATTAAGAATATTAAATCAGCAATGTTTAGGAAGAGGATGGGTATACAACCGTTGCGCAATGAGGGTGGTTATATTTTTGCTGTTACAGCGATGGTTGTTGTAATTATTATTAGTCTTATCCTGATTTATTTGCGATCCACTGTCATGTTGAATATTTCTGAAGCTGGTGAAATGCTTTCCACCAGTCAAGCCTATTGGAGTGCAGTTTCAGGCATGGAGTATGTCTATGAAGAAACGACTAATAATAACAATACTATTCCAGGTACATATTCTTATTACAACAGTACCGTTACTCTTACAAACTCTCTCACTGGTAGTGACGGAGGGCCCTTAACCAACGGTGCAATTCGTTACATCAGTACTGGAATACATGACAATTCCAAGCGCGTGATAGAGAGCAATTTTGATGTACTACAAGACCAAGAACTATGGCCTCTTATATCCGTGATTATGGAAGGTGGAAGTGCTTGTGGGGAATGTGATGGGAAGGTTACACAACTTACAATGCAGTACAATGGTAGTAGTTCAGCTTTGATTACAGTCAAACAAAAAAATGGTGATGTGGTCTATAACAATTCTGTTTCTCCAGGAGGTATATTTACTTTTTATGGGACTGATAATTATGGAACTTTCGGAACAGAGATTAAACTTTATATAGATAACTCACTTGATGTTAAAATTCATACAAGCTGCTCCCAACCCATAGGAGCAGGTATGGTGGTAGGATCCTTTGAAATTATATCAGGATATAGTCGTAATGGCGGTTTATTATGTGAATATAGTGATGATGATGATCAAGGGGATGACGACAATGGCGATGACTATTCAGGTGAATTTATAATCAAAGACACTACTATTCTTAACTGTTCTATTTTCATTGGAGGCAGTGTTGATGTCGATTCAGGAGCTGTTGTAGGTTCACCTGTATACGGAGGTCCTACTATTATTTATGTTCCCACCGGCTTTACTGTCACAGGAGATTTCAATGCCACTTTTGACTGGGCGATTTACCCAAATCCTACACCCACTCTTCCCAATTTTAACCATAGTCCTTACGATAGCTTGATCAGTATAGCCGAGGCAATTACTAATACAGGCGGGAACAAGTATAAAGGGAACTTGACGATCAAAGAGGTAACGTTTGACCTGAGTGGCTATACCGATAGAACCTATTTTGTGAAAGGTGATATTAAAATAGAAGGTAGTACTATTACTGGAGCTGGAAGTGGGGGGAGTAGCCTCGTTACCCCTGGTATATTAGTTGCTTCAGGGAAAATAGAGATTAAAAAAGAACATGATAATGAAAGTTTTATTGATGACAATGTTATACTGATTGCCAAAAAGGAAATAAAGATTGAAGATCATACTCAAGTTGGGAATGATTTATCCGGCGTTTCACCTCCCTGTAGAACGATAACTTTCAATGAAGTATATTCAAAAGAGAGAGTAGAAATAAAAGAAAACGCTGAAGTATGGGCGATTGTCACGTCTCGAGGGGAACTAAATTTAAACGGAGCTCTTTATGGAATCGCTTTCGTACCTGACAATAAATTAAAAATGGATCACGATAATGCCTATTTAGAGGGAGCGATCTTTGTAAAAAAGATGGATAATAAGGAGTTTAAGAAGGGTCGCATGAAACTGACACACTGTTTTCCATTTCATTATTTTTCTACCCAAAAATTTGTTCCAGTTAAAACTACCTTAAAGGAAATATAAGATTCTTTTTTATTAAAGATTATCACCTTGATTTAATTGATATTTCAAGTAGGAAATTATGATCCTGAACTGTAATTTTTTTTAGAATTTTTGGAATAATTTAGTAATATCCGTTAATCAAAAATAACTCGATAGGTAGTCATGGAATACAAAACTTTCTTCATTATCGTAGCAACATTAGCTTTGTTTTTAAGTATTATGCTATTGGTTGCACCAAGGCTGTTAGTGAGAACAAGCGAAATCTTGAACAGAGATGTGGATTCGTCAAAATATATTATGAAAAACAGATTGTTTTTTGGTGGATTTATTACGGTTCTGGGTTTTATCATGCTTTATTTTCTTCTATGGGGATAATTAAGTAATTTCAAAAAGGGATGGAAAGAGCCATGTTTGAAGACTATTCTGTTACCAATATACTTCTTTTGATAGTTTCTCTTTTGGTCATACTGATGGGTGTATTAATGCTTTTTGCACCTTCAATATTCGAAAAATGGATGAAAAGTATGGATAAAGTGATTGCATTATTTGATGTAAAAGTTCTTTCCAACCGTTTTATTTGGGGGATCATATTATTGATTTCAGCAATATTCCTGTTTTATACTGCTTTTACCCTTTAGTTTATCCTGTGTTTGGTGCAGAACGTTTCTTCTCGATTGCCGGTTCACCCCTAACGAGATATGAATGTTAGATCAGATAATTAGCAGTCCCTTGATGAAAGAAATCATCATTGAGTTTGCCGAGTGGTTTTTTATTATCGGCTCCATGATGTCAATTGCAGTGGGAGTGTTTCTTTATTTAAAACCCGAACTTTACGGTTCCTTGAACCTTAGTCTGAATAAGTGGTATTCATCCAGAAAGTCGTTGAAACCATTGGAGATTATGCGTGAAACTGACAGCAAAGTATTTCATTATAATAAAGTTTGGGGTTGGGTCATGTTATTAGGGTCAGCTATATTCCTTTTTTATTATTTTACTATGCCTTTTCCAAGTGGAGCTTTACAATTTCTTATTCCTGATCTCAGAGGAGCCGTACTGATAGAAGCTGTCATTGAATCCATCTGGATATTTTTAGCTGTTTTCATTATCGGTGGAATCCCGGTTTGGATTCTTCTTATTTATTATCCGGACAGCTTGAAAAAAGTCAATCAATATTTCAACCGTTGGCTCTCTACCAGAATGGCCATGTTACCCTTGGAAAAGATGTATTTTCGTGTAGATAGTTTTGTACTTAAATATCATCGTGCATTTGGAGTTATTTTTGTTTCGGGAGCACTATTTATACTTTTTTCAATTGTTTATCTGTACTGAAGTACCATCCTTTCCCTTCTAGGCAAAAGAAGTACTTTAAGAGATGATAGTTTTGGGGAAATCTCTTTCAATAAAAATGACATAAACTAAAATGTGAACTTGTTATCTTTCACTAAACTGCAAAATTCGTTTTTCATCAGAGTAAGGAGTAATCTATCAGGTAATTTATTTATCAGATAGCGAAAGATGATGTGCTACCCTTTCCAGTAATACTTCCCTTTGAATAGGTTTGGAGAGGAAATCATTACAACCTGCAGCCAGGCAATTATCCCGGTCAGTAGTAAAGGCATGAGCCGTTGTTGCGATTGTGGGGATGTCTTTCCAAGCCGTTGTCTGGCGGAGATAACGTACCAGATCGAGTCCATCTTCCTCTCCTTCCAGTGAAAGATCCAATAAAATCAAATCAACGGAATGCTCTTCCAAGCTATTTTTTGCCTTGGTAACGGATTCTGCAAAAAAAAGATCATAGGAGTCTTTCAGGAAGTATTTAAACAACATTTGTGAGCTCATATCATCTTCTACTACAAGAATAACAGGTTTGATTACATTCATTTTAATCCTTACATGTTAGTTGACTTCCGAGAAGTCGTGAGCTTTCTCAAAATATAAAGTGAAAGTGGTTCCCTTTCCTTTTTTACTCTCGACTTCAATTGAGACCTTATTCAAATCCAGGAAGCGCTTTACCAAAGTAAGCCCCAAACCGATGCCTTGAAATTTTTTGGTATAACCCGTGCTTTCCTGAGAAAACACATCATACATGTGTTTAAGATATTCAGATGACATACCAATTCCACTATCTTTAATAATTATCAGAAATTGATCATTTTTCTCTTTAAGCGAAACATCAATTTTTCCTTCATCGGTGTATTTGATTGCGTTATTCAGAAGATTAGAAAGGGCTTGGGTCAAGGACTGTTCATCTGCTACTACCGTGGCTGCTTCGGGGGTAGCAGTCCAGTTTAAAGATAGTTTCTTAGCTTCTGCTTCCGGGGCGAATCCAGAAATCAGGTTATAAAGCAATTGCTTTAAATCAAGGGATTTAGGTTTGAGTTGATAGATACCAGCATCTATCTGGGAGATGTCTAATACTTCATGTACGGTATTCATTAGTCGTTGACCATTATTTCTGATCATGTCAAAGAATGATTGCTGCTCTTTTCCTAATTTATCTCGAGTCTCGTGTTCAACTAATTCTGTGAATCCTAGAATAGAATTCAGGGGTGTGCGGATTTCATGCGACATGTTAGCCAGGAAAAGAGTTTTGACTTTATCAGCCTGTTCAGCACGGTTCTTAGCTTTCACCAATTCATGTTCGGTTTTTTTTAAGTCAGTAATATCATTGGCGTATAAGTGTACTAAACCTAAATCAGGTAATAAATATGCTGACCAGAGAAAGGTCCTTTCACCTAAAACTATTGCTTCGCTGGGAGTTGTTTTTCTTGATTTGAAATTCTGAATAACACTCCGACGGAAGTCATGGGGTAGGATCTTATCTAAAGATTTTGTTCTATATTGATTTAGTAACTTTTCACCAGCAGGATTGATATAAGTCAAATTTCCTTTAATGTCTAGTTCCAATACGGGTTGAGGATTAAGCCGTGGGAAATTTGCCAAGCGCTCTACTTCTTTTTGAGCTTCTACACTTTTGGTGATATCCTGTACGGTGCCAATGCATATTTCAGGTTGGCCAGAGGAATCAAATTCCACTTGTGCTTGCTCTAAGACCCAACGAGTTTCCCCATTAATAAGAATGCGATGCTCAATGTTATAAGGTTTACCTTTTAAGGCTTGATTCCAGGCATCATTGACTTTATTTTGGTCATCGGGGTGTAAAAGCGATAGAAAAATTTCATATGTCAAAGAGGAAACCGGCTTAATACCAAAGATATTAAATGTCTCATCTGACCACTTCAGTATATTATTAGGAATATCTAATTTCCACCACCCAATTTTACCAGCCGCTTGAGCTAAACGAAGTGTTTCCTCACTTTCCCGTAACATTTGCAGGGCTTTATTTCGTTCAGTCATATCCCGGGCGATCATCTGGATATAGTCAACTCCTTTAATGGTTATAGGGCTACCACTTATAGCTACAGGTACCCCACTACCATCTTTGTGAACCCACATTGTTTCCAGGATAAAATTTCCTTTCTCTAAAATTTGTTGCTGCCAGGACTGTTTTGTCTCTTCTACCTTTTCTGGGGCTATAATATCAAAACCATTCATTTCCCTGAGTTCTTGCTTGGAAAATCCTAATAATTTGATGGCAGCTTCATTGATATCGATTATTTTACCTTCTGGCAACCTGATAAGAACAATCGCATCTCCAGCCATGTTAAATAAAGTCCTAAATTTTACCTCTGATTCCATTAAGTCCTTCTGAGATTTATGGATCTCTTTTATCATATCATTGTAAGATCGAGTTAAGTTGTTAAATTCCAGTAGGCGTCCTACACTGGGTACTTCTAAATCATAATTACCTTCTGCGATTTTTTGTGTTGCGGTACTTAAGGCCTGAATAGGTCTGGTCACAAATCGATTAATCAGCAGATTACTAATTCCAGCAAAAACCAACAAAAAAATCGCAGCAGTGAAAATAAAATTACTTCGCAATCTATTGATGGGTCCTAGAAGTCTTTCTGAAGAAATATCAAAGATAAATGCCCAGTATTTTGATGAATCAGCAGGATTATAATAAATTTTGTTGTATCCAATAAAGTGTGATGGTTCCTCTCCAAGTGATGAAGATTTACTGATGAATTCATTTTGTGAGTTCAACATAATAGCTAGTTCATTATGTTCATCTTTTAGTGTATAATCAAGATCACGATCAAATCCAAAAGTTTTATCCTGATCAGGGTGGATTAAGAAATAACCATCCTGGTTGACCAGGAAAACATTTTCGAACAATTCTTGATGTAATTCCAGACGCCTAATAATTGTTTGAGGATTAATATTTGAAACCAGAACTCCCTTAATCTGACCTTCAACAAATAGTGGGATAGCTACTCTCAAGGTAGGTTCAATAGGTTGCATGATTTGACCATACTCACGATTTAAATTAATTGGTGAAACATAATATTCATCATTATTGAGATTAATTGTCTCCTGATAATATGGACGGTGACCTTTGTCTTGTAATTCTTCAAAAGGAACCCCTGAAGGTTGGTCATCTATGATTCTTACACGGACTAACTCCATTCCTTTTTCATCTAAAAGCCGGAGTTGTTGTAAACTGCTGTCTAAATCAGAAACGATAGAACCTATCATGATCTGTTCTAAGCGTTTACGCCAAGTAGTGAGATCATCCTCGGATTGAGGATCTATACCTCCATTCTGTATAGCTCGGAAAATGGCCGGTATAGGTGGAGTATTTTCAACTGCCATCAGAGCTTGATGTTGATGGGAAAGAAAGTCGTGGATTTGAGTATGGGCCAAATGTGCATCTCTGGTAAAGGATTCTAGGAATGAGTTCACTAATGTTTCACGTCCCACTCTATAGCTGGTGTAACCAAATGTGAAGATAAGGATAAGTATGAAAACCAGTCCACCTAGAGATAAAAGAAACTTTAATGATAACCTTGATTTGAAATGGTTGAAGTATCTTTTCATTTGTTATTAACTACTAATGCTAATCAGAGGCTTCTGCATCTATTACCATACCCTGAACTTTTACATTATTATCTAACTGTTTGAATTGTGAGAATATAATCCCTTTCCATTCGGTTCCTGACGTCGTCACAAATTCAGCTTTAAATCCCTCTACGAATTCATTATTGGATAACTCCTTGAAAAAGGATTCTCGTTTAGATGGATCCTTCCAATATCTTGCGGGTAAGATGACTTCCTGATCGGATATAGTGCCCTTTTCTGGGAAATATTTCTTATAAGACGGGTTGACTTTTGAAGGGGCTTGGTGATGGATATTGTGTGTTTCATCTTGGGGAATTAGGGCCATGAAGATCGCTGGAATGGCATCCTCCAATAAATTGAATTCACTGGTTTTACGCTGGATAATACGAGCTGCAGAAGTGACCATGAAGGGAATCAAAAAGGGTGGTCCAATCTTAGAGAGAAATAATAGGGGATGTACATCCCAACAACTGATTAAATAAGTGAAATAACTTAATTCTTTGAAGTACAACTCAGCCAGGGCGTTGAAAGCAATAATGTTAACCCCTACTACAAAGGAAGCTAAGAGGGGTTTACCTAAGACCCTCTCCAGAAGAATCCATAAATGTATCTGAAGAGGGTTTTTCATCTTATTCCAATGTCTAGAAATAATAAATATGAACTTTTAATCACTATTAAACCTGTTTCAAATAGAATGTAATGTTTTAATAAAAAAATATCTATAAGAATATTCATATTTGATATCAATTACTCTAATAATTTACTGATGACATTAACATTTAATTAACGAATACCGGTTCTTACTAAGAATATTTATTTTCATATCAAGGAAAGGGTTGTAGAAATATTCACCTGTCGACTTATTAAAATTCCTCGTTGTGAGATTCTTTTCAATGATGTTATTGTTTTAGGAAGAAATCCGATTAAATGATTAATTCATTAAAAAATTATCTATATACACTAAGCTTGAACTGTCAGGTATATGACAATCATTGTAGAATATTGCAAAGATTAATACAAATGAGTAATTATAATACCAGTAAGTAGATGAGCGATCAATTTCAATGGCTATGTTCCATAAACTTACTGAATTAGACATAATAAAAACATT
>JBHHUM010000128.1:0-4826 GCA_046861645.1 Fidelibacterota bacterium | reverse complement strand
CAGGAGTAGGAGGTAAAAGTATGGAGACTTCTGTTAGCGGCCGTGATATGATTACAACCCAGGAATGGACTCGTAAAGAGATTGACGTAGTTATGGACTTGGCTAAAGATTTAAAGCAAAAGAGAAAACTGGGTGAGCCTCATGCCTATCTTCGAGATAAAGTACTGGCTATGCTTTTTTTCTTCTCCAGTACACGTACCCGTGCTTCATTCGAGGCTGGCATGGCACAACTGGGAGGTCATGCCCAATTTATTGAGAGTAAAACCACACAGATTGCTCATGGCGATACCGCTAAGGAAATTGGCGAAATCCTGGGACGATATAACGATGGTATCGCTATTCGTCAGGTGGACTGGGGAGAAGGTAATGAATATATTCGCCAAGTAGCTGAGGCTAGCCGTTCTCCGGTATTTAATATGCAGTGCGATTTATACCATCCCCATCAGGTATTAGCTGATCTCCTTACTATTATTGAAAAAAAGGGTAATCCTAGAGGAAAAACAATCACTGTGAGTTGGGCTTATGCGTCTAGTTACTCCAAACCTCAAAGTGTACCTAATAGTTTGATTCTGCTCATGACTCGCTACGGAATGAATGTAAGATTAGTCCATCCACCAGAGTTCAAATTAAAACCTGAGTTTGTGGAGCAAGCCTTGGAAAACTCCAAAAAGCATGGTAGTAACTTTGAGATCATGGATGATTTTGAAGCAGGTGTAATTGCTACTGATATCTGGTATGCGAAGAGCTGGGGACCACTTCTGACGACCATAGATCCAGAAGAAGATAGGCGTATCACTGATCAATATAGCGATTGGATTGCTGACGAGAGACGTTTAGCCCTGGCAAAAGAGGATGCCATATACATGCATCCTCTACCAGCCGACCGCAATATTGAAGTTACAGACGGGGTACTCGACGGTCCTAATTCAGTAGTCTTTGATCAGGCAGAGAATCGATTACATGCCCAAAAGGCTGTCTTGGCCCTAACTATGAGCTGAGATGAAGAGATTTGTCAAATTGAAATTACAATGAACCCCTGGACCAATTCGGAGAAATCAATTAAAAATTATTGAATGTACATCCAGAAATATCTTACATGTTCTCTTTTCATGTCTATGAGGAGTCAACATGAGTAAGAAACTGGCAGTGATTGCCATAGGTGGGAATTCACTGATTATTGATAGACAGCATCAAACGGTGCGAGATCAATATATAGCTGCTCATGAAACCTGTGAGCATATTGTTTCGATGATCAGTAAGGGGTGGGATGTTGTGATTTCTCATGGCAACGGACCTCAAGTAGGATTTATACTGCGTCGCTCCGAATTGGCCTCCCATGAGTTACATGAAATTCCTCTCGATGTCTGTGGGGCTGATACCCAAGGCGCAATCGGTTATGCATTGCAACAGAATCTCTACAATGAATTTAGAAAATTAGGTATCAACCGCCAGGTGACAACGATTGTGACTCAGGTAGAAGTCTCTCAAGATGATCCATCTTTTCAAAAGCCTTCCAAACCAATTGGATCCTTTATGAATGACCGTGAAGCAAAGACTCGCATAGAACGAGATGGTTGGAATATGGTTAAGGATTCCAACCGGGGATGGCGACGGGTGGTACCATCTCCTTATCCACTCAGAATAGTGGAAGAGGAGACAATAAAAATTCTTCTTGAAGCAAATGTTGTAGTCATTGCAGTAGGTGGGGGAGGTATTCCCGTAACAGTCGATCCAAGTGGTGATCTGAAAGGTATTGCTGCTGTCATTGATAAAGATTTGACTTCAGCGCTCCTTGCCAGCAACCTTCATGCTGATTTATTTATTATCAGTACCGCAGTGGAAAAGGTAGCCCTGAACTTTGGTAGACCTGATCAGGAATGGCTCAATATTGTTTCCTTAAAGGAGATGAAAGCATATTTAGCAGAAGGGATACATTTTGCTGCTGGGAGTATGGAACCCAAAATAGAGGCTGCTATTCATTTTCTGGAAAATTATGGTAAAGAAGTCATTATTACCAATCCTGAGAATCTTGAAAAAGCATTAGCTGGTCAAACAGGAACACATATTGTTCCAGATTGAAAATTATGTTAGTGAAAGTAGTATTTGATTACTAATTCATTAATAACCAAATGTTAACAATACTAGTATGAACGATATGAATAATTGATCGAAGTTGACTGAAAGAAGAATTATGGAACATGTTATTGGATTAGAGTGCTTGATTTGCAATAGAGAATATACTGTTGACGAAATCGATTATATCTGTCCTGACCATGGTAATGAAGGTATTGTAGATGTGCTTTATGACTACAATAAAATTCTTCAGGATATCCAAAGAAATAATTTAAAGCATTCAAGAAACTTCACGATCTGGCGTTATAAACCTCTTTTACCTGTTGAAGCAGATTCTGAAGTGTCTCCTTTAACAGTCGGCTGGACACCCCTTTACAGGACGGATCGACTTGCAAAACAGTTGGGGTTAAGAAATCTGTGGTTAAAAGATGATGGACGTTTGCCTACGGCGTCCCTAAAAGATCGAGCTAGTGCTATTGCAGTTGTAAAATCCCGCGAAAAAGGAACACATGTTATTACAACGGCCAGTACGGGTAATGCTGCTGCTGCCTTGAGTGGTTTATGTGCCAGTTTAAATCAACAGAATGTCATTTTTGTCCCCGAGGATGCACCAGAGGCTAAAATAGTACAACTCCTCGTTTATGGTTCAAAAGTGTTGTTGGTTAAAGGATCATATGATGATGCTTTTGAACTTTGTCTTAAAGCAGCAGAAGAGTTTGGATGGTATAATAGAAATACAGGTTACAATCCCTATATGTCTGAAGGGAAAAAGACAGTGGTCTATGAAATTTGCGAGCAACTCGACTGGTCAGCTCCTGATGTAATCTTTGTAAGTGTGGGAGATGGATGTATAATCGGTGGACTCTACAAAGGGCTAAAAGATCTATTGGCATTAGATTGGATAGACCATATGCCCAGGATTATAGGGGTACAGTCCTCAGGGAGTAATTTTATGTATCAAGCCTGGAAAAATAGCGAGGATGTCTTAACCAAATCTCCTATAATTCCTCATACAGTGGCGGATAGTATCAGTACCGGATTGCCTCGTGATAGGATTAAAGCCTTAAGAGCAGTCCAGGATTCTGAGGGAGCTTTTATCTGCGTAACAGATGATGAGATTCTCTCTGCAATTCCGAAGATGGCTCAGGGAAGTGGTGTTTTTGGTGAACCTGCTGGAGCTGCCGCTTTCGCCGGTTTGGTCAAAGCTGTTGACTCCAGTCTAGTATCTTTTGATGATAGAGTAGTTGTTCTGAATACCGGAAACGGACTGAAAGATGTGGCAGGCGCCGTAAAGGCAGTAGAATTAGTTGGAACAAAACCGTTGTTTGTAGATCCTGATATGGAAGATTTAAAGAGAAAATTGATATAAATGAGTCTACTTAGTAAAATGGTCAAAAACCCTCGAATGTTATTTTGTTCTTCACTGATAAATGTGGGAACTTTAGCTAATGATAATTCCATAAATAAAGTTGAAAATCCTTTTTCACTATTAATTCATTCTGCAACTCACATAACGAGGATGATAATTCAACTTCTCGCCATTTTCTTTGGCGCAAAGAAAACGGCTGCAAAAGAAACAGCCGCCCGCCTGAATGACGAAGTCGGGCAGGCTGTAGAAAAACCAAGGAGTTTCGTTGTCGCTCAAGGGATTATTCAAACTCATCCCGTCATCAATGACGAGATTCGAACAGTGAATAATCCTAATCTCTTACTCCAACTCAACTTTTATCCTCGGTTTTTCTAATGCGGCATTTAAAAAAATACTTATATAAATGTATTATGAAACAAATATTTTACTATCTTAATACTTTCCTGCCTGCTCTCCTGTGGAGGGTATTGGCAGGTATACCATCTAATCATCTCGAAGTAAACTCTCATATGAAAACACGATTTAATAAAGGAAAATAGAATGATAGACTTGACAATTGACCAAGCTGCGCTGGATAGAGCTATCGAGCGTGCCCGGGAAAAGGATATTATCATCCCCACTTTTCAGCAACAGATAAATCCAGATTTAATTCCAGAAAAAATTAGAGACCAGTTATCAAAGGTTGGTCTTTGGGATATCAATCCAGTCAATTTATTCAGGATAACCTGGAAAAATGAACCTGTCGTTGAAGGAGGAGGTTTTGGAGACGTAAACTATATTGAATTTCCTCAGGAGATTACTGGTGTCGAGGCGCGCATCATCGCTCTCATCGGAAAATGGTTTCCTACTGGAGCTCATAAAGTAGGGGCCGCTTTTGGTTGTCTTGTACCTAGATTAGTCACTGGTCAATTCGATCCCACAACCCAAAAAGCCGTCTGGCCATCTACAGGCAATTATTGCCGGGGTGGTGCCTATGATTCGACTCTTTTAGGATGCGCTTCCATCGCCATATTACCCGAGGAGATGAGTCAGGAGCGATTTGATTGGCTTGCTTCGGTTGCTGGCGAAATAATTAAGACACCAGGAAGTGAAAGTAACGTAAAGGAAATTTTTGATAAATGTAGGGAATTACGTCTATCAGGAGAAGATCTGGTAATTTTCAACCAGTTTGAGGAATTTGGAAATTACCTCTGGCACTATAATGTCACCGGACGTGCCATGGCCGAAATCCTGGAGAAGATTATGAAACCTGACGACTCGTTTCGAGGAGCAGTGTACTCGACCGGTTCCGCCGGCACTATTGGTAGCGGTGATTACCTGAAAAATCTCTTTCCATCCAGTAAAATTGCCGCCAGCGAAGCACTGCAATGTCCCACTCTATTGT
>JBHHUM010000037.1:0-19797 GCA_046861645.1 Fidelibacterota bacterium | reverse complement strand
GCAGGTTTCTTTTTTATAGATTTAGTACACCAACATAAGTAATGAGATTCTTTTCATGACCTTATAAACTGCATGACTAAATTTTAACAAGGAAAATCTACATATTTTCTGGTGATTATCCAAGTTTTGATCAAGGATTCTCCATAGTGCTGTGGAAAATATTGAGGGAACTGGGGTAAGTTCTTATCTTGATATGTATAAATTTGTTATGACTTGGCTATCAAGAAACCATTACTTGAAAGGATAATTATGGGACAACTTGTAATTTAGACCTAAATTATAGTCAACTAAAATAAAGGTCAGAATTATGAAAACACTACCTCTCTCCGAAGTGAAAATGAAGCTCAGTCAGATTGTTGATGAGGTCACATCTTTGAATGAAGAAATCATAGTAACAAAAAACGGAAGGCCCGCAGCAGCAATAATTGATGTAGATGAATATGAATCCTGGAAGGAGACCCAACGGGTAATATCAGATGATGACTTAATGAATGAGATACGAAACGGTTTGAAGGAAATTAAGAAGAAATCTGAGCTTTATACGTTGGAAGAATTATTTGATGATTAACTGAGATTTGGTTTTGCCCCGATTATATCTGACTGATGATCAATCGAATTTGATTCGAAAGTTGCATCGGTTTATTAAGAAGAGAATTAGAACCGCTCTTAGCGAAATTCTTAAAAATCCTCACTCTGGAAAATTTCTTAGAGGAGAACTTGAAGGATTTCTCAGTTATTGTGTCAGTAAGATTCGGATTATCTATCGTTTATCTGATACTGGTAATGTTGAGGTTATTACTATCGGTCCGCTTAAAACAATCTATAAGGAAACTTATAAATTGTTAAAGCGGGAAAGAAATGGTGAAGATAAGTAAAATCTAAATCTTTGGGACAAACGGCGGGTGTTTGTCTGTCAGCTTCATATAGTATGAAGGCCAGAAAATGTTTGTCTCCGATCTCTTCACCATATAAATTCGTAGCCAATTATGAGAATGAAATCTGAAATGAGTACAATTACCATGCCCTCCACAGGTATGACAATGAACTTGGTCGGCACCATGACTATGACAATTGGTGCGGGGGGAAGTATGTAGCTTAAAAGCTAATACTAATTCTAAGAACCCTCCACTGGAGACAATACAGTGGGGGGTTTTTCATTTCAAAGAATTTGGCGGACATAAAAAGAGAGTGAAGAGATGAAGGTAAAACAGAGATTCAAACAATGGATTCCGGTAGGGATTTTGGGTGCCACTGGCAGCGTCGGTCAGAAATTCGTCGAATTATTGGCTGACCATCCGTGGTTCGAGATTACAGCTCTGGCAGCTTCGGAACGCTCTGCGGGAAAGCGGTATCGGGAGGTAGTCAACTGGTTTCAGACAGTACAGCTTCCCCCCGTTCAAGCGGAGATGGTTGTACAGGAGTGTGTGCCTGATCTGCCGTGCAGGATCGTCTTCTCCGGCCTCGATTCTTCAGTGGCGGGGGAAGTGGAGGCAGAGTTTGCCCAAGCCGGCTATGTCGTTATTTCCAATTCAAGAAATCACCGTATGGATCCTGATGTTCCTTTACTTGTACCGGAGATCAATGCTGACCATCTCAACTTGGTTAAACGTCAATCATTCGACGGAGGGATGATTGTGACGAATCCTAATTGCTCTACTATTGGAATGGTGATGGCGCTGAAGCCCCTTCTGGATGCATTCGGGCTGGAAGCGGTTAATGTCGTTACCATGCAGGCATTGTCGGGAGCAGGATACGCTGGTGTATCTGAACCTGTCCACATGGACAATGTGATTCCGTTCATTTCCGGAGAAGAAGAAAAGATGGAGACGGAACCGCTGAAGATTTTAGGTCAACTGAATGGTAGTACAGTAGAACCGGCATGCGTAGCCATAAGCGCTCAGTGTAATAGGGTACCGGTAAGTGACGGGCATCTGGAGTCTGTTTCTGTGAAGTTGGGTAGGGAGGTTGCAAAAGAAGACATCGTGCAAGTTTGGAACAAATTCGTTGGGGATCCTCAAGAATTGAGACTTCCTTCAGCACCAGAGAGACCCCTTCAATATTTTAGTGAAGATATGTTTCCACAACCCAAACTCCATCGGGATCTGGAAGGAGGGATGGTGGTGAGTGTAGGTAGGCTGCGGCCCTGTTCCCTTTTGGATTATAAGTTTTCGGTCTTATCCCATAATACTATCCGAGGTGCTGCTGGAGGAGCTATCCTTAACGCTGAATTAATGGTAGAAAAGGGTTTAATATAAAGTAGCTTTGAGTATGTGACACTCTGCAGGAGAAACTGAATTTTCCACTTTTGTCCCATGTAAAAGTAGTTTAGTTTTTATTGATAAAAGAATGAATCAACTTTTTTAGTCCTTCCAGATAGCTTTCTTTCCCTAAGCCGGAGACCTGTCCCAGGCAGACAGGTGCGATAACTGAGATCTTTCTGAAATCTTCTCTCTGGTTAATGTCGCTCAGGTGAACTTCTACCGTCGTTATTCCCACTGCAGCAAGTGCATCTCGAATAGCATATGAGTAGTGGGTAAAAGCTCCCGGGTTGATAATAATTCCGTCTACATCTTCCCAGGCATTGTGAATACGTTCTATGATGGAACCCTCATGATTGGATTGGAAATGCTCCAATTGATGTCCTCTTGCTTCAGGGGTTGCTTTAAGCCAGGTCATTATCTCATCCAAAGTTTCACTTCCATAGATTTCCGGCTCTCTCTTCCCCAGTAGGTTTAGATTGGGACCATTGATGATGAGAAACTTCATATTAATCTTGTTAGTGATTCTACTATCAGTTCGTCAGGCACTTGTGTTGAAGTGGTTGCTTTTCCCAGTCCATCTAAGATAACAAAGTTTAATACGCCATTTTGCATTTTCTTATCCTTTTGGATAAGGTCGAGGATTGCAGTTGATTCGATATTAAGCAGAGTGGGTAGCGGAAGTTTCATAATCGTTTCCGTTAGGAATTGATAATCAGTATTCCGAAGATACCCTAATTGTTGGGAAATCCAGGTAGCACAGATCATACCATAGGCCACAGCTTCTCCATGTCGAATATTGCCATAACCAAGATAGGCTTCCAGGGCATGACCGATGGTGTGACCAAAATTAAGAATTCTTCTGAGGTCACCTTCGTGTTCGTCTAGCGAAACGACTTGGGCTTTGATGGAGCACGATTGTGCAATGGCCGACTCATAAGGGAAGTGATTGATCTCATCCAGGTTAGAGGCGATCCAGGAAAGGAAATCTCGATCACGGATGGCGCCATACTTTATTATTTCTGCTAATCCTGAAATAACTTCTTTCCGGGGCAGAGAAGTCAGCAGAGTAGGATCAATAAACACGGCTTGGGGTTGATGAAAAGCCCCAATCAGATTCTTTCCTTCTGGCAAATTGAGTCCTGTTTTACCACCTATGGCTGAATCGACCATGGCCAAAAGAGTCGTTGGAATCTGGAAATAGTTAATTCCCCGCATAAAGGTAGCTGCAGCGAATCCAGCAAGGTCACCAACCACACCTCCGCCTAGGGCTAGAATAACCCACGAACGGTCGCAACCCATCTCGATCATTTGACTGATTACTTTTCGGTATTCGTTAAAATCTTTGGCCTGTTCACCAGGTGGAATAATTATTTTGTGGTAATTGAGGACTGATGACTGCAAATGAGGGGTAAACAATTTCAAAATGGCAGGTTGTGAAATCAATACACAGGATTTAAAGTTGTACTGCTCTTTTAGAATATCAGGTAGTTTTTGCAAAAGGCCGTTTGATACATGAATAGGATAGGATCTACTCCCCAGCTCGACAGTGATTGTTTTCACTTTCCCAGAATCTCCAGAATGGTGTTAGCGCATTTGTGAGGTGAGGGAGTGGCATCAAGTGTGAAATGAGCTGTGTTACGATAGAATTTCTCTCGAGTTTTCCAGATCGAGGTCAGGTCTGTGCTGATATCATGGGAACTTTTCAGCAGGGGGCGGTCACTTACGCCATTGAGACGTTCAGTGAGAATATTGAGGGGTACGTCCAGAAAAATGACCGTTCCCGATTCCCTCATGATCGTTCTGTTTTGCTTGCTCAGGATTATCCCACCACCGGTGGCAAACACCAAATGGTCCTGAGTCGCTTTTTCCCTGAAAAATGCTCCTTCCATCTCTCGAAATTTTTCCTCGCCGAATTTCTTGAACATTTCATTAATTGATAGCTTAGTTATTATTTCTAATTCCTTATCAATGTCTACAAAGACCAAGTCAAGTAGTTTTGCCAGCTGCCGACCTATGCTCGATTTACCACTTCCCATCATCCCAATCAGGAAGATATTGAATTTTGATTGACTATTCATAATTAATCTAAAGCTGGAAATATCTCACGGTTTTCAGCAAGACCTTTCATCATCCTATTAATTTCCTGCCAACTATCGACTCAGTAGTGTGCGCTTGCTTTCAAATGAGCTTTTAATTGATCCATGGTATCACCTCCAAACTTCTCCAAAAGTGAATCAGCAAGGACGAAGCAGAGCATACTCTCGGCGATGACGGACGCAGCCGGGACGGCGCAGGTATCGGTTCTCTCCTTATGGGCACCTTTCTCCTCTTTGGTAACTATATCGACTGAACGTAAAGGTTGAATGAGGGTTGAGATAGGCTTCATGACCATGCGGACTATTATGGTTTCGGTATTACTCATACCTCCTTCCAGTCCACCGGCATTATTTGAATAGCGGACGTAGCTATTTCCATCCCAGCCAATTTCATCGTGAATTTCGCTTCCAAATAGATTGGCTCCTGCAAAGCCTTTCCCAATTTCAACTCCCTTTAAACCATTAATACTTATCATTGCAGCAGTTATTCTAGTGTGGAGCTTACGGTCCCAGTGAGTGTAGGAACCGAGGCCATAAGGTAATCCAGTTGCTACAACTTCGAAAAGACCTCCAACCGAATCCCCTCTGATTTTAGCTTCATCAATAATGGCGATCATTTTCTTTTCAGCTTCCTTGTCCAGGCAACGAACAGGAGATGCGTCAACGAGTTCGTTGAGTTGCTCTGGGGACATGTTTTCAGGGAGGGGTGAAGAATCTTTTATCATGTGAATCTGAATTACACGACTGCCCACTTGGATACCAACCTCGTCCAGAAGCTTCCGGCAGATAGTAGCAAGAGCGACACGCATGGCTGTTTCCCGTGCAGAGGAACGTTCCAGAACATTGCGGATATCTTCGAAACCGAATTTTTCAACTCCGGCCAGATCAGCATGTCCCGGTCGAGGAAGGGTTACTTTTTTTACCTCTTCATCAACTGGATTGGTTGACATTTTCGTCTTCCAGTTTTCCCAATCCTGATTGGGAAGGATCAGACCGATAGGTGAACCAAGGGTTTTACCATGCCGTATGCCACAGTATATCTCTGCCCGATCATTTTCAATTTTCATCCGACCCCCACGGCCGTGACCTTTCTGACGTCTGGCTAAATGAGTGTGAATGTAATCCTCCTCGATTTCCAGTCCGGCTGGGATGCCCTCCAATATCCCTAATAATCCCTTGCCGTGGGATTCCCCTGCGGTGAGCCATCTTAGCCGTTGCATCAAGCTGGTATTTCCTCCTGGAGTTTTCGTATCAAATAACTTTTGATTTCTTCCCGGTTAACACTTTGTGAAATAGGTTGCTTCAGCCAGAGGTCAATCGATGCCAATCCCTGGTGGATGAACATGGCAAGTCCATTTACTGTCTTGGCACCTACAGCAGAAGCTTGACGCAAAAGAGTTGTTTCTAAGGGCGTGTAAATGACATCAATAAAAGTCTGTCTTCTATGAAAATATTTAACTGGTAATAAGGAATTATTACTTGTCATCCCCACAGATGTAGTATTGATCAAAATCAGGTCTTCGTTCCAAAAGTTCGTCAATTCCTGTAGAGATATTACAGCGATTGTGGAAGATGTGAAATGAGACATCATGTGGGTTTGTAATTGCAACGCCTTTTTCTGGTGTCGATTATGAAGAAGAACAGGATCTGCCCCTTCCTTGAGTAGGGTATAGAGGATTGCACGGGAGGCACCACCAGCTCCCAGTATAAAACAGGCTCGATTCCTGACGGAAATATCTTCATCCTGTAATGTTCTTTGAAAACCGATCCAATCAGTATTGTAACCCTTGAGTTTTTGGTCATTGTTCACAACGCAATTCACAGCTCCGATCTGCTCCGCCTGCTCCTCAACGTTATCCAGTAGTGGAATAACGGCTTCCTTGTGTGGTAGGGTAACATTGAAGCCCTGGAATTGGCTTCTGCTTACCCCTGATAGGAAATAAGCCAGTTTTTCACGACTTATATCCACCTTAGAATAGTGGGCATCGATTCCCAATTTTTTGAATATCCAGTTGTGGAGCTCGGGACTCAAACTGTGGGTAATAGGATGTCCAATTACAGCAAAATTCATCGGATTATGGCTTGCAACATAGTTTTGAAATCTGGACACGATATCTCCATACAGGTCGAGTTATCAATGGTGACGGGCCCATCTGCAATAAGACTGGCGATGGTAAAAGCCATAGCAATGCGATGATCGTTGTAGGTGGAGATCCTTGCCTGGTGCAATGAGGTAGGACCGGTGATAACGAATCCATCTAATAATTCAGTAATCTTAGCACCCATTCTATGCAGGTTTTTACAAATTGCCTGTAATCTATCACATTCCTTCACTCGGAGCTCACTGGCGCCAGTTACTACGGTACGACCTTCTGCCTGTGTGGCAACGATTGCCAGGATAGGGAGTTCATCTATGATGGTAGGAATCTGTTCTGGGGACAGGGTAATTCCTGTTAGGGTTCCAGGGGAAATTTTAAGATTGTGAACTTCTTCTCCACCATTAGGATTTTTTAAGAGTATTTCTATACTGGCTCCCATTTTTTCCAGAACAGTAAAGAATCCTGTTCTGGTAGGATTGGCGAGGAGATTTATTAATCTAAGTTCTGAATTAGGAATAAGAGTGGCAGCAGCGGCAAAATAAGCAGCCGTAGAGGGGTCTCCGGGAATTGTGAGTTCAAATGTTTCCAGTGGCTGTTGCAGGGGGGAAACAGTAATTCTGCTACCTTGAAGAGTAATTGAACCCCCCAGTGTCTTCAGCATTCGCTCGGTATGATCCCGAGTTTTGATTGGTTCTATTAGGGTTGTTTCACCTTCAGCACCTAATCCGGCTAAGATTACTGCTGATTTAACTTGAGCACTGCTGATGGGTGGAGTGTACTGGATACCGTGAAGAGGCCGGGGAATAAGGTTTAAGGGTAGATATCCATCTGAGGAATCGACATCAGCACCCATTTTGGATAAAGGATCGATAATCCGGTTCATGGGTCGACTGGAGAGGGAATGATCCCCTTCGAGTGTTGCAGTTACTTTCTGCCCGGCGAGTAACCCCGCCAGCAATCGAGCTGTCGTCCCGGAGTTCCCACAATCGAGGATTTGGGATGGATTTTGGAGAGGTTTGCCTGTAATCCTGATCTTTCCGTTATCAAGTTGTGATTCTATACTGCAGGAAAGCAAACATTGATGGGTAGATTCCACATCTTTCCCCGTAGAGAGGTTTTTGATTGTACACTTGCCCTCTGATAGAGCGGCCAACATGAGGGCTCGGTGGGAGATGGATTTATCACCCGGAAATGAAAGTTCACCTGTCAGTTTCATTGTGAAATTGTTTTCATTTATTTTTCGTTTTACATGTGATTAAGGCTGTTGGGACATTTTATGGGGAGTATTAGCAGTTTTACCGTTATGGCTTGGATTAAGGAATTGGTCGCTACCAATGGATTTACCCATCGCTGCGCAGACTCCTTTAGCTGTTTTCATCAGTTTAGAAAATTCATTTGGTATTAGTGCCTGTGGACCGTCACACAGCGCCTCTTCGGGGTGATCATGGACGTCCACAATGAGTCCATCAGCTCCGGCGCCCAGTCCTGCCAGTGCATGAGGGATGACGCTATACCGTTGTCCACTGGAGTGACTCGGGTCCACAATAATGGGTAGATGGCTGATCTGCTTAAAAGCGGGGATAACACTGACATCCAACGTATTGCGGGCATGACTGGTGAAAGTACGAACTCCTCTTTCACAAACCACAACATCGTGGCAGCCGTAAGACATCAGGTATTCAACGGACATCAAGGTTTCCTGAAGTGTGGCGCTCATACCTCTTTTCAGCAGAACGGGTTTTCGAGATTGACCGGATGCTTTTAGAAGGGAGAAATTCTGCATGTTTCGCGTTCCAATTTGAAGCATATCCGCATATTGTCCCACTAACTCAACAGTTGTGTGATCGAGTACTTCGGTAACGATAGGTAATCCCGTCAATTCTCGAGCCTTAGCCAGGATTTCCAGCCCTAATTCACCTAAACCCTGGAAGGAATAAGGCGAAGTTCGCGGTTTGTAAGCACCTCCTCTCAGAATCTGAGCTCCACGGTCAGCCACTTCTCTGGCAATCCGCAGGGTCTGCTCCTCACTCTCTACAGCACAGGGACCCGCAATCATTACAACATTGCCGTCTCCGAACTTTACATCTCCTACCGTTACAAAGGAGTTCTCAGGATGCATATCTCTGCTGGCCAGCTTAAAGGGTGGAGATATGGGGATCACTTTTGAGACTGCTGGCAAGCCTTCCAGATAGATCCGTATTTCTTGATTTATCGTACCAGTGATTCCTATCGTTTTAGGCTCCTGACCAGGAATATCATGGGGGGTCAACCCAAATTCCCGAATACGTTCCTTTACTCGTTTGATTTGGTCTTCTGTAGCGGTTGGACTCAATACTACCTGCATATTATTCTCTCCTTAATATTTTCCCAAGAATGGTATGTATTGATGATTCCAATTTCTCTATCATAGGAAGTGTATAGGGGTTGAAATTTTGAAGATCCGTAAACAATTCCCAACTATCGTTACAGGTTTGGTCTATAACTCCCAGGAGATCTTTAAAACCCAGGGTGTCAATCGAGGTCTCTTTCACCCCGGCATTACGTAGTACACGACCGATAAAGTGTGTGATCCCTTGTGTTTTGGCCGCCAGGTTATCATGTTCTTCCGGAGTCATCTCCACGATATTTATCGCCTTGGAATGAAAGTAATCGCTCCAGAATGGAAACTTTTTATAAACATCCCTGGCTGGATACATCATCATCGTCAGACCGTTTGGCTTGTCTATGGAATCGGGACCAAAAAGAGGGTGAGTGGCAATTATCCCAATAGGATCAGGGAGGGTTTCAGTCATAACGGTAACGGGATAAACTTTAACAGAACAGACATCGATGACAGTTGTTCCCTCGTTCAAGTGGGGACTAATGTCTAAAATTAATTTCTTGAAATCCCGGATGGGAACTGCTAAGAAAAGAGTTTTATTTTGTAGAATTAATTCTCTATCTACGAATTCTACTCCAAATTGCTCTTCCTGAGAAGAAACATCGTAAGCTTGAACTTTAAAATCATCAGAAAGTATCTGTCCCAGTATTCGTCCAAATCTTCCAAAACCGATTATACCAATAGAATCACTCATTATTCTATTCCTTTTCAGATTGTCTTGCAGAAAATTTCTTTACACCCAGAAATAGGGTGAGATTATTTTTCAGGTCATGAATATTTTCCTGTAGGATAACTAAACCATAGATATTGGCACATGATTTGGGTGCGATAACTGCTGCGGTTGATGGTAGTTTACCCTCCTTTAAACGTCGTGCCGCTTCAGCAGTATCATCTTCCTCTATCAGAGGACGAGACCAGAAATGCTCTGAGAGATAATCACGGCACTGACGAAGAGCCTGTTGATGAGAATGGATCTCCGTTATATCGCCAATGAAGACGCCTCTGCGTGCCAAAAGGTTCTGGCTGATGGGAATGTAAAACATCTCTACAATTTCACAACGATGTTGAGCTAATGCCTCTACACTTTCTATTACTACACCCCCCTGTGCATTCTCCATGGCAAAAATGCCGTATTCGGTATCACCGTTTTCAACTGCCGACAGGACTTTTTCTGAGGAAATCAAGTAGGATAGTTTTATCTCCTCTAATCCGTGGTTAACTGCGAACTCTCGAGCTGCTTCATCACAAAAACTGCCTTGTCCACCCTGTATGCCAATTGTTGTCAAAACTTTCTTCCCAGTTCACGAATGTATGTTTCAGCTACTTCGATAGGGTTATCAGCATTTTTGATCTTTTTTAATAAGTTGGTTCCAACTACAGCGCCATGGGCGATTCGATTTATTTTCTGGACATCCTCTCGAGTCTTAATTCCAAACCCTACTACGAAAGGTGATCTGGAGTATTTTTTTACACGCTTTAAGTAGGCAGTCAATCCTTCTACCCCGTTCAGTCTGGCGCCTGTGATTCCTTGTACCGCTACACAATAAATGAGGTCCTGTGTAAGTCGGGAAATGTGAGTGATGTCTTTACCGGGTGTGTTGGGCGCTATGAGGAGAATGAGTGAAATTTCATGAACCCTGGTAAGAGAGACAAATTCCTCTGCTTCTGTTGCAGGTAAATCAGGAATAATAAGGCCGTCTATACCTGCATCTCGAGCTTCAGCAAGGAATGTCTGTCGTCCAAAATGAAGGATTGGATTTAAGTACCCCATGAGGGCGATAGGGATTGAAGAGGTTTTCCTGATCTGTCTTACTTGTTGGAGAATCATCGCTAACGTTATCCCATTTTGGAGGGCTATATGGCTGGATTGTTGAATGACCGGACCATCCGCGATAGGATCGGAAAAGGGAATCCCAATTTCTACCATTGCAGCCCCACCCCGCTCGGCAGCCAGCACTAGATCGATGGTACTATCCAAGCGTGGATAACCTGCAGTAAAGAAAGGAATCACCTTTTCATTAGACTGATGGAATAGGGTTTGGATGCGGTTCATAAATTAACTTCCATCGAATCTGCAACTGTGTTTACATCCTTGTCTCCCCGACCTGAGAGACAGACCACAACGTGTTTACCAGAACTAATTTCGTTATCTGGCTGGAGTAGATAAGCCAGAGCATGCGCCGATTCAAGAGCAGGAAGAATACCTTCCTTCTTGGATAGCCATTTAAAGGCTCTCACAGCTTCAACATCTGTAGCCGTTGTGTAGTGTACTCGTTCTGTTGATTTTAAGTAACTAAGCTCGGGACCTACACCGGGATAATCAAGCCCAGCAGATATTGAGTGAGGAAGGGTCACCTGACCTTGCTCGTCTTGAAGTAAGAAACTGGCTGAACCGTGAAGTACACCGAATTCGCCTTTGGTGAGAGTGGCTGCGTGTTGTCCTGAATTCAGTCCTAGACCACCTGCTTCAATACCTGTTAGTGAGACTTCGTCTTCCAGGAAAGGAAAAAAGATTCCCATAGCATTGCTTCCCCCACCTACACAGGCGATAATATGATCGGGTAAGTCCTTACCGGTTTCAGTCTTGAATTGCTCCTTTGTTTCCCTTCCTATTACAGATTGGAAATCCCTGACCATCATCGGGTAAGGGTGGGGACCTACCGCTGAACCGAGAAGGTAGTAGGATGTATCAACATTGGTGACCCAGTCGCGGATAGCCTCGTTGGTAGCGTCCTTCAGGGTGGCACTTCCCGTGGATACTGCTCGTACCTCTGCACCTAAGAGATTCATCCGAAAAACATTGAGTTTCTGGCGTTGAATGTCTTCTTCTCCCATGTAGATGATGCACTTAAGTCCGAACAGGGCGGTCACTGTTGCTACGGCTACTCCATGTTGACCGGCTCCTGTCTCCGCTATGATTCGTTTTTTTCCCATCTGGCTAGCAAGCAGAATCTGTCCGAGAGCATTGTTAATCTTATGAGCGCCCGTATGGTTGAGGTCTTCTCTCTTAAGCCATACTTCGAATCTAAGTTCTTCCGATAATCTACGAGCGTAGTACAGGGGTGTCGGTCTTCCTGCGTAGTGTTTTAACAAATATGATAAATCAGCCTGAAAAGCGGCATCTGCTTTTACTTTCTGGTAACACTGTTCCAATGCTGTAAGAGAAGGGATGAGGATCTCTGGTACATATCGTCCTCCATATTGATCAAAGTGGCCAAAATCATCGGGAAGCTTATAATTTGTGAGCACTTTCATCTTAGAATTGAAATCCAGTGTTTTCTGTAGCCTTGATTTGTTGAAAGAGTGCCCACAGTTTATGTTTATTCTTTTGGCCGGGTAGCGTTTCTACCCCACTGTTGATGTCTATTGCTGCTGGTCGAACTGCTTTCACAGCCTCCAGGACATTTTCCGGATTAAGACCACCTGAGAGGATCATAGGTATCTCTCCCGAGTAATTGTTGAGTAGTGACCAATCGAATGTTTTTCCCGTACCACCGAATTCTCCATCCTGCCACGTGTCCACTAAAAAAGCGTGTACAGCAAAGTCATTTATCGTAGAAAGTGTATCTCTATTTTTAAGGCGAAAAGCCTTAATTACAGGAACTGAAAATCCTGAGCAAAACTCGGGAGTTTCCTTACCGTGGAGTTGAATTATATCCAAGGGAACAAAACGGATGGCTTTTTCAATAAAATCTCGACTGTGGTTTACAAATACTCCTACTTTCTTCAGTTTAGGGGAGAGGACACTGGTAATTTTAGAAGCTTTTAGCAGAGAAATAGCTCGGGGACTTTTCTTAAAAAAGATGAAACCCACTGCTGAAGCACCTACATTTGCTGCATAAAGGGCATCATCAGGATTGGTAATACCGCATATCTTTACTGGAATCACTTGTGTGTCTCCAACAACTGTTTAAGGGTAGCTCCCGGGTCATGAGTTTTCATCAGCGAAGTTCCAATCAGAGCTGCGTTATAACCCAGTCTGGACACATACTTCAAGTCAGCAGCAGTGTAAATCCCGCTCTCCGCTACATTAATAGCATCCTTAGGAAGATCATCGAGTAGTAACTCAAAACGTTTTAAATCCACAGTCATAGTCGTTAAGTCGCGGCAATTCAGGCCTACGATTCCTGGATTCAGGTCAGAGATAAGAGGAAGATACCTGGAGGAGTGAAACTCAACCAGAACATCGAGCCCAAGATTTTGAGCCAATGAATATAACTGAAACATCTTTTCATTTGTCAGGGCTTCGGCGATGAGGAGAATGGCATCTGCACCTGCCTCTGCCGATTCGTAGAGCTGGTAATCTGAGATAATGAAATCCTTCCGCAAGACAGGGATTGAAACTGACTGACGTACCTGACGAAGAATTTCCAGGTTACCACCAAAATATTTATTATCGGTTAGTACAGAGATAGCTGCAGCCCCAGCACTTTCGTAATCTTGAGCAATTTTCACGGGATTTACTTCAGTCTGAATATCACCAGAGCTGGGAGATTTCAGTTTGATCTCGGCAATGACCTGGATGCCCGGTGTTGATAATGCTGTGGCGAGAGACCTAAATTTTAATGCAGATGATCGATCGTAGGATAAAGGATTAAGAACGGAGGTAAGTTGTACCTCTTTTCGCTTATGGTCTATTATTTCGTCCAGAATATTTTTCATGTTAAAGCCAACTGATTCAGAATATTTTTTCCGGCACCGGAGTCAATTGATTCCGCAGCTAACGTGAGACCTGTTTCCAGGTTATCAGCTTTGCCACCGACTACAATCCCTGCCGCGGCATTCAGCAAAACAATGTCCCTTTTCGGACCTTTTTCTCCAGACAGGATTTCCTGTATTATGCCGGCGTTTTCCTCTGGAGTTCCACCAACCAGATCTTGTAGTGTTGCCCGGGGTAATCCGAGAGCTTGAGCGTCTAACTCGTAGGTTCTAATCTCACTACTCTCATGCATCTGACTTACCTGTGTAGTAGTAGTGGTGGATATCTCGTCAAGTCCATCCCGACCGTGGAAAACCATAACGTCTGTTGATCCTAACTCCTTCAATACTTTTACCTGTAGTTCCGTCAGATCAGCATGAAAGATTCCCATAGCCTGAGCTTTTACATGGGCTGGATTGCAGAGAGGACCAAGAATATTGAATATGGTTCTGGTGGCTAAAGCTTTTCGGGCGCCAATGGCATACTTCATGGCAGGGTGAAAAACCGGGGCGAAGATGAAACCGAGCCCAATGGATTCAATGTCTTGAGCAATCTCTTCTGCTGTTTTGTCAATGGGAACCTTTAGTGCCTGCAGGACATCAGCTGAGCCAGATTTAGAAGTCATGGACCGATTACCATGTTTGGCTACTTTGATACCTGCTCCGACAACTACAAAAGATGCTGCTGTAGAAATATTGAATGTCCCTTTTGCATCGCCACCTGTACCACACATGTCTATGGCGGGAGAATCAATATCTACGGAAATCATCTTTTCGCGCATGGCTGATGTGAAACCTGTAATTTCTTCTACCGTTTCACCTTTTGCCCGTAAGGTCATTAGGAAGCCAGCAATCTGAGCATCATTGAACTCACCAGACATTATTCTCTTCATAACCTGTTGCGCTTGATTTCGTGACAGGTCCTGTCTGTCAAGAAGTTGTTCCAATATTTCTTTCACAGCTACCTCACATCTCTACTAATTATCATTTATGAAAGATGTGAATAATTAAATGAAGTACGTCGATGTAAGATTTTAAATGCGAAGCCGATCTTTTCTTGGACCTATTTATGTTGGTCATTATGGATTGGGTTTTCATGATAAAAACTCCTTATGATTTTTAGAAAGGTACTCAGTCTCTATTGATAGAAAGTTTTCAAGGATCATTGTTCCTGTCTTGGTGGCGATGGATTCAGGATGGAACTGGACACCGTAAACGGGCCACTCTTTATGTTTCACGGCCATAATCATTCCAGTTTCAGTTTCTGCTATAATTTTCAAACACGATGGAAGAGATTCTCTTTCAATCATAAGAGAATGATAACGGGTAGCTATCAGAGGTGATTCCACATTTTTAAAAAGGGGGGTCCCATTGTGGATGATGTGGGAAGTTTTTCCATGTAAAATTTCCGGCGCAGGTATCACTTTTCCCTCAAAAGCTACGGTAATAGCCTGATGTCCAAGACAGACACCAAGTATAGGTATCTGACTACCGAATACTCGGATGACTTCAACTGAAAGACCCGCGTTTTCAGGTCGTCCTGGACCGGGTGAGATCACGATCCTGTTTGGATTCATGTTTCTGATTTCCAAATTGGTTATCTCATCGTTACGAACAACTGTAATGTTGCTGTCTAACGATCCTAAAGCCTGGACCAGATTGTAGGTGAATGAATCATAGTTGTCTAATACCAGGATCATCAGGAAATAAGACCTCTTTCTGAAAAGTCAATGGCGCTCATTATTGCTTCTGCTTTGCTAACTGTTTCTTCATACTCTTTTTGGGGATCGGAATCATAAACGATACCTGCTCCGGACTGGAAGAAAACCAGCCCATCTTTCATGATCATCGTGCGAATAGCGATACAGGTGTTCAGGTCGCCACAGAAATCGAGATACCCCACGGCTCCCGAATAGATACCGCGGTGGGTTGGCTCCAGCTCATAGATAATTTCCATGGCACGAATTTTTGGGGCGCCAGTAGTGGTTCCGGCTGGAAAGGCATTCATCAGAGCATCAAGAGCATCGTGTTTACCGTTCAGTTTTCCTTTCACGTCGGAGACGATATGCATGACATGGGAGTAATTTTCCACAACCATATATTCATCCACGTGGACGGATCCGAATTCTGCTACACGTCCTACATCATTGCGGCCGAGATCGAGGAGCATGAGGTGTTCGGCTTTTTCTTTTTCATCAGTTAATAATTCTTTAGCGATAACGATATCTTCCTCAGGTGTCTTCCCTCTAGAACGAGTACCGGCTATGGGTCGAACCTCCACTAAATCATCGGTTACCTTTACGAGAAGTTCAGGTGATGCACCGATTATATCGAAGTCATTGAGCTTCAGGTGAAACATATATGGAGATGGGTTGACGGTGCGTAGTGCCCGGTAAAGAATAATAGGCTTTACTGATGTATGACGATGAAATCGTTGACTGAGGACAATCTGGAAAGCATCACCAGCAGTGATATAGTCCTTTGCCTTTTTTACAGCGGTAGAAAACTGGGATTTAGTAAAGTTCGAATAGAGTTTACTCTGCTCAACCTTAACGGGAGTTTGAGAATGAATATTTGTTTGCAGTCTCTTTCGAGTTGTATCAATGCACTCGTGAGCATGAGCAAAGGCATCATCTAAATCGGTGTTCTCATCAAGAGAGACATTAAAGAATATGACGAGTTGTCCTTTCAGGTGATCGAATGCTATCAATTCTTCGAATAGCATAAACAAGGCTTCGGGTACCCCATTATCTCCCTGGGATCTGATGGGTACATCCTCTACCAAGGTAATCGTTTCGTAGCCAAAGTATCCAACTAGACCACCAGAGAATGAAGGTAGCCCAGGTAGTTTTGGAGTTGAATAGTTAGCCATTGTACTGCGGAGAAGAGAGAGGAACGGTTCGTTTTTATTCTCTTTTCCTTCCGCGCTATGTACAGTTGTTATGCCTGCTCTATATTCAAGAACCAACTTGGGGTTAAATCCTACATAAGAGTATCGTGAATATTGTTTACCCTTCTCTACTGACTCGAGTATAAAGGCATAGGGGAAATCTCTTTGGAGGCTCATATAGGTTGATACGGGAGTGATCAAATCCGCCAGTACTCTCTGGTAAACAGGAACCGTTCTGTACTTCTCGGCCAGTTGTAGGAACTCGTCTTTTTCCATTCTTCTCATTGTTTTTTACCAGATAAAAAAACCCCGCTAAAGAGCGGGGTTGAAATCTCAGCAAATATAGCGGTATCGCCTAAGGTCGCTGGACCAACCCCTCCTTAGTAAAATACCAGTAGTAGCTGAAAATTCGGTTATCTGTCTGTTTCATGTTGCGGCGATATTAAACTATTTGACGCAGCAGTGCAAGACTTTTGTAGTTGGAACGTCAATTTTCCTTATCAGTTTTCTTGCTTTTGAGTAAATGAGTTCGCTTGGTGGCCTTTATGATCTCATTGAATATTCGTGTTACATCCTTACGGCTTATGTACCCATCTGTTAATCGAATGACTCTTCTAATTATTTCGTTTTCCCGTTGTTCATCCTTAAGGGGCAAACCCAGATTTGACTTGACTTCCCCAATTTCTCTTCCGAGTTCAATTCGCTTAATAATAAGTTTACAGAGCTGATCATCGATGTCATCAATCTGACGTCTAAGCATACTCATTTGTTTGGTCAGATTCATTGGTAGTGATTAAGTCCTATATTTTGGAAACTAAAGGCGGGTCTTTGCTTATGATTTGAGCGTGACCGGCAGGTTGGATAGTTCGACGATAGTACTCAAAGGTCTTGTTAGTCCCGTGCCAATTTTCAAACCGAGCTAAAATTCTTATATCACCGGTGAACCGCTTGGAGACACCTTCTTGGACATGTCCAGTAACATATTTAAATCCTTTTTTCTTAGCCCAACTTAAATAGACCCTTTTAAGTGTTTTGGCGTAACCATTGCCTTTAAACTTGGCCATGACAACAAAAGCATAAGTATAAAGTGTGTTTTTAGCTCCAATATTTTCATCGCATTGAAATGACGGATCATTGGAGAAATACTCTAAGGGTACACCTATGATAAAACCAATGATTTCTCCATGGTGTCGAGCAATAAAGGGTAAAGTGTAAGGATAGTTAAAGTATTTACGTATGCTCGATTTTGTTAACCGAGCTGATTCATCAAATTCGTCTTCTAAGTGTTGGGAAATCAAAATTAGCTGGGGGATATCTTCTTCGCCCACGTGCTCTATAAGCTCTATCTGAAAATTAAGTGAGGAAGAGGCGATCACCCTGGACCGGGAGGTTTCGGCAATTTCCAGAATCATCTGTTCTGGTTTACTATGCTGCTGCAAACTCTAGTACCTCTTCAATCTCATTATTCCCGACAATAAAGGCATCATAAATACCATCGAGAAATTCCAGTAGGGCCAGGGAAGCTATTTCGGCAGATCGAATAACTTTCTCTTGTGATTCAAGTGTTGTACACCATTTCTTGAGGATGTCCAATTCGGATTTTCGATGAAAAAAGTCAGCTTCTTCGTGAACAGTGAAAAAGGATATACTTTTGTCATCGTCTATACCATAAAATTTCTGCAACCCTTCCCGTTTTGTAAGTGCAACCTCAGGTATCTGAGATTCATAGGAATAGAGGGCGGCTACACCAACACGAAAATCTTGATCCTGAGTGATCTCCTTAAGTGTTGTTACAGTGTTAAAAGTACTCTCCAATAGCTGGGTACTCATAACAGCAGATCTGGTAACCCCTACACTTTCAGCAAATCTCAACCATAATTCGGGATGGTTCTCATTACCTTGTTCCTCTTCGATTAGATTGTCTAACAAAATTTGTCGGGTAGCAATATCATCACAATGGGAATGGACAGCACTAACATAAACAGGGAATGCCTTAACGTGAGCATAATACTCCCTGGCGTATCCAGCCAATATATCCAAGGTTAATTTACCTTCGTTCCATAACTTGTAAAACGGATGGGAGAGCATGGCGTTTCTATCGATTACATTTTTCAATCGTGTTACAAATTCTGCTGATGAGTAGGGAGTGTGGTTCGAGTATGCTGTCATGAAAGCTCCTTTAGTACTAAAGTGGCAAAGATATTGGTTATTACTATTCTTAGAATAGTCATAGAGTGATATAACAGGCAATTTCTTTCTTTTGTTTTTTTGAAATGACTTCATTCCATAAAGATATCATCTTTAGGAAAAAGTAGATATAGTAGTATCATTTTGTCAACTTATCTGAACCTTGATTTACTTGATTTTGCTGATGACTTGAATTTTCTAATTATGTTTTTTCTTACCTAAGGGTACAACGGATCATACCTAATAATCAAGGTTTAGACATTTAACTGCTGTCCACAACGTTTTTAAACATATGTGCCTCAGATCACACTGTAGTTGGTAACAGTGAGGTAAACATACAAATCACCCCATACCTTTTTGTTTTGACATTGTAAGTACCGATACACAAATTCTGTAGTCTGATTGGGAGTATTTAGCTAAAAGAACTGATGAAAAACCACACTCTATTTCACTCTATTTTGATAAGCACCATGTTATTTAATGTATCCCTTTTCTCACAAGAGATCAGATTTGAACACATCGGAGTAGAACAAGGACTCATTTTTCCATATGTAACCAGTTTCGCCCAGGACCAGGATGGATTTATGTGGTTAGGAACAGCTGGTGGACTTGCAAAATATGATGGCTATGAATTCACCAATTACTTGTCCGATCCTGCCGATTCCAATTCTATGGGTACTGACTATGTGTGGGAGTTACATGTAGACGAGGAAGGAATGCTGTGGATAGGAATGAGCGTTGGAGGTATTGCTAAACTGGATCCGAAGACAGGTCAATTCACATCATTCCGGCATAATCCCAAAGATTCCACAAGTCTGAGCAGTGATGAATCTGTTGAATTCTGTAAGACCCGTGATGGACTGTTCTGGGTGGGGACCTTCGATGGTGCCGGTCTGAACCTGTTCGATCCGGAGAGCGGGACGTTTAAGCATTTTACTCATGATCCTGAAAATCCCAATAGTCTGGGTAATAACCACATCAATGCAATAGTTGAAGATATATCTCAAGAAGAAGGAATACTCTGGATAGGTACGTACAACGGGTTGAACAAATTCGAATATAAGAAGAACCGGTTTATCCATTATAAACACGATCCAAATGATCCCAACAGCCTCAGCGATAACTGGGTTGAAGCTATAGAGATGTCCAAGACGGGAGAACTCTGGATCGGTACAAATGATGGACT
>JBHHUM010000127.1:0-4830 GCA_046861645.1 Fidelibacterota bacterium | reverse complement strand
GGGAAGCGGATACAATTATTGGTAAAGCCCATAAACAGGCTATTGTATCTCTGACAGAAAGAAAGTCTGGACTTGCCCTTATTTACAAAGTGGATCGCCGGACAAAGGAAAAGACTGAAGAAGCGATGAGACGATTGTTGGGATCTATATCTGATCAAGTTCATACGATTACTTCGGATAATGGAAAAGAGTTTGGGAACCATGAGACAGTTGCAAAGGGACTTGAATGTGACTTTTATTTTGCTCATGCGTATTCATCCTGGGAAAGAGGAACCAATGAAAACACCAATGGTCTCATCCGCCAATACTTTCCCAAAAACAGGGACTTTAGAACCATAACGGACAAGGAGTTAATCCACGCCATGAAAAGACTTAACAATCGTCCAAGAAAAAGACTTGGGTACAAAACGCCCAATGAAGTATTTTTTGGAGAATCACACACTGTTGCACTTACTACTTGAATCCAGGTTCTACTATTACCACTTATTTTGACAAAATGTAAATCTGGCTACTAAGTTTAAAATAATTTGTTTAGGGTGAACGATTACTCTTCTACCTAAAATAAAGATTTCAACCTACTCTCACTCCTGGAGCCTAATTAAATTCATGGTATTAAATTTGGAAGGATTAGCACTATCGTTATCAAAGAAAAGACGGTTTAGTGGAACTAAGACAGAAAATTGAATCAATTCCCCGTCTCCCTGGGGTCTATCTATTTAGAGATGAGTCGGGAAAAGTGCTTTATGTCGGTAAAGCGAAAGCACTTCGGACTCGAGTTGGAAGCTATTTCCGTAAAAGCTCCCTTACTTCGCCCCGGATTGAAAACATGGTAAGAAAGATTGCTGATATCGAGTGGCTCGTCACCCGCTCCGAGACAGAAGCTTTACTGACAGAAGCAGCAATGATTAAGGAACATGAACCTCGTTACAACATCATTATGCGCGATGACAAAACTTATCCTTTCATCCGTATCACAAATGAACCGTTTCCTCAAGTTATGCTCACCAGGAAGATAATCCATGATGGTTCCCGTTATTTTGGACCTTTTACAGAAATTCACAATCTAAGAGAGACTTTAAAGGTAATTCACAAGATTTTTCCTATCAGGAGCTGTAGTTTTCATATTGATCATATCAGTATTTCCCGAGGGAAAATAAAAGTCTGTCTCGATTACCATATCAGAAAGTGCTTGGGTCCTTGTGAAGGACGGCAATCGGAAACTGAATACAGGACAATGATCGAAGAGGTAATCTATTTCCTACAGGGAAGGACAGATAGAATTGTTCAACAGCTTCGAGAAGAAATGGCATCTACCGCGAAGGATCGACAATATGAGGAAGCAGCTTTACGAAGGGATCAGATTGCAGCTGTAGAAGCATTTACAAGGCGTCAACGTAAGGTAGCCGCTTCATTTGCCGATCAGGATATTGTTGCTATTGCTCGCAAGGAAAAGGATGCCTGTGCTGCCGTGATCCGTTTAAGAAACGGGAAGATTATCGGACGTGAAAGAATGTTTCTCTCAGGCGTACATGAACAATCCTTAGGCGAAATTCTATCTGGATTTTTACAACAGTTTTACTTGGAGTCTGATTTTTTACCCCAGGAGATTCTACTACCTGAATGGCCAGAGGGAAGTAATTCATTGTCAATATGGCTATCTCAAAAGCGAGGGAAGAAAGTTCGATTCTCAGTTCCCCAACGGGGTGAGAAAGTGAAACTGGTCCACCTGTCACTACAAAATGCAGAACTGCTGTTGGCTGAGAACCTGCGCAAACGGGAACGACGTCGGGAATTAGTCCCAGAAATGGTGCAACAGCTTCAGATGGATTTAAATCTGGAAGTACCTCCTCGACGTATTGAAGCTTTTGATATCTCGAATATTCAGGGGAGCGATCCGGTAGGATCCATGGTCTGCTTCATAGATGGAGTAGCCAAAAGGAGCGAATATAGAAAATTCAAAATCAAAACTGTGAAGGGTGTAGACGATTTTGCCATGATGAGAGAAATTATATATCGGCGTTATATGAGACTGAAAAGTGAACAAGCAACCTTCCCGGATCTTATTCTTGTGGACGGGGGGAAAGGGCAACTTAACATGTCGGTTTCAGCTCTTCAGGAGTTAGGATTGAGCTATATATCGGTAATTGGATTGGCCAAGCGTTTAGAGGAGGTATATGTACCTGGCAGCTCTGAACCTCAAAATATTCCTAAATCTTCACCTGGACTATTCCTCTTGAGACGAATTCGAGACGAGGCACACAGGTTTGCTATTACCTTCCATCGCCAGCGGAGAAAAAAGTCTGTAACCAGCTCTCTTTTTGACAATATTCCAGGTATTGGTCCTATCCGTAGGAAAAAGTTATTGACCAAATTCGAAAATCTACAGGTTGTGGCGGATTCTTCCGTCGAAAAAGTTATGAGCGAGGTAGGAGTAGGAGTATTATTAGCTGAGGAGATTATTTCTGTGGCTAAGGAATTTGTCAGGAAAAATGTAAGTTGATGGGATACTTATAATTTGCTTTTATATAATTTGGAAACTTATTGGATTTGCAAAGTGAAATGATTGGCTAAAACGAGGTTTTGAAGAAAACAATCTCTCAATTAATTTTCTTATCATTAGACTGGTAGCTCTTTACCTGGCTATATTCATCAGCTCCAAATTCGTTCGATATGTCCAGAAAAACATCAATAAATAAACTACGCCCTTTAGAAGCGTACATTACTACCCTGTTGCGCAAGAAGTCGGAAAAGTATTCACTAGGTAATGCCATATCCGAAGTGCTTTTTCCCTCTATAAAACCAGGTGAAGATCTTTCTATGGGTACCAGCGGAGATTCTCTATTCGTTGCAGCTTCCCGCACGATATCTTCAAAAAAAAGTACCCGAAAACTCGTCTATAACTCATTTGCTGAAGCCATAATGAAACTTGCAGTGCAAGGTACAATTCCTGAGTCAGTATATTTCTGTGTTAAAGGTGTTGACAATTCGGTCACACAAGAGGCAGTGAACGGAGCCCTCTATTTCAGCAATCATTTACCTTATTCCAGTTATTCACTTGAATACTCATCAGTGAATACGGATTCTGTCGTGATTATTGTAATTGCTGAGGGTAAGAGGAGGTTTACAAATCTGCCAAGTTCAACCGCGGTACATCGTGATCATGAGCTTTTACTTTTTGGTGCAGAGACTGATCGAAGGGGACTTATTTCTCCTCAGGAGCTGGAAGTGCTCTCTTCAGGGGCAACAATACTTTTTGAAAAACCATATGTTCATGCTCTCCGTTACATAATTGAGGGAGGTATCGCAGTAGCTGCCGCAGAGCTTGCTGATTCAAATGGGATGGGGATAACCATCCAAGAAAATAAAGTTTCCCCTCTACTTCTAAACGATCCTGAGAAAGTACTCAAATCCGATTCTCCAGGCCGGTGTCTGGTCATGATATCTAAAAGTCATAAAAAGGAGGTATTAAAACTGCTCACCTCTTTTTCCCTGCCCAGTTGGGAGGTTGGTTTAACAAATAGTTCAGGATTATTAAAGATAAAACACAATAAAAATATCATCTGTTCGCTGGATATAGAGGATTTAGTTTTTCCTCATTCTGCACCTAGAATTCATTTGATGCCTATAAAAAAAGAGACAGTTGTTGACCATATAGATACTTCCTTACTTAAAATTCCTAGATATTTTAAAACTTGTCTTAAAACTCTCCTATCTTGTCCAGAAGTGCGGGAGGAGTATCATCTACTTCAACAACGTGTAACGTCGGATAATATTGCTAAAATATGGACACAATCTGGGGACCGCTTCTGGAGACTTGATCCCAGACTGGGAGCCATCTTAGCTGTAGCAACAGCTTATCGACAACTTTCAGTGACAGGTTTTACCCCTACTGCAATGATTATAGGAGTTCCTTCAATCGAAGATACACCAGACTCTTTGCTAAACCTGCGAGAGACCCTGGCCGGTTTCCATATCGCTGCTACCGATCTGGGACTTGAAGTACTCGGTCGCCTGTTCGTACCTTCAGAAAATGAACCGGTTGTATTTGTGACTGGAGTAGAGCCAGATAAAAAGCATATACTCTTACCTCTTTTTCAGAAGCAGGATGATTTTATTCTGATATTAGGAAGTCACCGGGGTGAATTAGGAGGTAGCACTTATCTCAAGGAAATTCATGGAAAGGAAGAGGGATCCCCTCCAGCCTCAGATCTAATCGTAGAACAACGCATCCAGGAGATTTTACTATTGGGAGCCAAGGTGGGACTCATCTCCTCAGCAGCAGCTGTCTCGCGGGGTGGTCTGGCCATAACTCTGGCACACATGCTCCTATTATCGGCTGATGGTATAGGTGCTCGAATTCACATGAGTAGTCGCATCAGGGATGACGAAATCCTCTTCGGAGAGACACAAGGTCTGTGTGTCATTACAGTAGAAGAGGATGCCATCATGGAGCTGGAACGTCTCTGTATGCGGATCGGAGTTACTTGTACAGCGATAGGTAGGGTTACTGATAAATCAATTTATTCCTTTAATAATTTGTTCTCACTAAAAGTATCTGAGTTGAAGGATATTGTTGGATAGAATTCTACTGTTTTGTGATTGTACTTTCAATTAGTGTCAACATCTCCTTATGAAGCTTACCGTTCGAGGCGACAATTTCTTTATCGAAGATTGAGTATTTGCTATTATCATTTTTAGTAATATTACCTCCAGCCTCCTGAACAATTAAAATCCCTGCAGCCGTATCCCAGGGCTGGAGACCATGCTCCCAGAAACCATCCAGCCAGCCACAGGCAACATGACATAGATCAATAGCTGCCGCTCCCGCTC
>JBHHUM010000126.1:0-4890 GCA_046861645.1 Fidelibacterota bacterium | reverse complement strand
AACGGACTGGAGGCCCGCACGCCTTTTCTGGACAAAACATTCGTTAGATACTATCTCTCCATCCCGGCAGAATTAAAAATGTTCGACGGAAAAAAACGACTGGAGAAGCATCTCTTGCGTAAGGCCTTTGATGGACAGGAATTACTCCCCCATGATATACTCTGGCGGCGTAAATGTGCCTTTTCTGATGGAGTCAGCAGTGCAAGTAAATCGTGGCACAGGATAATCCAGAATTATGTGGACACTATTATTTCCGATGAGGAATTCATCAGGGAATCGGTAAAGATCAACCATTGTCGACCAGTCCTGAAGGAGAGTTATTATTACCGGAAAGTCTATCAGCAGTTTTTTGGTGAGCATGATGAACTCATTCCCCATTACTGGCTGCCGAAATGGACCGATATTGTTGACCCATCCGCTCGGGAGCTGGCGGGTTATCAGGAATGAACTATATAACGAAGACTCCGTTTAGTATCACTGGATATTTTCAGTTTTATATGGCAGACCACCTCCCATCTTACTAAACTTGGTTAATGCGCATCACCAAAGTATATACCAAGACCGGCGATGACGGCACCACTTCCTTAGCCCACGGAGAGCGGTTACCGAAAGACCATCCCCGGATGGCCGTTCTCGGATCACTGGATGAGACGAATTCAGCCATCGGTCTTGCTTTGGCAGAAAGTGTTACTGAGGAGATCAAAACAACTCTGCAGAAGGTGCAGCATACCCTTTTCGACATGGGGGGCGAACTGGCGACACCGGACAAAGAACTGGGGTTAGTCTCGGAAGACAATGTGACGTTTCTGGAGTCTGCCATTGATGAGCTGAATGAATCCCTGCCATCACTGGAGGAGTTTATTTTGCCTGGTGGATCAAAAGCTGCGGCTCAGCTTCATCACGCCCGGACGGTTTGCCGACGGGCGGAACGGGATATGGTTACCCTCAATAGGACTGAAAATGTGTCTGGACTTCATCTGAAGCTCATTAACCGACTCTCTGATTTTCTTTTCGTCGCGGCACGATTCCAGAATGAGAAGGATGCCAGCGAAGAAAAACAGTGGAAGAGTTCATAATGTGGAATGTGGATTTCCAGCAGGGCGCTACGCAGGGATTTGGATTCCGACTCACCATTAACTAATAACCACTCCACTACTCACCAATAACTAATGACCTCTAAGTCCCCCTACCGTTCATTCCCTACCCCACAACAGCACGGCGCCTGGGCCATGTTCTTATTGCCGGCGGTGATAACAGTGGTAGTCCTGGAGGCGTGGTATTGGTCCTCTCTTTTTCTAATTATCTCCTTTATCCTAATATTTCTAGCCCACCGACCTGCCTTGCGTCTTTTACGTCGAATGAAGAATCATCAAATCTTGGATAGACAGAGTTTGCTCTGGGTAATCCTCTTTGCTGGATCAGGTATCTCTTTAGCCTGTTTTCTTTTTATCTCACATCGTCAATGGAGTGTATTTATTTTCGGTGGTCTGGTGGCTATGACCATGTTTTTGCATCTCCGTTTGACAATCAATCGGGAGCACATGACAATTCCCGGAGAAATAGTTGGTGTGGTCGGACTGACAGCTTCCGCTCCAGTACTCTATTTATTTCAGTTTCACTCCTTAGATACACGGGGATGGCTGCTCTGGATGATGAGTTTTCTCTATTTTACCGGTTCCATATTTTATATCAAACTTAAGGTTCGCTATCAAACAGGGAGGAAGGAGCCGGATATCATGGGTAAACTATGGATCGGTTTACCTGCTATAATGTTTATTTGCACAGTATTGATTTTGATAGGGGTACTTGTTTTCTCTAGGGGGTACTCCTGGTTATTCCTACTGGCTTACTTGCCATCATTGGTAAAAATAATAACTGGCGTTTTTCATTGGCAATCAAGAGATAGTTTGAAAATAACCAGATATGGTTTTAACGAAATTCTGTACGCAATTTTTTTTGCCTTTCTTATGATATGGGGATTTAAAAATACGCTTTCTGAGGATTGAATGAAAACCTTGGAACTTTGTAAGATTGAAGCGTAAAATAGCAAATACCGCAATGAAGCAGGTTATCTCAATTACATTACTCCTTCTTACTCTGGTGGTGAATGTGCTCCCCTACATACCGGCATCAGAATGCGATATGCCGTGTTGCCAACCAGAGATTTCCTGCTGCAGTAATGATGAACAAATTTCTCCTGCTTCAATGACACAATGTGAGCAAATAATATCTGTACCACTGGTAGAAGGACCTTTTTCCAAGTATAAACTGCAAAAAGAAATGCCTCTGGAGGGGACACCTGTGGTGCACCGGGTACCTGTCGCTGCAGCGGTGTACGGGAAGTGCCCCGCGCAAGTGCCAGAGGCAGAACTACCTCCCTCCTTCCTCTTTCCACTTCTCATTTAAACCTTTCCTCATCCCCGGTTCCTTATTTTCTCGGGAACAGTGTGGATTCGATCGCTGATTCCAGGATTGATCCTGGAGTGCAACCGATAACTAAAAGGAAAGGTTATGAAATTTTTCGTCAAAACTCTTATTGTAGCGGCCTGTAGTGCTGCCGCACTGTTGTCTCAGCCTCTTGATCATCGGATCGAAATTCTGTTTGCGAACAATCGGGAGGTTCGGGCAGCTGAGAAAACATACAAATCTACTCTGGAAATGGTAAAAGCTGCTGGTGCTCTACCTGATCCTATGATCGATGGCTCTCTTTTCCTACAAAAGATTCAAACAGGGAATGGGCCAATGGAAAGTCAATTAATGCTGGGTCAAAAATTTCCTTTATGGGGTAAGCTATCCCGACAGCGGAAAATAGCCGTATTGAAGGCTGAAATAGCCAAACTGAAACTGAATGATAAAAAGGTTTCTGTGGCCTTTAATTTGAGAAAGACCTGGGCTAATTATGTCGAGCTTAGGAATTCCCTTAGAATATTAAATGATTATTATTCCGAATTGGAGTCATTCCGCTCGTCAGCTTTGACTCAGTATGCTACGGGTACCGGAGTAACCCAACACCCAATTTTAAAACTGCAGATTGAGTCCTCTCTTGTGGAAAGTCAGATCAATGATTTGGAAAGTGAATTGGAATCTGTTTTGAATAACCTAAATGCCCTTTTTGACAACAAGTTTTCTACAGATCTGTTTTCTGAGACTTGGCAAGTGGTAGTACCGGAGCACTCTGCGGTCGAATGGTCTTCTACGGCAAAAAATAATAATCCACACTACAATATAGCATTACTGGAGAGAGAAATTGCCCTCTTGCAGCACCAGCTAACTATTCGACAGAATTATCCAGATCTTGTGATGGGTATGACGTACACAGTTATAGGTAATGAAACCTCCTTGTCAGCTACTACACCGGGAAAAGATGCATTTGGATTAAAGTTAGGACTCAATCTTCCTTTATGGTTTAAGCGCAATGAAGCACGGGTAAAGTCCACGGAATTAATGGTCAAAGCAAAAGATGAATCAATTGAAGCAACTTGGAATCGGGTGGAGGACGATATCTTATCTTCACTAAAGGATCTTCAAGAAATAGCACAAACCTATCAGCTTTATGAGTCAAAATTGATTCGTGAAGCGGACCAAATGTTATCATCTGCTTTTGCCGCTTATGAAACTGGCAAGATCACCTTTTTAGATGTGCTGGACAGTGAGCGAATGGCTGTGAGAGTTAAACTTAGTTTTGAGCAGACCAAAGCAAAGAGAAATATTGCCAGTGCAATGCTGTTGCAAGCATCAGGCTTGTATTAATTAAACAAGGAGTAGTGAAATGAGACTATTTAGAAAGTTGATGTTCAGCGTTTTTCCCTTGCTGATATTAGGTGTGATTCTATTGTCCGGATGCAGTCAGGAGAACCAGACACAAGATGAATCACAGATTCAAAAGGAGGATAAACAACTCTACAGTTGTGGCATGCATCCGAATGTAATTCAAGAAGGACCAGGTAATTGCCCTATTTGTGGGATGAAACTTACTCCTCTCGGGAGTAGTGGATCTAATATTTCAGCTTCTGCTTCACTTTCTGGAGAACAGGGAGAAAAGAGAATTCTGTATTGGCGGGCACCTATGGATCCCACATATATTTCACCCCAACCTGGAAAATCTCCTATGGGCATGGATCTGATTCCTGTTTATGAGGGTGAAGAAGCATTTGGTGCCACTGTTAAGATAAACCCTGTTGTTCAACAGAATATGGGAATAAGGACGATTAAAGTTGCAAAAAGAGACTTGCAGCAGAAGATCAGGACGGTGGGACACCTTGTTTACGATGAATCCACTGTCGGTCATGTGCATACAAAATTCTCTGGGTGGATTGAGAAGACTCATGTGAATATTACTGGCCAAACCGTTATGAAAGGAGAACCTCTTCTGGAAATCTATAGTCCGCAACTGGTCTCTGCCCAGGAAGAATATCTGGATGCTTTGAATAAACTGGACATTACTTCGGATCCCATATTAAGAAGAACCAATGAGAACGTGAGAAGTATCCTCTATTCTACAAAGAGACGTTTGGAGTATTTCGATATATCAGCTGAGCAGATAGAGAGATTAGGAAACACCGGTCAGGTCAGGAAGACGATGACACTACTCTCTCCCTTTGATGGCGTGGTAGTAGAAAAACATGCTTTAGATGGTATGGAAGTGAAACCCGGAATGAAACTCTACACCATTGCAGACCTGTCAGAGATTTGGGTTTATGCCCATATCTTCGAGTATGAAACTCCCTGGGTAAAAGTGGGTCAGAATGCTAAAATGACACTATCCTACGATCCCGGGAAGGAGTACATTGGAAAAGTCCAATATGTTTATCCCTACCTTGAAGAAAAGTCTCGTACTATTAAGGTCAGGCTGGCTTTTAGTAACCCACATCTTAATAGTACGAGACTTTT
>JBHHUM010000125.1:0-4896 GCA_046861645.1 Fidelibacterota bacterium | reverse complement strand
AGTACCCCCGGTAATGTTCATCCAGTGATAGAAGGACTTTCGATTAGAAATATTACTCAAGCGATGCCAGAAGTTTATTCCTCCCTTAATATTGTACCGAAGAAGAATACAAAAACGGTGTTGGAAATGTCTAATGGGAATCCCCTACTCCTTCATTCTGAAGAAAATAACACCTATATCTTTTCTGTTCCTCCTGATCTCAGGTGGTCGTCACTTCCCACGTCTGGACTCTTCCTGCCTTTATTACATCGTTTACTTGTAGCCCTGGTGTTAGGCGATGATGCCTTGTATATGAAAACAATAGGGGAATCTGTTCAACTTCCATTAGAGGAAGAATATCTCTCCGCTGAGATTGAAATGGTTAAGCCTTCTGGTAATAGGTCTTTTTTAATACCTGATTATCGTCAGGAGTCAGTTTTTTTTGACAAAGTAGATGAGCCTGGAGTTTATCGTCTCCTTGCTGATCGGAGTGTAGTATTATCATTTGTTGCCAACTTAGCAGAGACTGAAGATCCCGCCCGAAGGTTATCTATGGATGAACTTGATAATTACTTCCCGGGAGGGTGGGTAGTAACTTCTGAAGAGGATGTTTCGAAAGCAATAGTAACAGCAAGGAAGGGAACGGAGTTATGGCTTCTTTTTGTCCTATTAGCTGGAACAGTTTTACTGATTGAATCGTGGATAGGTCGAGTCGGAGAAGAGCAGTCCCATGAGTGAAAGAGAAATTCCAACATATGAGAGGGCTGTATTGGTTGGAGTGGTTCAACCGGGAATGACCCAGGCTTTAGTGGAGGAGCACTTGGATGAACTGGCGCTACTGGTGGAGACTGCTGGAGCTGATGTCGTTAGTCGCTTTGTCCAAAAGCGAGAACGAGTCAATCCTACCTATTTTATCGGGAAGGGTAAAGCTCAACAAGTTGTGCAACAGGCAAAAGAACTGAACATACAGCTCATTATTTTTGATGATGAATTATCTCCGTCACAAATCCGCAATTTCCTGAAACTTGCCGATAATATTAAGATCATGGATAGAACGGGTCTCATTTTAGACATTTTTCGACGGCACGCCAAATCACGAGAGGCTAAGACTCAAGTCGAACTGGCCCATCTACAATATTTACTACCCCGCCTGACCCGACTTTGGACTCATCTTGAGCGGCAAATGGGTGGAATTGGTACCCGAGCGGGTGCTGGTGAAACCCAGATTGAGGTGGATCGTCGTATCATTAGAGATCGTATTGCTAAACTGAGGAAAGATCTACAGAAGATTAATAATGAGCGCATCACTCAAAGTAAGCGACGTAAGGGATTGTATCGCGTAGCGTTGGTGGGTTACACTAATGCAGGTAAATCTACCCTGATGAATGCTCTGACAGGTGCTGATGTATTTGTTCAAAATCAGCTCTTTGCCACACTGGATACAACGGTCCGTTTATTAGATGTCAATGAGCATCATCGATTGCTGTTAAGTGATTCGGTTGGTTTTATCCGCAAACTGCCTCACACCCTGGTAGCATCATTTCGCAGTACGTTAATGGAAGTATTGGAAGCCGATCTACTTTTGATAGTCTTGGATGGTAGCACCTCTTTATTAGATGAGCAACTGCAGACTGTGGGAGAAGTGTTAGGTGAGATTGGTGCCAGGGAGAAAGATGTTTTATTGGTCATCAATAAAATTGATCTGATTGAAGACCAAGATGTCCTTCAAGGGTTGAAAGCTCGTTTCCCTAAAGCGATATTTATCTCAGCTCTACATCACCTCCGTTTGGATGCACTCCTCGTTGCAATTGTAGATGAAATGGAGAAGTCATATCGAACGGCCACGGTCATTTTCGATCCCGGTTTAGGAAAAGAAATTGCCACTGTTTTCAAAGAAGTGGAGGTTTTGAAAACCACTTACAGGGATGATGGAGTGCACCTTACTATCCGGGGGGAGAAAGTAAGGGTGGATCGTTTGAAAGCGTTAGCTGGCAAGAATGGGCCCAGGGAATAATGGAATTGAATATCGGTAAAGCAAAACTCGCCATTCTTCAAGGGGATATTACCATGCAGACAACCGATGCTATCGTCAATGCTGCTAACAACTATCTCTGGATGGGTGCGGGAGTAGCTGGTGCCATCAAACGTAAGGGTGGACAGGTCATTGAGGACGAAGCTGTTGCCCAGGGGCCCGTAGAAGTGGGCGATGCTGTACTGACTACAGGAGGTAATCTTCCCTCTAAATTTGTCATCCATGCTGCGGGGATGGGGCAGGACCTCCAGACCAGTGAAGAAATATTACGTAAAGTGACTTTCCGTTGCCTGGAACTGGCGGAGAAACATCACCTACGCTCGGTGGCGTTCCCGGCCATTGGTACCGGTGTGGGCGGCTTCGAGATTCACCATTGTGCCAGGATCATGTTGTCTGAGACTGTGGAATATCTTGTCTCTGCCAAGGTTCTGGAGCAGGTGAATTTTGTGTTGTTTGATAAAGTAGGAAGGGAAGTATTTGAGGAGCAGCTTAGGTCACTTTTCTCAAAATAATCTTCTCGCTGATAAACTCAGGCACGGATAATTATATAAGCCTGAAAGGTTGAACAAACCCGTCAGGTAGAATATTCCTTGCAGGAGAAGATTACTTCGTCGTGATAGCCCCTTTAATTGTCTAAACCGTGATTCACCAGATTAACATGATTCTCTTGATTATCAATCAGGCTTATCTTTTTTAATCCTTTAAATCAGGATTCAGATGTTTTCCAGTCTTTATAAAATTACTGATGGAGAATGTTGCAACCAGATAGGAATGAAGCAACATGTAAGGTTTTCTAGTTTTTTTACAAAAGTCAGTCGGTGAATATCTGAAGGCAGTCAATATAGCCAAACAAGGGAAAATAGCCACCGATGAAGATATCAATGTCAATGCTGTCTCCTTCATTAACAAAGAGAGCTTTTTCACTCAAATAGTACTGCCATGCGGTATCATTGGCTGCTATTGAAATAGAGTTTTCAGGAAAACCAGTTTTATTGAAAACTAGTGTTGGTCCACCATTAATGGATTTCATGTACGCGCCCAGCCGGTAGTATCCAGACGCTGCTTGGAATGGTCCCTGGAATCGAGCAGTAGGTTGAAGACAACCTCCGGCCACATAGAGGATATGTTCTCCACATGGAGCATCCTTATCTTCGTAGAAGGAAGATGTCCAAATGCCTAACCATCCTTCTACTTCAGAACTGTCCTCAAAAGAAAAGTAAAAGGCTTCTTCGAGAAGATCATTGTCATTCGTTGGATTCTCCTGACAGGAGATAAGTATCATCAGTATTAGGATGAATCTGGAAGTTCGTGAAGGATTTGTCTGCAGCATCAGTTAATCATGGTTCAATTCTGAGGATTGTTCAGGAAGCTCGTAGTTGTAGTCGTAAAGTTGATATTCTGATCGCTGTCCACTAAAATCCCGCCCCACTCCAGCACAAAGAAGCCATCTCTTTGAACTGGTGGGATCTGATAAGACGGCAACTCTGTCGGTTGATCACTTCCCATGAACAGGAACCAGAGCCGTAGAACGTTATCGGGAGCAGGAGAGACATGAAGTTCTACCATTTCGTCAATCTCACTAGCAGTTTGAGGATAGACAGTGTAGTACGGACGGTCCACCAACCGTTCACTCCAGAAGGAGACGAAGTTATCAATCTCACTCTCGGTAAAGGACCACTCTGCCAGGTGGAGTGCAAGCCAGTCTGATATCTCCTCTCTTGCTACGGAAAATCCTAATTCATGCTGGAAAGGACTTTCCGGGACAATAGCCTCGTAGAATAGATAAGGGTATTCTCCGTCTATTGTGCCGTCCAGTTCAGCCACGACAGACCACCCGGAGTTGTATTCCGGCTCTGAGACAGTGATCATACCAACAGAGAAGTTGAGTGTGACTTCGACGGGTATAGTCTCTTCGGGATAGAGATAAATAGCAGGAGCTAGTACGATAATGATTGGTATTGTAATATCTCCTACGTTAAAACAGGATGTGGTGTCATCTATGGTAATAGATACGGAGGGGATGAATGTACCAGAAAGGTCAGTATAGACTTCGAGAAAATATATCCCTTCAGGTACATTATAGAAGTAGAATACTCCATCAGATAAAGTATATGTAGAGTCGACTAAAACTGAGTCACTGGTCATAAGTTTTACTAGAGCATCAACGAATGGTATATCGTCCATATCCGAAGGTGATAGTACTCTTCCTTTTATATTGCATATTGGTTCATCTTTGCCCTTGGAAGGGGATTGAGAATCACAGGAGAGTTGCATGAGCAGGATAGAGAAAGCAAGGGCAATTATAATGAGTTTCATGGTCAGAGTATTACTCCAATAGTTTTCCCAGAGGTTTTACTGCACCTGCTATACACCTGTCCACGGCATGAGATAATTTCAATGCATCGTACCAGTAGTTGGATGACCAGAGAATTTCACCTGTTTTTTTATCTATCATTTGCAAGGATACCCCAACCACAGAATTCACATATTCTACACGACTTGTCTCAGTAATTGTGCCTGCAAATTGGGTAGTTTCTTCTGTGGTAGTGGTTTCATAGGTGATCTCAAGTGATGCATCTTCATCCTTAGTATTATTTATAACCACAGGTTTACTCTTTTCCTCTACAGTTGTGACGGTGTGACCCTTATCATGTATTTTAACTGGCACCACGATCGTACGACTATTACTGAACTCAGTGATGGTACAGAGAATGATCGCATCAGGGACACCAAGACTGAGATCATACTCTTCTGTCATAGCGGATTGCGAGAGGGAGGCCTCCTGAACCAGACTCTTTAGATCCTCACGCTCGACAATATTCAAGCCTAGCTTCAGCAGGTAGTGAGAGAGACTCCGTGCAATGATCTCACCTGAACCGGGGAAC
>JBHHUM010000036.1:0-20614 GCA_046861645.1 Fidelibacterota bacterium | reverse complement strand
TCGATTTGTGGACACCAATTACTTCAGCAATCTTCTTTTGCGTTTGTCCTGTTTTAAGCAACGAATATATTCCGTACCTTTGTTCCAGCGTGAGCTGGCTGTAGTGTTTCATTTGTGCACCTCATTTTTGTCGGTGAGAAAAGCAAGAAGCCTACAGCGGCTCCGCTTATTTCACAAACAGTCTTTGAGTTGCACTTAGTAGTTGAATTCAAGTACCATGAAAGCATCAATTAATTTTTCTGGATTTTGCAAAGTACATTGAAGGATGGCCAGGCTGGTTTTTGTCAGGTCAATTTTTTTAGAATTTAGGTCGATCCAATCTATTTCCCTCCTTAGTCTCTCTTCCGTAACTTTATCCACTGCCATGACCGTTAAGCTGAATAGAGAACAACTTACCACCGAGCAGCAGAACGTCCATTCTCTCGATCTGGATTCCCGTTCCATAGCTGAAATACTGACGATCATCAATACCGAAGATGCCGGGGTGGCTGGTGTCGTAGGGGAGGTCCTCTCAGCAGTGGAGGAGGCAGTAGTGCTGGCAGTGGAGGCTATCAGGGGAGGACACCGGGTCTTTTACGTGGGTGCCGGTACCAGTGGTCGCCTGGGCGTTCTGGATGCGACTGAGTGCCCGCCAACATTTTCAGCGCCACCGGAATGGTTCACCGGGATCATAGCGGGGGGTAAGGAAGCTCTAACCCGTTCCATCGAGGGAGCCGAAGATAAACCGGAAGATGCAGTACGTGATCTTAAGGAAGCTGGTTTGTCCTCCGGAGACTTAGTTGTGGGAATTGCCAGTAGCAGCACGACTCCGTATGTATTGCGGGCTCTGGAATATGGCCGGGAGTCCAACTGTGGAACGGTTTTCCTCATCTGTAACCCCAAACCGCTGATAGAAATCGAAGTCGATGTACTGATTCCCGTAAACGTTGGGCAGGAGGTCATCACCGGTTCGACTCGGATGAAATCCGGAACAGCCACTAAAATGGTCCTCAACATGATTTCCACGGCCACCATGGTTCGTCTGGGGAAAGTCTATGGTAATCTCATGGTGGACCTCAGTGCCGTGAATGAGAAATTGGTTGATCGTGGTATCCGGATTATATCTCAAATTACTACCCTCTCTTACAACGAAGCCGGGGAACTTCTCCAGCAGGCTAACATGGAAGTGAAAACAGCCATTGTTATGTATTCGCAAAACTGTAATTATCAACAGGCGAAAGCCCTTTTGGATGAACAGGGAGGATTTCTCAGACCTTTTCTGGAAAATGAACCTGACTGATCTGAAAGATAAGCAGACACTTCGGATGATGGGCCTGATGACGGGGACTTCCATGGATGGTCTCGATATATGCGTTGCTGATGTTACCTTTTCTGATAACTCAGTACAATGTGAGCTGGTTAAAACTAAATCTGTTTCTTTTCCACAGGCACTGCGTCAGAAAATTCGCCAGGCTCTCACTGGCTCTACCGATCATGTAACCCGTATTCATTATGAACTGGGTCGGTATTATGCCGATCAAACACATATTTTACGGTCAGAAGCTTCAATAAAAGATATCGATGCTGTGGCTTTGCATGGGCAGACTATACATCATATTAGCGGTGTGGCGACGTTGCAAGTCGGTGAACCCTCCTTTCTGGCCGAGGTGCTGGGGCTACCTGTGATCTCCGATTTCCGGGCTCGGGATATTTCTGCGGGAGGAACGGGGGCTCCGTTGATCCCCGTGGTGGATAAATGGTTGTTGCAACAGGAGACCAAGGCCGTAATCTGTCTGAATCTCGGTGGGATTGCAAATGTGACTTTCCTTCCTCCCACGGATAGTGGCCTGGAGATAATGGGCTTCGATACCGGACCCGGAATGTCACTTCTCGATGAAGTAGCTGGGAAACTTCTGCATGAACCACTCGACGCTGGGGGCAGCAAGGCTCTATCGGGCACAGCTGATGAAAAATCTGTAAGCAGTTGGATGAGCGATAGGTTTGTTCTGGAACACCCCCCAAAATCCACCGGTCGTGATTATTTTGGGGCTGTGTGGTTAGAGAAATACGTCTCGAATTTATCGAATTGGGAACCTTCCCATCTGTTGGCATCATTATCTCTTTTTACTGCCCGTGCGGTTGCGGTAAATTGCCATAAGTTTCTATCAATGGATAAGGTCAGTGAAGTCATTGTAAGTGGAGGTGGAGTCCATAACCAGGCAGTCATGAGATGGCTGAAAAAGGAGTTTGCTCCGATCACGGTGATCACTTCAGATCAGTATGGCATCGATCCTGATACGAAAGAAGCTTTAGGGTTTGCCATTCTCGGAGCGGCATATTTGAAAGGAATCCCCGGAAATCTACCTGCGGTAACGGGAGCAAATCACCCGGTAGTACTGGGAAAATTAACTGTTTGACAAGGAAATAAAGTGCAAGTAAATCCTTACGTTTTTCGTGAGTACGATATTCGAGGAGTAGTAACTGAGGATTTTTCTCCAGAGTTCGCTCGTGCCTTGGGCCTGGGTTTCGGTACCTATGTGAAACGGAAGGGGGGCCAGGAAATTAGTCTCAGTGGTGATGTGCGCCTGACAACCCCTATGCTTAAAGATAATTTTAAAGCTGGTGTGTTAAAGTCTGGGGTGGACGTGATTGATATTGGTATTCTGCCCACACCTGCCAATTACTACAGCATGTTTAAGTTAGATGTAGCTGGTGCAGCACAGATTACCGGGAGCCACAATCCACCCGAAATGAACGGCTTTAAGCTCTCCTTCCAGAAAGGAGCAGTTTACGGGGAAATGATCCAGGAGATTCTCAAAATAATAGAGGATGATAATTACGAGAAGGGAGAGGGGACAGAAGTTTCTTATAATCTACTTCCCGAGTACATTTCCATGGTTTTAGAAAAAATCAATTTTGATCGGCCCATGAAAATAGCCATGGACTGCGGTAATGCTGCTGCCTGCCTGGCTGCACCCCAGATCTTTCGCCAGTTGGGAATTGATTTGACGGAAATTTTTTGTGATGTGGACGGTACTTTTCCCAATCATCACCCCGATCCTACGATCCCTGCTAATCTCTCTGAGCTGATTAGGACGGTCGAGGAAGGAGAGTTTGATTGTGGTGTGGCTTATGACGGCGATGCTGATCGTGTCGGAATAGTTGCCGATGATGGTCAAGTTGTATGGGCAGATGTGCTTATGGCCCTTCTCCTGCCGGAAATTATTGAACCGGGAGATGAAATCTTGTTTGATGTTAAGTGTTCACAAGCACTGGAAGAAGAAATCCGTCGCTTGGGTGGCAAACCAGTAATCTGGAAAACGGGACACTCACTCATCAAACAAAAGATGAAGGAGCTGAATTGCAAGTTTGGTGGTGAGATGAGTGGACATCTGTTTTTCGGGGACAACTTTTTCGGTTTTGATGATGCTATATATGTTTCAGCTCGAGTAGTACAAATGCTCTCCCGTCAGAATCAATCTCTCTCCCAGTTGGTTTCCCGCCTGCCGCAGTATGTTTCTACTCCTGAAATGCGATTAGAGTGTCCAGATGATAAAGCTAAGTTCCAATTAGCGGAAGCAGCTACTAAGTATTTCTCAGCTCACTACGATTGTCTCGATGTAGATGGTGTCCGTATCCGTTTTGATGATGGTTGGGGTTTAGTAAGAGCTTCGAATACTCAACCAGTCATAGTGGTCCGCTTCGAAGCAAAGACTGAGGAGAGGATGGAAGAGATTAAAGCCACGGTACTTTCTAAACTTCAGGAGCTTGGTGAATTCACCATGCCGGATGATGACTGACGATTTTCAGAAAAAAATAGATGACTATCGCCAGTGGATTGATCAAAAAATGCTGGCTTTGGTGAATAAGAATAACCCGGCTTATCTTTATGATCCCATTCAATATGTTTTCAGGGGGAAAGGGAAACGACTCCGACCCATCCTGGTACTTCTCGTTGCAGAGATGTACTTGGTAAATAAAGAAGATGTTTTGCCAGCCGCCCTGGCTGTGGAAATCTTGCACAACTTCTCACTGGTTCATGACGATATTATGGACCAGGATGATCTTCGGCACGGCATGCCCACTGTCTATAAGAAGTGGGATGAATCAACTGCAATATTAGCTGGTGATGCCATCTTCGTCATGGCATATTCCCACCTGACACATCTACATCAGGGTGCTCTGGATGCGATCCGTATGTTCAATGAAGCCACCCTTAAACTTTGTGAAGGTCAGGCAATGGACAAGTCCTTTGAAACCCGCACAGATGTCCATATTGATGATTACCTCGAAATGATTACTTTGAAGACTGGAACTTTACTTTCGCTCTGTTGTCAGCTTGGTGGGCTCCTGGGAGGGGCAACTGAAGATAATTTAATACATCTCTCGGAATTCGGTCGTTACCTGGGCCAATCTTTTCAGATACAGGATGATGTGCTGGAAATTTTTTCCGATGCTAAAACGATGGGTAAAAGCCTGGGCAGTGATGTGGCAACAAGTAAAGTTACATATCTGAGTTGCGCCGCAAGAGATTATGACACGATGGCGTGGAGTGAGTTAATGGCTTCCTTGTCGGGGAAGGATATGGAGTCCGAGATTATTCCCACCCTTCGGGAGTACATGGCCAGGGAGGGCATTAAGTCAAAAGCTGAGTCCAAGGTAGAGGAATTGTTGCAGAAGGCGAGAGGAGAGTTGGCTGAAGTACAGGTTAGTGATAAAAGCAATCTTATCCAATTAGCCGAAATGATCCTGCAGAGACGGAATTGAAATGAGGTCACCTGACAATAAGATCAGACAATTGGATCCCGATAATATGTTCGGTTACATATTTGATTTCCCAGAGCAACTAGAATCCGCCATGAAAGTAGGGCAGTATATCAAGCTCAAAGGTGATGTTACAGAAGTCAGGAATGTAATAATAGCTGGAATGGGTGGATCAGCCATTGCTGGTGATGTAGCAGCCGCAATCATTGGATCAAAGTGTAGGATTCCCATAGTTGTAATCAGAAATTATTCCCTACCAGAGTGGGTAAATGCATCTTCGATGGTGATCTGCTTGAGTTATTCGGGGAATACCGAGGAAACTCTAAGCTGTTTGCATGATGCCTTTGAACGTGGTGCAACAACCCTGGGAATTACTACTGGTGGACAATTGGCAGCGGAATTAGAGGAGCAGGACAGCGACGTGGTAATAATTCCCGATAGGCTGCCTCCTCGTGCAGCCCTGGGATATTTGGTTGTACCCCTTCTCTCCATCCTGAAGAAGTACGGTGTGTTGAATCTAGGGAATGAGAAAACTCTGACCTCAACGATTGATTTACTGAAGACTGAACGTAATATACTGTCCCAAGGGAATTCTGATGGTCACGCTTGGGTTTTGGCAAATGCTATTCATACTTCAGTACCGGTAATTTATGGTGAAGCACGAACTACTGCAGCAGTAGCTTTGCGGTGGCGAGGCCAGTTAGAAGAAAATGCTAAAATGGTGGCTTTCCACAATGTATTGCCCGAGATGAATCACAATGAAATTGTCGGTTATCATAACAATCCTAATCTACTTGACCAACTGGGCATTATCTGGCTTTCAGATTCTTCAGATCATGAGAGGAATCAGAAGAGAAGAGAATTGACGAAATCAATTATTGGTAATAAATGTCTTTACCAAATCGAAGTGAAGGGAAAAGGTAATAGCTATATGGAGCGGTTGTTTTACCTGATACATTTAGGGGATTGGGTCAGTTATTGGTGTGCGATTTTACATAAAACCAATCCCACTCCAGTAGATAATATAGTACAATTGAAAAAGTTACTTTTAGAGTGATGGAACTCACTGAGTGCGAGTTTAGGGGTTGCAATATGTTGGTCGAGAATATAAATTTGAATAGGAAACCTACCTGTTGATTATGATACCCGTAGAAGTTACACGCATATCATTTTATCCCCCCAGTAAGGGATATGCGGTTGTTCTCCAGGAAATTGGCGGAGCAAATCGAAGATTACCCGTAATTGTGGGCTCTTTTGAAGCTCAATCCATCGCTCTGGCCCTGGAAAATGTTGATACTCCCCGTCCCATGACACATGATCTGGTATGTAGCATCCTGATAGAGACAAATGCGGGATTATCTGCCGTATCCATTACTGATCTGTCTGATGGGACTTTTTTTGCAGAGATGAAAATAAACTCCAAAAGTACAGGTGAGAGAACGGTAGACTCAAGACCCAGCGATGCCATAGCAGTTGCCCTGCGTTTGGATGCTCCGATTTTTGTGGCTGAGAGCGTCATGGACGCGGCCGGTCTTGAAGAAGATGTGGAAGAGGAGCAGAATTTTGATTCCCGATCTCGTCCTCGTGGTCTTACTCATAAAATACTGCAGGAGAAACTTCAGAAAGCAATTGATGAGGAGGAATATGAACAGGCTGCCATTCTTCGGGATAAAATTATGGAACTGGAGAAAAAAGGATAGTTAATCGGTATAAGCCAAAGACTCTAATGCTAACCGAGCCGCTTCCTGTTCAGCGGTTTTTTTATTGTCTGCAATTCCGGGCGAGTAGCGTTTGCTTCCAATGATGACTGCCACCTGAAATGTTTTTCGATGCTCAGGTCCACGGGTGGATTCTACCACGAACCTGGGTGGTTTGAGCTGATGGGAATGACACTTCTCAATCAAACGTCCTTTGTAATTGACTGACTCCCATGCTTTAGACCGATATTGCCATAACGTGCGATCAATTATTTTTTTACAAGGTGAGATCCCTCCATCAAGATAGATAGCACCAATAATAGATTCAAAAACGTTAGCTAACTGGTTTTCAGACACTTTTTTTTGAGTAAGATCAACGGACCCTCTGACGGCAAGGTATTTCAGTAAATTTAGTCTTTCTCCCGTTTTGGCCAGGAAGCTTTTTTGCACCAGGGCTGATCTTTTCTGTGTGAGTAAACCTTCGTCACCAAATGGGAATTCCTTAATGAGTTTTTTCGAGATAATATGATCTATGATGGCATCACCCAGGAATTCCAGCCGTTCATAATTTTTTCTGGGTTCAGAACTGATTGATTTGTGGGTAACAGCTTGCACCAAATATTCCCGTTTTCTGAAAAAGTAATTTAACTCTCTCTGGAGTTCATTAAGTTCGGTATGATTTGAGGAGATACGGGAAAGAAACTGACGGATTAATTGCAAAAGATTAGCTCATCCACTCCCTGAACAATAGCACGGCGTTGTGACCACCGAAACCAAAGGTGTTCGACATAGTCACTCGTACTGATCTATTTTCAGCAACGTTAGGTGTATAGTTCAGGTCACAATCTGGGTCAGGTTTTTCGTAGTTGATAGTAGGAGGAATTTTATTCTCCTTGATTGCCATTATCGCTGCAATTGCTTCAATTCCTCCGGCAGCCCCTAACAGATGTCCTGTCATGGACTTAGTTGAGCTGACATTCAATTCATAGGCATGTTTATTGAACAAAGTTTTTATGGCTTGAGTCTCATTCCTGTCATTAAACGGAGTTGAGGTTCCATGGGCATTGATATAGTCCACGTCTTCAGGGTCAAGTCCGCCATCTTTAATGGCTCTGCTCATGGCGCGAATCGCGCCTTCCCCGCCGGGGGCTGGAGCGGTAATATGAAAGGCGTCAGCAGTAGCACCATATCCGATAAGCTCAGCAATAATTTCAACTCCTCGATTTCGGGCGTGCTCAAGCTCTTCCAGAATAACCAGACCAGCCCCTTCACCCATAACGAATCCATCACGATCAGCATCAAATGGTCGTGATGCTCTCTCAGGTTCGTCGTTACGACGGGAAAGAGCTCTCATGTTTGCAAATCCTGCAAAAGCTATAGGTGTGATGCAGGCTTCTGCTCCTCCAGCAATGATGATTTCTGCATCACCGTATTGGATATGCCGAAATGCATCTCCAATCGCTGTGGATCCTGTTGCACATGCAGAAACAACCGCATAGTTAGGTCCTTTCAATCCCCACTTCATGGAGATATGTCCGGCAGCGATATCGAGAATATACATGGGAATGAATAGGGGTGACACACCCCGCGGACCCCGCTTCAGGAGACGTTTATTCTGTTCCTCCATGGTAAGCAGACCCCCCACACCAGATCCTACAACAACCCCGAACCGGTCCATATCGGAGATTCCATTGGTTAGACCTGCTTGTTGAAGGGCTTGCTCTGCAGCGATCAAAGCATAAATTGAGAAATCATCAAGTCTGTTGAGTTCCTTTTTCTCAAGGTAGTCTTCAGGTTTAAAATCAGAAGAAACTTCACCTCCAATTTTTACAGGGAAATCAGAAGTATCAAATTTGGTAACGGACCTGATACCACTTCGTCCTGAGGTCAGATTATCCCAGAATGTTCTCAAATCGGCTCCGACAGGAGAGACTACTCCCATGCCGGTTATGACTACACGGCGACTCAAAATTATCCGGCGTGGTTATCGATATATTCTACAGCTGAACCAACAGTCGTTAACTTTTCTGCTTCTTCATCAGGAATCTCAAGACCAAATTCTTCTTCTAATTGCATGATTAATTCTACAGTATCGAGAGAATCGGCACCAAGATCATCTATGAATGATGCTTCTGGTGTGATTTTATCCTCCTCAACACCGAGCTTATCCATGATAACATCTTTAACTTTGTCGAAACTGGACATTTTATTCCTCCTTGTTTATGTATGTAATCCACCATTAACTGAAATCACCTCGCCAGTAATATAACCGGCTTTATCGGAGGCCAGGAAGAGTGCTACCTGAGCTACATCTTCCGGTTGGCCAATTTTTCCAATGGGAATTTGCTTCAATAGTTTTTCCCTTACAGATTCGGTAAGTTTTGCCGTCATTTCGGTTTCAATATAACCGGGTGCAATTGCATTTACACATATATTTCTACTGGCTAATTCCTTGGCTGCGGATTTAGTCAAACCTATGATTCCCGCCTTTGATGCGGCATAGTTTGATTGACCTGCATTACCGGTAATCCCAACAACAGAGGTGATATTAATTATCCTGCCAAAACGAGCTCTCATCATGAATGGAGTAACAGCTTTGATACCATTGAAACAGCCCTTCAGGTTCACCGCTTGAACCGTATCCCAATCTTCTACGGACATTCTTAAAATAAGCTTATCTCTGGTTATACCGGCATTGTTTATCAGTATATCAATACTTCCGAAGTTGTCGGCAACCTCCTTTACTGCTTCCTGGAAATCTTTTGTATTAGATACATCGAGGCGTATAAGGGAAGCCTTCCCCCCATTTTCCTCAATATTTTTCACTAAGGTTTCCAGATCGGCAACGGTTCGGCTGGCACAAATTACTGTTATCCCTTTTGCTGCAAAAATTTCTGCAATTGCTCGCCCTATCCCTTTAGAGGCCCCGGTAATGAAAGCGACTTTTCCATCCCACTCAGACATGAACTCTCTCCTTGATTTCGGAGATTGTCGAGATACCTCGAGTTTCCATGGATCTATCAATCTGTCTGACCAAGCCTTGTAATACTCGTCCTGGTCCTACCTCAACCATGGCCATTATCCCAGCGTCTCGCAAGGTTTCAACTGTTGCCGTCCACAATACAGGGTGGTCCAATTGGTCGATAAGATTATTACGAATCTCTACTGGGTCTAGAGTGGGTTGTGCCGTAACATTCATCACAACAGGATAATCTGGTTCACTGATGATATGTTTCTGAAGTGCAGTCAGCAATTTTTCTTTAGCTGGTTTCATGAGTGATGAGTGAAAAGCTCCACTAACATTGAGCTTTATTACTCTACGTGCCCCCGCCTCTTCAGCTAACATAACAGCCTGATTAATACCTTTGACTTCTCCGGAAATTACAATTTGATTGGGAGAATTAAAATTAGCTGGCTGAACAATGCCATTTTTTCTTGCCACGTTACAAATTTTTTCTACTGTTTCCTGGTTGAGACCAATAATAGCAGCCATACTCCCTGGTCGTGTTTTACCTGCTGCCATCATACTCTCGCTGCGGATTTTTACCAGGTTTAGTCCCTCGGTAAAGGATAAGGCCCCGGCTACAGCTAAAGCTGAATATTCCCCGAGACTGTGACCAGCAGAGAGGGAAGGGAGTACACCTTCTTCCCGTAACAGCTCACCAAGAATAAAACTGACAACATATAGAGCTGGTTGAGTGTATTTAGTCTGTCTAAGCTGGCTTTCAGGTCCATTAAAAATCAGTGATGATAGATTCATCTCCAGGATATCATTAGCCTGCTCGAAACGTCTCTTACCTGTTAGGGAATCGGTATATAAATCTAATCCCATCCCCACTTTTTGGGATCCCTGGCCGGGAAAAAGGAAAGCTAAGTTGCTCAATGTGTATTTCCCCACCGGATAAGAGTACTTCCCCAGGTGAATCCTGCTCCAAAGGCAGCCAGCAGGATGTAATCTCCAGCTGAAATACGTCCTTCATCTACCGCTTCTGCCAGTCCAATGGGAATAGTAGCTCCAGTTGTATTGGCGTACCTGTCGATATTTATCAGGACTTGTTCCGATGATAAACCCAGGCGCTCTACACTAGCATCAATGATACGTTTGTTTGCCTGATGAGGGATAAATAATTTGACATCTTTGCCGGTTAAACCGTGCTTTTTCAGAATCTCAACAGAGACATCTGCCATACCTTTAACGGCAAACTTGAAAACTTTTTTGCCATTCTGCTTGATAAAGTGCATTCTTTGTTTTACGGTTTCTTCTGTGGCTGGATGTAAGCTTCCACCACCAGGCATATTGAGATGTTTTCCGCCACTGCCATCGGTGAAGAGGGAGGAGTCGATAATTCCACTTTCATCCTGAGAAGGTTCCAAGAGTACACCTCCAGCACCATCCCCAAATAAGACATAAGTAGCTCTATCCTGATAATCAATTATGGAACTCATTGTGTCAGCGCCAATGACGATAATCTTTTGGTACTTTCCTGATGCAATCATATTGGAACCGCTTTCCAGGGCATAGAGGAAGCCAGAGCAAGCGCCAGAAAGGTCGAACCCCCAGGCTTTCGATGCCCCAATGGCATCTTGAACAAGAGCTGCAGTAGAAGGAAAGAGCATGTCTGGGGTTACTGTGCCGATGATAATTACATCTATTTCTTGAGCTGAAATACCTCTCTTCTGTAAGAGTTCCTCGGCCACCTGTATGCTCATATGAGAGGTAACCTGGCCATCTTCTACAATACGACGTTCGGAAATCCCTGTACGTGATACGATCCATTCGTCATTGGTATCGATGATTTTCTCAAGATCATGGTTAGTAACCACTTTTTCTGGAAGATATTTTGAAGTGGCAGTTATGGCAGCTTTTATTTGTTCTGACATTATGTTTTCTCTATTTGGGCTACAGTTTGGGAGATGCCTTCGCGTATGGACTCGACCAGTTGTTCTTTGACGCTCTGGGCAGTTGATAGAATAGCGTTTTTTATGGCTCGAACCGGAGATGCTCCGTGGCAAATCATGCAGACACCGTTTACACCAAGAAGAAAGCTACCACCTGATTCTTCGTATTCATATTCCCGAATGATATCATCAAATATTTTGTTTAGAGCAGATTTTTTATTGCTGTTGTTTACTGAAAGTTGTTTTGAGATTTCCCGATGAATATGATGAATCCATCCCTCTGCAAATTTGAGCAGGTTGTTTCCAACAAAACCATCACAGACCAATACATCAACCTTGCCATCGTAGATGTATCTGGCTTCAATATTACCTGCAAAATTAGGTAACATTTCAGAAAGAAGGGCATGAGCTTCCACGTATTCATCACGACCTTTATTGGCTTCTGCCCCGATATTAAGTAATCCTATGGTTGGTACTTTTACCCCGTGCATATGCTTAATGTATTCTGAAGCCATTATAGCGAATTGAAGAAGATGGCGAGGTTTAACCTCAGTATTGGCTCCTACGTCGCAAAGCACCAGGCCCCGGGTACGGACAGGTAAATATACTGAGATGGCTGGTCTTCTAACCCCTTCAATTCGTCCTAAAAGAAGAAGTGCCGTAGAGAGAATTGCACCAGTATGGCCAGCACTCACGAAGGCATCAGCCTCTTTTTCTTTTATCAACTTGATTCCCTGTACTATGGATGAATCAGGGAGCTGTTTTACAACCTGAGAGGGTCTTATGGAATGGTTCACTACTTGAGGAGCAGAGTGTATCATAATCTTGTCGCTATCCCAGTCAAGTTTTTCCAGTTCTCTCTCGATTTGTTGGTATTGCCCAGTGAGGATGATCTGCAGATCATCTTGACTTTCCTTGATAGCTTGGACAGCTCCCCGTACGATTACGGGAGGAGCATGGTCTCCACCCATTCCGTCAACGGCGATTATCATGCGAGTAAGAGTTATTATTCAGATGAGGAAATAACAGGCCGACCCCGATAGTAGCCGCAATTAGGACAGGCTCGGTGCGGCAATTTGGCCTGGTGACATTGGGGACAATTTGTCAACTGAGGTGCTTTTGCCTTCCAATGGGTGCGCCGTTTACGCCCCTTTGCTTTTGATTGTTTACGTTTTGGTAATGCCATTCTAATGCTCCACTGTTGAAAAGTTGATTTCTTTCAAAGGTGCCCACCGTTCATCAGTAGTCTTCTCTGAACAAGAACAATCTTCCTGGTTCAGATTTTTACCACATTGTGGACACAAACCTTTACAGTCTTCACGACAAAGATTTTTCATGCTTTGACCCACTACTATGGCATCCCTGATGTAAGGTCCTAGATCTACCTCCAGTTGCCCCGGACTCAACTCTAGAACTTCTGTCTCTGTTGTCTCAACTAAGGGTGATTGATAAGAGACCACTAACACCTCAAAATCAGTTTCGATATCTTCTTCAAATTGAATTAAACATCGATCACAAGTTTTTCTGACTGGGGCAGAAAGTTTACCCTGTACTCTCAGGTCGTTACCAATTGGACTGACAGAAAGTTGAATCGGAACAGAATCAACTGCAATTTCATCTTCAGTTGTAATGTCCCGGGTACTTACGTTCACAACAGCTGTTGGACCCAAAGATACTAAATCAGAAGTTCTGAGCTTCATAACGGTGCTGAAATTAATCGTTTTGTTTCGCCCGTACAAGCAATCCCTAAGATACTTTGTAGAGTAAAAAGAGGGGGCAAAATGCCCCCTCACCCAGGTTTATTAAGTTTTGAGATCAGTCTTCTGTATTATCATCTTCTCGAGAATCGGTACTACTCTCTTCATCCTCAGAAGATGTCTCGTCCCCAGTTTCTTTTTCCTCTTCAGTTTCCTTCTCTTCGGTATCCTCTTCTAAATCTGAGGACCATTCCTCTTCCTTTTCCTCTGCTTCTAATTCCTCCTCGTCCTTCCTTTCCAGGAGATTATCATCATCGGAGCGTTTTTTGAAAATCACTAAAGCCAGGGTCTGTCCGGCTACCTCGATACAAAAAGCGTAAGAAATGATTGACCAAAAGATGATGAAAAGTGATACAGCTATAAATGCTCCCCCAATGTATTCAAGAGCTCCTTCAGGTTCGAGGATAAAAAAGTCGGGAGCTTCCCAACCAATAAGGTTCGCAGGAACAGACATAAAGGTATCACCAATCACCCAACCGACCATGCGAGCTAACTTGTCTCCCATTAACCAATCCTGACCAAAGACATAGTTTATTAGATTGTAACCTTCAGTCATAAAAAAGTAAAAGACCACTATACCCATGGCTACCAGGGAATAAATTAAAGGTAGGTAAAGTGCAATACGCCAGGCTTGTGACCAGGTGATGGAATAGTTTTGGAATACTGTACCCATTGTATCTTCTTCCATGGTTCCTACGATGGCGTGAGTGAAGAAAATAGAGATGGCAAAAACAACTAGGGTATATACTACGAAAACCGAACCAGCAAACCAGAGGAGATACGGAATTCCAAAAAATAACTCACCCAAGTAAGGTATTTTGCCAATTAGAGCAAAAATGATGGCCATAATTACAAAAAATGCGGCAATGATAAGAATGGAAATATGTGAAAAAACTGGAGCGTGCCAGTGTTTCTTAACAAACCGCCAGGCATCACTTGAGGAGTAAAATTCATCTCCCTTCAGTTGTTTGTAAGTAATACGAACTACAGCTGTAGCTCCGAGTACCAAGCACATCAGTCCACCGAGGATGCCTATTAGTGAAAGGATCATTGCTCCCCAGCTTACCTCTTGAATACCTGAAAAGAATACACCTATAGCTACAGGATGTGGTAAAATCCCAAACGTATCCCAAATTTCTCCGAAAGATTCTCCTTGTGCCATTAGTGCAATATAGGAGAAAAATCCGTATATGATGAAACCGACAAAAGTAGCCTCCATCATTGTCCAGATTTTCTTTCCACTCAGCGCCAGTCGTGGTGCTCGGAAAATATCTCGGACATCAAAGTAAAGATTCACAGGTCCCATGTTTCCCTCCTTGATCTTGCTTATAGATCCTCACGTACGCGGTCAATCCACGTATCGTATTTGGTTATTGATTGTATTGCGTTGGAAGCATTTTTTGCTTCAGTCATTGTAGAAAAAGTACCTACTCGTACACGGTACCAAATAGCATCATTATTGTCTAAATAACCTTTCTGAATATAGGTATCGAATCCCAAGTCTTCAAGTGTGTCAACGACAGCTTCCGCTTTTTCAAGAATAGGCCAGGCTGAAATCTGAATAGTGTAATGTTGACCTCTTGTCAGAGTAGAGGGAGTCTCCTTTTCAAGTTTAGTTTCAACTGATGTTATTGGTTCTATAAGTGGTTCGATAACTGTTTCTGCATTTTCATCTGCTGACGGTATTTCAGTCAGGGTAGTTTCCTCGGGAACAGATTCAATTTCTGTTGTTATTGCTTCAGGCTCGAATTGTTCACTGTTTGCAGATAATATTTCTAAAGTATCGACGAGATCTTCCTTAGGTTGCTCAGTTATTTCGATCGATTCTGGCTCGATAACCTCTAGGTCGGGAATTTCAGGCACAGGGCTTTCAACAATTTCAGGTGAGGAAATATTGAAGACGTATTTTTTACTTCCTGCTTGTTTATTACCATCGAATACAACTACCTCGAATATATAATCACCAGTGACATCGGGCAGGAAAGTCAGCTCATTACCACTGGAAGATATGAGCAGGTCGGAAAACGAGAGTTGACTATTTTCAGGGAATTCATGGATAATCCAATCATAAGAAGGTGCCATGACCTTGTAAGGTGGCTGTACCAGGATGGAATAATAGTGGTTAACTTTTCCTTCATGAGTAATGTCCCGACTACAAGAAGAAAAGATTATTAGGCAAACCAGGAAGGCCAGAACCCTACTTATTCTTTTCGCATAGACTTTAAATCCCCAGTCATTCATTAGAGTGAGAGAATTTCGTCGTCAGAAAAGAAAAATGCAATCTCTTTTGCTGCATTTTCATCCGAATCAGATCCATGAACAACGTTATTTTGTACGTTATCTGCATATAATTTTCTGATGGTACCTTGGGCTGCTTCAGCTGGATTTGTAGTACCAATAGTTTCTCTCCAGGCTTCAACGGCATTTTCTTTCTGTAGAGTAGCTACTACACATGGTCCAGAACTCATGAACTTAACCAAATCATGAAAAAAGGGACGCTCCCTGTGTATTTCATAAAATCGTTGTGCTTCTTCGACGGACATACGGATTTTTTTCATAGCAACAATCTCAAAACCTGAGCGGAGGATATGATCAATGATCTTCCCAGTTAACCGTTTTCCTATGGCGTCAGGTTTAATTATAGCCAGTGTTCTATTATTCAAATAATTCCCCTTTCCTTAACAACTCTTTTCATGGTTTTACCAATTTCTGCTGGGCTCTTTATCACAGTAATACCGGCTTCAGCAAGAGAGTTCATTTTCTCTGCTGCTGTACCTTTACCTCCAGCAATGATAGCACCGGCATGTCCCATTCTCCGGCCTGGTGGCGCTGTCTGACCAGCTATGAAAGCTACAATAGGTTTTTCAAAATTGTTGTCGATTACCCATTGGGCGGTTTCTTCTTCAGCTGTACCGCCTATTTCTCCGATAAGAACTATCCCTTCGGTACTATTATCCTCGGCGAAGAGTGTTAACAGATCAACAAAGGTACTACCTATGATAGGATCTCCCCCAATACCAATACAGGTCGACTGACCGAGGCTCTGCTTCGTAAGTTGATCAACAGCTTCATAAGTCAGAGTTCCACTGCGGGAGATTACTCCAATTGATCCTGGTGTGTGAATAAAACCTGGCATGATGCCTACTTTAGCCTGACCGGGAGTAATTACCCCGGGACAGTTGGGACCAATCAACCTCGTGTCAGTGTTTCGAAGGTGATTCTTAACCTTCACCATGTCAGCAGTTGGAATTCCTTCCGTGATGCAAATGATAAGATCCAATCCTTCGTCAGCAGCTTCAATGATGGCGGCAGCAGCAAACTTTGGGGGGACAAAAATGATGGAAGTGTTGCACTCCTTGGCTTCTTTAGCTTCACTTACGGTATTGAACACCGGAAGACCTAAATGTTCTTGTCCTCCTTTACCTGGCGTCACTCCAGCCACGATGGTTGTACCATAAGCGAGCATCTGGCTAGTATGGAAGGAACCTTCCTTTCCAGTGATTCCTTGAACCAACAGGCGTGTCTCTTTATTAATCAGAATGCTCATGCATTACCTTGTGCAGCCTGTACACTCTTTTCAGCGCCATCGCTCAAGCTGGATGCAACAATAAAATCCAGGGATGATTTTTCAAGTAGTTCTGCTGCTTGAACTGCATTGGTGCCTTCCAATCGTACCACCACAGGAACTTTTACAACTATTTCTGAGAGAGCGTCAATGACCCCTTGCGCTACCCGATCGCAACGTACTATACCCCCGAAAATGTTGATGAGAATTGACTTTACCGCTGGGTCACTCAATATTATTTGAAAACCTTTAGCTACGGTTTCGGAACTTGCCACACCACCTACATCGAGGAAATTGGCGGGTTCACCACCGGCAAGTTTGATAATATCCATAGTGGACATGGCCAGTCCTGCACCATTAACCATACAACCCACGTTACCATCTAACTTGATGTAATTAAGATTATACTTGGAAGCTTCAATCTCACTGGACAATTCTTCGGAAAGGTCCCTCATTTCAACAATCTCAGGGTGGCGAAAGAGAGCATTATCGTCAAAATTCATCTTGGCATCCAAAGCGATAATATTTCCTGAATCCGTTATCACCATCGGATTAATCTCTGCCAGTGAGCAATCATTTTTTATAAAAGCATTCCAGAGGGCTAATAAGGTGTCCACTCCCAAGTTAGCGCTTCTGCCAGAAAGATGGAGTGATTGGGCTAGAAGTTGAGCTTGTTGATGAGTTAAACCAAGTTCTGGATCAATCCATGCCTTGACAATCTTCTCCGGTGTTTCTGCCGCCACTTTTTCAATTTCCACTCCACCTTCTGTTGAAACCATAAACACGTATTGTTCAGCTGAACGATCAAGGACTATACCTGCATATAGCTCTGTGGCAATATTGATGCCTTCTTCAATCAGTAGTCGTTTGACCTCCTTACCTGCAGAATCAGTTTGATGTGTAACCAATCTCATCCCCAGCATCTGTTCAGCTAATTTCCTAACCTCTGGTATAGAGTGAGCAAGCTTAATACCACCACCTTTACCACGACCACCAGCGTGGATTTGTGCTTTGATAACGATAGTTTTAGCTCCCAGATTTTCCGCAACCTCCACAGCTTCATCAGCAGTAAAGGCAGGGAGGCCTCTGGGGGTAGGCACCTTGTGTTTTCTAAGAATTTCCTTGGCCTGATATTCGTGAAGCTTCAAAACAACTATTTTCCGTGGATTATTTTACCCAGGCCGGTGGAAACTTTTTGAGGATAATGTTTGAAACATCTTTGTTCTTGAACAATTAAGTTGTGTCAATTTCGTGTCTACCTGCAGCAGAAGCAAGCCCTTTGTCCAACGAAGAGTGTCTTTAATTGGTCTTCTATTTAGTAAAGGGTTCTATTATTTCATCAAGAGTAGGATGACCGATTTCTTGGAGTTCGTAGGTAACCCGGACAGAGGGTTTCTCAATGGTGATAATCCGCCGCAGGTCGATAGGTGTCCCAATTACTACTACGTCGCACTCGACAGAATTAATAGTAGTTTCCAGATCCTTAATCTGTTGACCACCATAACCCATAGCTGGGAGTACTTTGCCAATATTAGGATAGTGCTCAAATGTTTCTGCAATAGTTCCCACAATCCATGGGCGAGGGTCGATGATTTCAGTGGCGCCAAACATTTCAGCAGCTACTGTTCCTGCTCCAAACTTCATCTCACCATGTGTAAGGGTAGGTCCATCTTCGACAACCAAACATCGCTTCCCTGTAATAATTGAAGAATCTTCTATAGTTACAGGAGAGTTAGCTTCGATGACCGTAGCGCCCGGGTTAGCAATGGAAATACTTTTCCTTAGTTTAGCCACGTCTTCAGAATGAGCTGTATCCATCTTATTAATAATAATTACATCTCCCATGCGCAGGTTAGACTCACCGGGATAGTATGCCATTTCATGTCCAGCCCGATGCGGATCCATAACGACTATATAGAGATCAGGATTGTAGAAAGGAAGATCGTTATTTCCACCATCCCATAAGATAATGTCAGCTTCCTTTTCAGCCTCGTCTAAGATAGCTTGATAATCCACACCTGCATAGACGATAGTCCCCCGGGTGATGTGGGGTTCATACTCTTCCATTTCCTCAATAGTGCAGTTGTGAAGTGATAGATCCTCAACTGTAGCGAATCGTTGCACTTTCTGTCTACCTAAAACCCCATAGGGCATAGGGTGTCGAATCACCACAACCTGTTTTCCGGCAGTAATCAGGAGTTGTGCTATACGTCTGGTAGTCTGGCTTTTACCACAACCAGTTCGAACCGCTCCGATGGCTATTACTGGCTTAGTAGATTTTATCATAGTGGGTTCGCTACCTAATAACACGAAGTTGGCTCCACACTTAATGACTTCTGAAGCTTTGTGCATAACGTATTCGTGGGAAATATCACTATAAGCAAAGATGACATCCTCTACATCAAGTTCAGCTATCAACTGGGTGAGATCTTTTTCATCGTGAATGGGTATCCCATTAGGATAATATTTGCCAGACAATTCTGGCGGATAATTACGATCCTCGATATTTGGAATTTGTGTAGCTGTAAAAGCAACAACGTGGTAGTTGGGATTATTGCGGTAAACTGTATTGAAGTTGTGAAAATCTCGGCCTGCAGCCCCCATAATTAAAATTCGTTTTCTATTCTTTCTCATTTTCTCTCCTAAGTAATATTATTTATAGACTCTAAGGAATTATTTAATTCCTTAACTTGATAAGCAGTCTTGTGACTTTAGCTAAATCCGAAGGTCTGTTTATAGGAAAGAATTTTAGCGAGGAATTTGATCATTCATCATCCATGAATGGATAGCGATAACTTTTAGGTGGATTAAAGTTTTCCTTAATTGTCCGCTGGGAAACCCATCGAGCTAAATTCCACATGGAACCTGCCTTGTCGTTAGTTCCAGATGCTCGTCCTCCTCCGAAAGGTTGTTGACCCACTACTGCACCGGTGGGTTTGTCGTTGATATAGTAGTTTCCTGCAGCATGACGTAAGACATCATTAGCTTCCTTCAAAGCTTTCTGGTCCTGTGAAAATATACACCCAGTTAGGGCATAGATGGAGGTACTGTTCACCAATTCTAATGTCTCCAACCATTGCTCGGGTTCGTAAACGAAAATGGTTAACACGGGACCGAAAATTTCCTCCTCCATCGTTTTGAAATGAGGATTAGTCGTAAGGATGATGGTCGGTTCAATAAAGTATCCTGTAGAATCATCATAGTTTCCACCTGCGAGGATTTCAGCATCCGAAGAATTTTTAGCATATTCAATAAACTCTACTATGGAATCGAAAGCAGCTTTGTCAATAACTGCATTCATAAAGTTAGAGAAATCTTCCACGCCACCCATTTGGATTGTCTCAACCTGGGCTAAGGTACGACTCTTAACTTCACTCCAGATAGTAGAGGGAAGGTAAGCCCGGGAAAGCGCTGAGCACTTTTGACCCTGATACTCAAATGCCCCTCGAATCAGGGCTGTGACCAGGGCGTCCAGATCTGCAGATTCATGGGCTATGCAGAAATCCTTTCCCCCTGTTTCTCCGACAATCCTAGGGTAGTTCTGGTAAGATGAAATATTCTCTCCGACTGTCTTCCACATTCGATGGAAAACAGTTGTTGAACCGGTGAAATGAATTCCTGCCAGAGCAGAATGGGGGATAAGGTTTGGCCCTACCTTAGATCCTGGCCCGGGAATAAAGTTGATTACACCATCGGGTATCCCCGCTTCCTGGAAGAGTTTCATTAGATAATAAGCAGGGTAAACCGCACTGGAGGCTGGTTTCCATAAAGCTACGTTTCCCATGAGGATAGGAGCAGTGGGAAGATTTCCAGCAATACTCAGGAAATTGAAGGGGGTGACTGCAAAGATAAAACCTTCCAGAGGACGGTGGTCAGTTGAGTTCTGCGTAGGTTCTGGTGAATATAGTGGCTGGTAAGCATAAAGTTCCTGGGCGAAGTAGGGATTGAAGCGG
>JBHHUM010000124.1:0-5074 GCA_046861645.1 Fidelibacterota bacterium | reverse complement strand
CGATTTGCCGTTAATTACTTCTTCATTGGCTAGTACGGTACCTAATTCAGGACACCAGTTTACAGGTACTTCAGCTTGATACACTAAGCCCCTTTTGTAAAGCTGTAGAAATATCCACTGAGTCCATTTATAGTATTTGGGATCAGTAGTATTTATTTCGCGATCCCAATCATAAGAGAAACCAAGCATTTTTAGTTGGCGACGGTAATTCTCAATATTTTCAGCAATAGTTACAGAAGGATGAGTACCCGTTTCCAATGCGTGCTGCTCAGCAGGCAGTCCAAAAGCGTCCCATCCCATGGGATGAAGAACGTTGAACCCTTTCATTCGTTTATACCGTGCTACAATATCTGTCGCAATATATCCCAAGGGATGTCCGACATGTAATCCTTGGCCGGAAGGATAGGGAAACATATCAAGAACATAATACTTAGGTCGATCGGAGTTGTCTTCAGTACGGAAGGTTTTATTTTCCTCCCAGTATTTCTGCCACTTATTTTCTATTAACTTGTGATCGTATTGGGACATTTAACGGGTACTTTACGAATAAGATTACTAAATGGAGATAATTCTTCAGTTGTTCTCATGATTTTGTCGGGGTGGAGAGATTTGAACTCTCGACCTCGTCGTCCCGAACGACGCGCGCTAACCGGACTGCGCTACACCCCGTCAATTCAAAGTTAAATTTAGTTCTATTCTTTATTGTCATCAATCAAAAGAGATATTTGATTAATATAAATCCGCCTACAAGTAGGATTGTAAATATTATACTCAGCAAATTGAAATATCTATCTATAAAACCTTTTATTCTTTTCCCGAAAAAGAAGATGAGACTACTAATTGCAAAAAACCGAGCAGTACGACCTAATATAGAAGCTAGTATAAATTCAACGAAACCAGCATTGGTTGCTCCAGCAGTTATGGTAAAAACTTTATACGGTATTGGTGTTAAAGCAGCCACAAGAATGGCAAGAAAGTTATGCTCTTGGAAGGTATGTGCCAAGGTATTATACTGTTGTTCGTAACCGTAAAAATCGATAATAGTATTTCCGATGAAATGCATGAAATAAAAACCTACAATATAACCCCCTACTCCTCCAATTACGGAAGAAAGTGATGTATAAAGTGCATAATGGAATGCTCGTTTCGGAATGGAGATAGCCATGGCTATTAGCAAAACATCCACAGGGATTGGAAAGAAGGAAGATTCCGCTATTGCTAGCAGAATCAGTGCTGGAACCGCATAAGGCGTTTCCGCCCAATGCAATACCCAATCGTACACTTTTCTAAGCCATCTCATTCAGTTTACCAGAAAAAACTTCGCAGATACATAGCGGCAAATTTAATAGTATCACGTATATTTCTCATAGATGACTTTTCTCGTCCATAAACTGTTGGAATTGAAATATGTTGAACCTGATACCCCATAAGGAGTCCTTTAATAAGGATTTCACTCTCGAATTGAAAACCATCTTCTTTAAATTGATGATTACTACACAACTTTATAGGATAAAGTCGAAAGCCACATTGAGAATCTCTAACTAGTATCCCACAGCGAATTGAAATCAGTATGGAGGTAGCTGAGTTAGAGAAGCGTCTATGTAAAGGCATATTTGAATAGTTAGATCTTTGACCGATAATGATCCTATCCTTATTAATTAACCGAAGAAATTTAGGAATGTATTCCGGAGGGTGTTGCAAATCACTATCCAAAGTCAGAACAAAATCATAATTTTTCTTCCTAGCATATTGCATTCCAGTTCTGAGAGCTCTCCCCTTACCAAGATTTCGAGGATGAGATATATAATGGAATCCAAATTCCTTTAAAATATTTTGGCTATTATCTGAACTCCCATCATCGATAAAGATAATATCTGCTGGTATAAAAGTATGAAGTTCTGAACATAAATAGCGTAAGCTCCTTCCCGCATTATATACGGGAATCACGACTAATAAATTATCTGACATGATAGTAATTTAGTCAGAAAACCACTAACAGACCTTGGGTCAATTGCTCAACACCTGTCTAAGAATTGTTATCAGGAGATTGGTGTAAGGGGTATCAAATTCATTGTCCTTATTTCCTTTAGAAACTGAGGGATATTTTAGATGATAGGTAATAGCAAATTACTTACAGAAGATGATATTCTATCTGATCTAGTGATGATTCTGGTAAATAGTGGATTTAGATTTTCTCGATTAAAGAGGAAGTTGCAACGATCTTTTCAGAAGCCCTACTAGTTAAATAATCTTCCAATTCGATCCCCCGACGTCCTTTACGCATAGGTTGGACATAAACATAATATCTCTCATTACCCAGTTCATGATATTCTCCTCGTATATGACCATCGGATGCCCAACCATCAATTTTTAGATCCTCTCGTTTCATTTTAAACAGTAGTGCTTGCTTTCCGGTCATATCATGAGTTCTACGCATGGAAGGAGGAAGGACATTCTTGACTACCATCGCTAAAGTGCCATTGTATTTGGAAGTGGGAACAAAGAACATCGAAGAACTCTCAGAAAGAAGTATTTCTTTGTTCAGAGAAGCTCTACGCTTTTTGATCATCTTGATAAATAGGATTGAGATCACCATTCCTAACAAGAGTGAGAGTATTATGTAGAGTAAATGGGGTTGTATTATCATCTATTATTCATTGTAAGGTCTACTATTTGGAGCAAAAATCTTACTTAACAATACTCAGTTTTTATCTTGAGGTTCCAGATGGAGTAAATAATTTATCTCAAATGGAATTCACATATTTATTGTGAAACTCAATCCATTTGGGTAGTACATCTTGTAGCATTTCCATAGGTGGAATAAAGGCAATCCGTAAGTGTTGGGTCCCTTCTTTCTGTCCAAATCCACTTCCATTTACAGTGCTTAAACCGGTCTCTTCAAGTAGAGCCCAACAATAATCAAAGTCACTTTTCCCCTTGGGTAGTTTGTTCATACGAGGGAAAAGATATAAAGCTCCAATACGACCAAAGCATTCCATAGAATCCATCTCCAAGAAAGCGCTCTTGATCATGGTTGCTTTTTGTAATTGATCATTTAAAATACTTTCCTTCTCCTGTTCTAATTCAGCCAATGCTTTACTTCCCTCTTTAGGGGGATTAACCATCATATAAACGAGAGCTTGCCCCACGGTATTGGAGCAAAGACTAACCGAAGCCTGTTTAACCAGAACTTCAATGAAGTTTAACTCACTACCATCGATTATCGGTGGATTACGTACTTCCAGATAACCTCCACGGTGCCCACATTCTCCAAAATACCCCTTAGAAATACTATGTAGACTGAAGAGGGGAATCTCTTCATTACCGATTGCTTTCGCAAAAGAGATGAATGAGGTACCATAAAGATTTTCCTGATATACTTCGTCAGCTATAATGGCTAAATCATTTTCTCCGGCAAAACGAATTACATCTCTAATACTTTTTTCATCCAATACCGCCCCGGTTGGATTCCCCGGATTTATCACTACGATTGCTTTGACGTGAACACCTTGTTTCTGGGCTTTGCTAAGGGAATCAATAAGAATATCCCTACTTAACGCCCAATCGCTATCCTCATCAGGATAATAATTTACCTGTACTCCCCCACATCTTCTTACAGTGGCAGAATAAAGAGGATATTGAGGAATTGGGATCATGATGCCATCATTCGGTTTAGCGATGAGAATTTCAATGATGTTTCTTGCTCCTGCACTGGCACCGTCAGTTAGAAAAATATAATCTGGATTAGAGGGTATACCTCCAGAATGAGCTAAATGATCTCGTTTATTAATGAAGTCAGTAATAGACTCCCGGATGAACCGGGGACCTTTACTTTCAGTATAAGCACCCATACCCACCCTCTGATGCTCGAGAAACTCCTCGGCATAATCAAGCACATCATCATGGAAAAAATCATCATGATTCCTTGCATAGGTAATTGCATCAGGATATTCCAGAAGACTGAGCACTTGGCGATAGAATGTAATCGGTTTTTGACCTAAAGCTTGAGGATTCCCGATATTACAGTGAATAATGTTTCTTCCCTGATTAGAAAGCTCAGCAGCCCTTGAGGCTAACGGTCCCCGGACGGCGTATTCCAAGTCAAGGAGATGTTGGTTTATAGTGGTTGGAAACATTTTGATGAAGCATGAAACTTTTTTGTCGGAGCGGGGGGATTTGAACCCCCGACCCCCTGAACCCCATTCAGGTGCGCTTCCTGGCTACGCCACGCTCCGATATTAAATTTCTTAAACTGATGATCTTCCTAATGTCATTCAGGATTGCTTTTCACATTTATAATTATGCTTTATTTTTGCTGACATCATCAATTCCATTAACCCTAAAAAAGTATCTAATTTTTTATGCACAAGTATTAGGTATTTCTATAATCTGTCTCATACACGGGAGAGTAATTCAAGTATCTCTTGAAGTTCAATTTTTATCGAAGAAAGAAGCTTGCGATACTTCTCAGATTCTCCTGAATTATATCCTGAATCTGTCTCTTCCCTTTGTTCACGGCGTAATTGCTCCCTGGCACCGGCAATAGTGTATTTTTCATCATAAAGTAGAGATTTAATCTTAAGTAAAAGATCAATATCTTTTTGTCGATATTTTCGGTTCCCAGCTCTGTTCTTCTGGGGTCGCAACATGGGAAATTCCGTTTCCCAGTATCTTAATACATACTGTTTCAAATTTACCAATTCACTGACCTCTCCAATGGAGTAGTAAAGTTTTTTTATTTCTGATTGTGCTGCCGTCATGGTACTTAAAGTTATTCTTTATATCTTCCGTCTGCAAGCAATTAATGATGGCGGTAGTCACCCTTTAATTTTTACTTGATAAGTGCTTAATATCAGTAAGTCACATAAGTTCTTCCTAAAAATATCTTACATATATTATTGGCTATGTTCCATAAACTTACTGAATTAGACATAATAAAAACATTCAACACCTACCCCGTACAGTCACCAGCTCCTTACCCTGATACACTCCCCGATACAGTCACTCCGTTCCCTACGAGGCCGGCGTTCCTCATTACCGGGCAAGCAGGGCAGGCGCAGGGCAGGCAGCGTTG
>JBHHUM010000123.1:0-5119 GCA_046861645.1 Fidelibacterota bacterium | reverse complement strand
TCCGTCGGAGTTCCACAGGGTAGTGTAAACAACATGCAAATCAGTTTATCCTTAGAACATAGCCATTTCAATTAAATTTTATGGTAGTAGTCAATAATAAATAAGACCTGGTGCTGATATTTTACAAAATCCCAGTTCATGATCTTGTGCACTGTTAAAGTCTATTCAATTGAGGAGCACATATAGATAAAAGTGAAATGAGCTTTGTAATTCAGTTGAAGTTCCTCATAATTTATGATCGACATTTTCGTTAAGTGAGTGTCTTCAGACTATTGAAATAAAGGAAAAAACCTATGAATAAAGTCTCTTTGTTACTTTTTGTCCTCCTGGTTGTAATGCAAGCTGGTGAACCAGAAGGAAGTATGAGAGTGCAAATGTACCTTTTGACTTCTTCGGGAAAGGGTGAGGAAATCGGAACTATCAAGATAGAGGAGACTGATTATGGAACCCTTTTCATTCCTGACTTAACAGGACTTTCTCCAGGTATCCATGGATTCCACGTCCATCAGTACCCGGACTGTTCTCCTGCCGAAAAAGAGGGGACACAAGTTCCTGGTCTCTCAGCTGGTGGGCATCTCGACCCTATGGGTACTGACTACCATTCAGGACCATTTGGCGAGGGTCACCTGGGAGATTTACCCGTACTTTACGTGCATGAGGATGGTACTGCTACTCTTCCTGTACTTGCTCCTCGAATTAGGATCAGTGACATGCGAGGACATTCTCTGATGATTCATACGGGTGGAGATAACTATTTAGATGAACCGCAAAAACTCGGTGGAGGGGGAGCTCGAGTAGCCTGTGGATTAATAAAATAGGTATCATTGAGTTATACATCCAGATTTATCTGTGTGACTTAGGAAACAACTTAAACGGAGAAACCAACTCATTGGTTCTTAGATAGTAATGGGTGAACTTTTACTTCTGGAAAAAAGAAATAATAGATATCATTCACATAGAATATGGCCGAATGACATCTTACTTGACTTGTATTTTCTCGCTCAGAAATAGAAGATAAATCTTTTCATCATTGAGGAGAAAAGCTTGAAAAAAAGGTAAGATGCAACTAATTTAACTCTGGTGTTGATTCTATCATGGATGACACGAGTATTATAAAATCATCAAAAAATAACACCAAGTATAAATCTATCCTGATTAAATACCCTGATATCTTTTATCTATCTATTTTTTTTATAAATTATGGAGGATATATTAATTCCATTCGAGCAAATTGGCAATCCAGTCATGATACATTTTAACCGTTGAAATCATTGTCCCAGAGAAGACAGAATCCGGGTTAAAAAATGATTTTTCATCGACGAAATCACTTAGAAATAAACCAGAGATTTAATAAAACTTTATTACAACAAAAGAGATGTGAACTTTTTATAGTCTCTTCCAGGGGAAGTGGAACCCACTTTGATAGAATACGAACTATGGCTAATTCCAACTATTACTGACAGAAGATTAAGGAGCATGAAATGAGTAAGACGTATGTACCGACTGGAATTCCCGGAGTAGATGAAATATTACACGGAGGTTTTTTATCAGATAGAACTTACTTGATTGTTGGATCAACAGGGACAGGAAAGACAATTATGTCTTTACAGTGGTTACTATCACGACAGGCTCAAGGTGAGAAATGTTTATTTATTACCCTGGCAGAAGATCCATTAGAAGTGAAACGAAACCTGGCAGGATTTAATTGGGATTTAGAGGGAATTAAGATTCTTGATATGACACCCTCAGGAGAGGCAAAAGACCTGAAAGCAGGAGAATACAATGTCTTTGATCCAAGTGAAGTAGAGCAGATACCTGCATGGAAAACTATTGTTGAGACTGTAGAGAAAAGCAAGCCTCGCAACATTGTAATAGATTCTGTCACCCAACTCAGGTATTTATCGACGAATGAATATCAGTTCCGTAAAATGATTATCAGGTTAGTAAAATTTCTGAATAACAGTAAATGCACTACACTGCTGATATTTGAACCTACAGAGTTAGATAAAGAGACTTCAGTTGCCCTGGCAGTAGATGGGATTATACGCTTAAATCGACAGGTTTCCGGAGGCCGAGTAATTGAATTGCGAAGTTTGGAAGTGGAGAAATTAAGGGGTTCTGGTTATTACTCTGGTTATCACCCACTACGTTTTACTTCAGATGGTATTGTTGTTTATCCCCATCGGGTCAGATTCACAGGGAAAGCTAAACCAGGCACTGAATTACTCCCTTTTGGTATTCCCCAACTCGATGAACTTCTTCAAGGTGGATTGGAGTCGGGTACAATTAGTCTTATTAGTGGACAGACAGGAGTTGGGAAATCCACACTGGGAATGCAGTTTCTGATTCGCTCAATTATGGGAGGTAAACAAGCCATACTATTTACTTTTGAAGAGTCCGTGGAATCTATTATTAAACGGAGCAATGATCTGAATATGCCCATCGGAACACTACTGGAGGAACAACATCTGAAGATTGTAAAGATCAACTCTGCTGATTTATATCCAGACGAATTATTATTTATGATTCGAACTGCTGTTGAAACTGAGAAATTTAATGTAGTGATGATTGACAGTCTAAGAGGTTACAATATTGCTATGGAACAATTTGGTAGTCTTATGGCTCATCTATACAATCTTACCAGTTACTTATCACTAAGTAATGTGAGTACTGTTTTAGTAAATGAAGTTGAACATATAACAGGTGAATTAAGACTAACTGAATTAGGAGTAAGTTTTCTAGTAGACAATGCACTCCTTTTACGCTATGCTGAAATTGAAGGCCGAATTATTCGTGTAATTGGATGTCTCAAAAAGCGCTTGGGTTCCTATCAACCAGATCTGAGAGAGTTAGTGATTACTCATGAAGGCATCAGAATTGGTGAAAAGTTGAGTGGATTGCAAGGTTTGTTAACAGGAGTGCCAGAACGTCTTAATTAGTACTGACTGAAGGAGAAAAGATGGGGACAAGAGCCCCCACAATTGGGATTGCATTTTCGCATTTAAAAGATCGTCAGCTATTGAAGCAGTATGTCTTCAATTTGGGTTATCAAGTAGATGAAGTAGTAGTTGTAGATCAAGAAAGCTGGAATACTCGTAATATTGATTTATACCTGGTTGAACATTCAGTGGCTCAAAAGTTCAGAACTAAGCTCTTAGATCAAAAGAAAAAATTGACCCTTGAATTTGAGATCCTTCCTGTATTAATCGCACTCCCTGCACAAATCAACCCCAATCCCTGGTTAAAAGCAGGGTTTGATGATGTAATTCGACTCCCTTTCTCCAAGGAGGTGTTGGCTACACGTCTGGAAGTCTGGTTGCGTCTACGTGAAGAATCCCGAAAGCGGTTTCATTCTTTGTACGAGAATACTGTTCTGGGTCTTTACCGAACTACCCCGGATGGAAAGATTCTGCTTGCGAATCCTGCACTGGTGAAAATGTTAGGGTATGACTCTGAAGCCGAACTACAGCAACACAATCTGGAAGAAGAGGGTTTTAAGAGAGGGTATGATCGTGAAACCTTTAAACAACTTTTAGAAAGTGAAGGAGTCATTCAAGGGTTGGAGAATATGTGGAAGCGGAAAGATGGATCAACCATCTATATTCGGGAGAGTGCCAGGGTAATTAGAGACTCCCAGGGGAATGTTTTGTGTTATGAAGGAACAGTTGAGGAAATTACTGATCGTGTACGGGCAGAGAAGCGTCTGAAAGCTAGAGAAAAAGAACTAACAGCTATCTTTGAGTCTACTACAGATGGCATATTGGTAGTCGATCAGAGAGGCAAAGTAGTTCATTCTAATCGTCCTTTTAAAGAAATGTGGAAAATTCCAGGAAAGATCATCAGTAGAGAAAGTGATAAGGAATTGCTTGACTTTGTATTAGAGCAATTGGTTGATCCCCAAGGCTTTTTAGATAAGGTACAGAAATTGTATCGATCGTCAGATGTTGACTACGATACTATCTTTTTCAAGGATGGCCGAACATTTGAACGCTATTCCAGGCCTTGGATGCTTGAAGATGTTATTGCCGGTAGGGTATGGATTTTCCGAGATATCACCCAACGTAAGCGTATTGAGGAAGAACAACGTCAATCCCAGGAGAATTTGAGAAATCTATTCCGATATACTACTGATGCCATTATCGTTCAAAATTATAAGAGAGAAATACTGGATTGTAATTTAGCTGCCGAGCAACTGTTTGGTTACTCAAGGGAGGAGTTAATTTCTGATCCGTCGATTATGTTAGGTGATCAGGAAAAAACCGATAATAAACTAAGGGAAAAGTATCTTCAACAGGCTCTTCAAGGTAAATCTCAACACTTTGAATGGTGGGGGAAGCGTAAGGACGGCTCTTCCTTCCCAGAGGAAATCATCCTCAATCGGACGATATATAATGGAGAAGAAGTAGTTTTTATCACTACCCGGGATATTACTGAGCGCCGGACAGCAGAAAAGAAGATTCAGAAATCTTTGCATGAAAAAGAGGTGCTTCTAAAAGAAATTCACCATAGAGTGAAGAACAACCTACAGGTAATATCCAGTTTACTTAATATTCAAGCAGAAGGCTTTAAGGATATGTATGTCCAGACTCTATTCAATGAAAGCCGGGATCGTATCCGCTCCATGGCTTTGGTACATGAAAACTTATACCAATCCGGTGATTACTCGCAGGTAAACTTCAGAGAATATCTGAAGAATCTCGTTGAGCAGTTAAGCAGGGTATATCAGAAGCGAGCTCCAGTGGTTTCTTTGAATTTGGATGTAGCACCCATACGACTCACAATGAATCTTGCTATCCCCTGTGGAATTATTGTAAATGAATTAGTAACAAATGCTTTAAAACATGCGTTCCCTAAGGATAAACCGGGAAATATTACTGTTACTTTAAAGCAAGAGAATCAAAATCAAGTGAGATTAACTGTAGCGGATAACGGTGTGGGTACTCCAGTACGAAGGATTCCTGATAAGGGTTCATCAATCGGAAAGGATTTGGTTGCGATGCTGGTTAAGGATCAATTACAGGGATTAATGCACATCCATCAGGAAAGGGGAACAGTTGTGGAAATTAGGTTTCCTTTGGAAGTATGAAGGGATAGGAACAAGAGAGTCACTCTTCGATGA
>JBHHUM010000122.1:0-5192 GCA_046861645.1 Fidelibacterota bacterium | reverse complement strand
GCTGTTTCCTGCCCGCCATTATTTTGGAGGGTCTTTGCGCCAAAGAAAATGGCGAGAAAAAATCATCTCCTCTCAGCTAGCTTCTGCGAAATTGGAATAACCGGTATGTTTAGATATCTTACATAAAAGTAGATGCCGTAATTACCGCCAATCCCGGCTGTCAGATTCAGCTTGCCTGGGGAGCAAAGCGCAGAAAGCTGCCGATTGAGGTACTGCATATAGCTGAGTTGTTGGATAAGGTTTATGGGTTGAATCCTGACTACAGTGAGAGTTGATCTTGATCCTACCAATTAATGACCCTCTCGGAGGTCAATGACGGTTTTAGGTTTTGATTTTCGCCGCCTTGATAAAATTCAACAATAGGATCTAGGTGTTTTGAAGATGAGAAGGAATTACTGTTTGAGTCCCGACATACGTGTCGGGAAGAGTTTAATTCCTTCCTGAAAAATACCGAAGAGACGTATAATTTTATCACAGCCTGCCCGCCCTCCCGAAACTTCGGGATGGGGCAGGCGGGCGGCTGTTTCTGCACAGCATCCAGCGGATTTTGTAGCTGTTTCCTGCCCGCCATTATTTTGGAGGGTCTTTGCGCCAAAGAAAATGGCGAGAAAAAATCATCTCCTCTCAGCTAGCTTCTGCGAAATTGGAATAACCGGTATGTTTAGATATCTTACATAAAAGTAGATGCCGTAATTACCGCCAATCCCGGCTGTCAGATTCAGCTTGCCTGGGGAGCAAAGCGCAGAAAGCTGCCGATTGAGGTACTGCATATAGCTGAGTTGTTGGATAAGGTTTGTGGGTTGAATCCAATTTGAATTACTTTGTGACTCAGGTCACGTATTTTCAGACCTGATAGTTTGGAAAAAGATGTTATTCACTGTAGATTTCTTGTGATGGAATTATTAATTGCTAAAGAGCCTTAACTATCTTCATTTGTCTTTGTCTAAGAAACTAAATGCATTACCATTCACATAAACTCAGCGAGGTCAGTTATGAAAAAAACAACCTTCTTACTTGCCTTTACTATCTTTACATCATTCCTACTTGCTACTGATCAAGAAGAAGTAACCTTAACTCCACAGAATAAAAAATTAGAGAAAGGAGATAGTCAACTACTACCTGCATCTTCTTTCGATCCAGTTGACATACAGACCCGACGTCAGGAGACAAAACGATTCAGTAGATGGGCGCTTCATACTATGTCCAATAGAACTAAACAAAATAAAGTTGATTCAAAGGCCTTCATTGATGTAGCAGCTCAGATGAGGATGATGAATTCCGATCGCTGGCATCTTCAGACAGCCCCACACTTTCTCACTACGGGCACACTACCTTTTCAACGGTATAGTAGTCGTGATACGATCCAAATTCTTCTCAACGGTTCAATTTCAACTCTAGCTACTCCGTCTGATTCACTAACAATTACAGTTGTTTTTTCTGATAGTCAAACAACTGCAGAAATTGAATTTTTTCTGGATGAGGGTGATGGAATGTTCGACCCGGAAACTGATTTTGATCTCTTAACTGTTTTGGACATTGGTGAAGAAGTCTTCATCATTACAGATAATGAAGAAGAGGATGAAAATCCAGATGAGGGCATTTGGGAGATTACTATTTTACTTCAAAGCAGTGATTTTCTCTTTCTCGGTATGGAAGGAGCCACCCTTTTCGTTACTGCGACTGATGGCGGAGGATCGGCATCGGCCACACTTTACACAGAGGGAATTGAATCCGCTTTCTCAATTTCTGGGGAAGTCAATGCTGCAGACACTCTTATTTCCAACATTATCATCGCTGCTTTTCCTGCAGTAGCTGTGGATCATCCCGGTAATGACGGACCCGATATTATCTGGACCACATTAACAGATAGTGCCGGCAATTACACTCTCCATGTACCCGAAACAGATATACCTGAAGGTGAAAACTGGTACGTCTTCGCTATTGATATCCTGGGTGTTACTGAAGGACTTTTTCCCAGTGTATTTGCAGAAGATGTTATTGTAAGTGGACCCATGGAGGGAGTAAACTTTTCCTTTGTTCCTCCCAACGCCCAGATTTCTGGTTTTCTAACCGACCCTTCAGAAATACCCATCGCAGGTATTCCTGTTATTGCTGAAGCTGGTCCATATGGAGTGGAATCAGTAACCAACGAAAGTGGAATGTTTGATTTATGGATAATGGACTATGAACAAGGTTGGTCATTGGGTCCTGATGAAGATTCCATATATGGAGATTATCTCCTCCCCTTCTGGCGGGAAATCTTTGTTCCTGCCGGAGAGACAGCTTATGAGGATTTCGTTCTTTTCCCACTCGACTCTCAAGTAAGCGGAACACTCCATTTAGGAGAGAGTTTTGCTCCACAGAACGTAGCTGTTATTGCCTGGAGTGAACTCGGTTGGAACCTGATGGAGATTTCGGATTCCTGGGATGTCCCTTATGACCTTGGTGTCTCCAGTTTGTTTGATTTCTACTGGGTTACCGTACATCACCTCGACTTTCAAGATGAGGTAATCTTCATGCCGGAAGGATATGAGGCTGCTCCAGGGGATACTGACCTGGACTTCACTCTTGTTTATTCAGATGCCAGTATCAGCGGACAAATTTTATCTGATGGCCCAGATGCTCCTCCAGTTCATTGGGCCTGGGTTCAAATCTCCAACGATTCTATAACGGTTACTCGTCAGGTAAATCACGAGGGATTTTTCCATTTACCTGCTATAGGAGATATGTCGTACAACCTTTACGCCTTTGCTGAAGGTTTTGAACCCTTCTTCGATTCACTTTATATAGCCTCTGGTGAAGAGTTATGGATTGATATCTATCTCACCCCCTTCGAGCAATTTAATGCTGCTATAGAAGGAATCGTCACCGATCTAGAAGGAGCTCCTATCCCAGGAACAATAGTAACTATCTGGAGTTGGAATTTTCAATTTGAGACTGAAACCGATGAAGACGGATATTTCTATCATAATGTCCCTCCCGGTTTCTATGAAGTGGAAGCCCATGCTGAAGGTTTCTTCCCCCAGACGCTCGATGTTGCTGTAGAGGAAGGTCAAACTGTATTTGTGGAATTTAGTCTGGTGGCTATCGAAGGAGCCATTTACGGTACCGTTACTGACGAATTTGGTAATCCTGTGGGGGGGGCTAGGGTAGTAGCCGATGGTCAGGAATACTACGACTGGCAACCCCATTTCGAGGCGTGGACTAACGATGCTGGTGAATATTATATGCCAGTGGTGAATAACCTCTACAACTTAGCAGTAATTCATCCAGGATTCTGGATTGAATGGGTGGACAGCATCGAGGTTACTGATTCAGAAGTGCAGGTTGATTTTAGTCTATCAACTGCTCCAATGGAAGGTGCTATTGAGGGACATATAGAACTTTATGGCATCGATGAGGAACAGTGGATATACCTGCAGGTCTGGAACGATAGCTATGTAGGCTGGATGGCCGTACCCCCTCACGGCTACTACCACATTGACGTACCTAATGGCGTTTACAACATCTTTGCTATCGCAGAGGGTTACCAACCATTTTACGATGAACAGGTTATCGAAGTAAATAACAACACGGTTTATTTCGATATTACCCTATATCAGGAGGGTATTATCCCACCCTATCTCTTTTTAATCCATGATATTCCTAACGACCAGGGTCGACAGGTGCGTATTCTGTGGGGCCCGGGTGATCCAGGACCATTTGGAGTATTCACCGAATTCAGTATCTGGCGATTCGTAAATGAATCCAGTGAAGAGTACCCGATCTGGGACTTTATCGGAACGGTTCCCTGGCATGGTGAGGATATCTACAGTGCCGTGGTACCCACTCTTGGCGATTCCACTGCATACGGAATCTACTGGTCGATTTTCATGGTGACAGCACATACTGAGGATCCGACTATTTTCTTCGACTCTAATCCTATCATAGGATATTCGATAGATAACCTGGCACCACATGTCCCGATACTCATGTTCACTGGTTCAGATGAATATGGAATTTTAAGTCAATGGACGGGGCCTGTGGATGAGGATTTCCAGTATTTCAATCTGTATCGTAGGCATACTAGTGATGAGTTTGAACTAAGAACCACCACTACCGATACATTCTTCACTGATACTGAGATTGAGTGGTCACTAGGGCAGTACGAAGCCTATATCACCACTGTAGATTTCAATGGTAATGAAAGTGATACTTCCAACCATCAAATCTTCTATTGGCTTGATGTAAATACTGCCGATGCGATCTTGCCTGATGAATACGCTTTACATCAGAATTACCCCAATCCCTTCAACCCCACAACAACGATTCGGTATGATCTTCCAGAACAATCTTCAGTTTCACTGGTAATCTATGATATTCTTGGAAGAGAGGTTCAAAGTTGGCAGTGGTTACAGCAGGAGGCTGGTTTCAAAAGTGTAGTATGGGATGGTAGAGATAATCAAGGCAACGCCCTCAGTGGAGGAATATATATCTATCGCATATCCGCAGGATCCCCACAGGAGACTGAGTCCCTGGGTGAGGCAGGAGATTTCACCCGGGTGCGGAAAATGGTACTATTGAAATAAGGACTACTTCTTTCCATGGGGGACCTTGTGCCAACGGTCATCGTCCTCCCCCTTCTTTACCGCCACAAAGGTGAAGCACGCTTTACAAACCGGACGGGAATGACCACTTTCATCTTCCGCTGATGCTTCTACGTCAATAGTAAATGAAGTATTACCTACAGAACGAATTGTTGCTTTAAAGTTCACCCATTCCCCACCATATACCGGTTCTGAAAAGATCATTTTATCGATGGCTTTAGTCACTGCCCCAGCCGCATCAGAACCTTGTAAAAATCGGCGGGCTACCTTTCCAGCAGAGATATCCATCCAAGAGACCATTTTGCCACCGAAGAGTGTGCCTATATTGTTTAGATCATTGGGCATAACCAATTGACTGTACCGAGCGGTTACTTTTTTCATGATTTCACTGGGCTCCTTTTTGAAATAATTTCGCACATAAAAGACGAGCCCCGCCAAAATAACCCTCGAGAAATCCTATTTTCTCTGAAGAGCACGCCTAGGTGACGGGACTCAACGCTTAGTTTACACTTCGTAGAATGAATTTGTCAACACTCTTTTTTCAATAATTTTTGGCTATGTTCCATAAACTTACTGAATTAGACATAATAAAAACATTCAACACCT
>JBHHUM010000121.1:0-5201 GCA_046861645.1 Fidelibacterota bacterium | reverse complement strand
ACAAAATCAAAAAATAATTTTGACTTTTCACCCTGTAGGCCTGCACCTTTTTTTAGCCCGCTTAGATCCTGGCAAGGACTGCCTCCTATCAATAAATCAATTTTTGGGAGAGTAGTACCTTTTATATCCTTGATATCTCCTATATGTTCAATATCGGGATAATTGCTTTTTGACACTTTGATAGCATATTTATCAACCTCGCTGGCAAAATATTTATTGATCTTAATACCAGCCCTCTCAAGTGCAATTCTCCCGCAAGATATGCCATCAAATAAGCTAAGTACGTTCAAACCTTCTCTTAATTCCATAATCTCTCGTTCATTCCTAATTACCTCCTTGTCATTTTTTCGTCTAACCCGTTTACAAGTTTCTTTAGCTTCTCGTTTTTTACCCCAAAAACCTTTGGTCCTTTTGGCCCCCGTATGCTCCGTTTTAATTTTCATAATTCTCAACCTTCGGTAAGCAAAACTTTTCACTTATTCGATTTAATTCTTTTTCCTGATTTTCGGTCCAGGAAGTTAGGCATAGCATAGACTCCAACCAGGTCTCTTCACTCAAAGTTAGCTTTTCTGAAAAATGATCGAGTAAATATTCTATCCTTTCTAGTACCATCATACACCCCCTCTTAATTCGATATATTCATCAATTATTATCCTTCCGCCTACGAAGCTGTCTATGATAAGGACATCGTGGCCCCATTCCCCCCATTTTTCAAATTTCCGTTTCTGCCCAAGTGAAGGTTTTTCTCCAGCTCTTTTAAACTCGACAAAAAAGACGATTCCGTTCGGCCCTATAAACATTCTGTCCGGCACACAACTAGTTCCAGGAGATGTGAATTTTGGAGTCTCAAAACCTAAAGACTGGGTGTAGTTACATATTTTCTTCTCGATTGTTGACTCTTTTTTGGCTTCTATTCCGAGTTGTTCTCGTTGGTTTTTCCGAATTTCTGTGCTGACTTTTGACATAAGCCTTTCGAGGATGTGAACTCTCATCTTCCCCTCAGCCTCGATTGCCAGCATCTTCCTTAAATCTGTTAGCGAGAATAAATTTTTAGAAAGCCCTTGAGATAAAACTTTCCAGTTCGATAAGTGAGGATTTAATCTCTCTCTATCACTTTTACTGATCTTGACAACATCCAGCTTTGTCGGCATCGTTCCCTCCTATATCCGGGTTATGTTTTGAACAATCACAAATTGGCGGATCCTGTTTTGGTTTTATTATAACATACAAACAAACCGGACATTCCACCTGACCGCAGCATAATTCAACGAACGCTCCGCAGTTCGGACACTGACCTCTAAAATTAACCATTTAATTTCCTCCTATTTTTTATAACGTTTTGATTCGTAACCCTCTGCCCCGATTGGCAGCCCTTTTGCCCATTCTGGATTTATCTCCATTAACTCGTTTAAATGCTCTATCGACCCTTTCTTGTTTGGCATTTCGCAAATAATCTCATCGTGAACACTTCCTATGATCTTGTACCCATTCTTCTCAACTCTCATCATTGCGAAAGCGAGAAGATCTCTTGCAATAGCCTGCGTGATATTTTCAGTCAGTTTACCTCCATAAGTGGATTGTAGACACCAGTTGACCCTCCCAGATTCTTTCCCGTAAAAATGTAAAGCCTGTCTTACGTCTCCCCAGGGTGTTGCCCTATCCCTGAGACAAGGAAGGGGGTAAGTTAGATTTCTGCCACTCGGTAGAGTGATAAGTAAGTTCCCACCCACCATTGAGAATCTAAACTTGCAATACTTCGTATTGAGTACATGAGTTGCTCTCGTCTTCACAACGTGGATGCAGATATCTCCTACTTTGTACCAAAAGCCGACCACTTTGTTATACGCAGACCTGAAGCTCTCAATAGCCTTAACCGCCATTTCTGTTGAAATCTTCAACCCCATAGCATTGCAAACATCAACAAATTTTTTAGAACCGACTCCATACCCCGCTCCGAGTACCAGAGTTTTACCAAGTTGGCGTTCTGCCGAGCCTTTAAGTATTTTACTTTTAGGTTTATTAAAAACTCCCGCCGCCATATCAATGTAAAGATCCTCTCCTTTACGATAAAGTTCCAGCTTGTCCTCCTGCCCTACCATCCAGGTTAGGACTCTAGCCTCAATACTGGAAAAGTCAGATACTATAAACCTGTGTCTCTTCTGAGCTTTTATCATCCCTCTTAAAGTAGATGAAAGGGCTTCCATCCTGGGACAATTGAAATTAACACTGTCGAAAGTATTGTTGTTTATCGCCTTAATAGCCTCATCCACGTTCTTGATTGTCGGTCTTGGAAAATTCTGTATCTGGATAAGTCTGCCACCCCATCTTCCCGTTGTGGCAGCATGAAATTGAAGAGTATCCATAACCCGCCCATCGTCATTTGATGCGTTTATCATGGTCTCCATCTTCTTGAGAGAAGTCTTTGAAACTTTCTGCCTAATCTTTAGTGCGGATCTCACCTTATCGGGAAGTTCACCATCCAACGCAGTCTGGACATTACCAGCGGTCAGTCCAGGTAATTTCACTCCTTGCTCTTCACACCACTTAAGGATTTTATCTCGTTGTGTCGGATTGACTCCTGTAATTCCCCTGAATTGCTTTGTCTTTTCCTCTTTATAATTCTCAGCGATCCTTCGTGCTTTCTTCACGGTTGGTATATCGAGGGGAATACCTCTGTCATTTATCTTACTGTCGAGGTGCCAGAGCTTTTCTTCCCACTCTGGTATCGGGTGGCTATGTATCTTGCGATAAATATCTCTCATAGCCTCAACATCTACTCTACAATATTCCGCAAACTGCTCCCATTTCTGTTGTGTAGCCTGATCTCTCGATGGTAGGACTCTGTTTCCCTTCTTGTCAGGTTTACAGAATAAATTAATTAATGCGGTTCCAGTTTCCAGTTTTCGTGTTCCTCCCATATAAGCAGACAAACCTTTCAGGTCCGGAGGTAAGCACATAGATCTGGCGATCATTGCGGTGTCGATAAATCTTTTCATCGGGATATCAAATCCAGCACGTCTGAGGCACAAAGCTTCAAAGCGGGCATTGTGTGCCACAATGAAAAATTCCGGATCGTTTAAACAGTCTGAAACTTTCTTGTTGATCCTATCCTCTACAACAACCTTCGCATCTCCTGTTGCATAAGCCAAAAGTAATATCTTAAACTCCTTACAGTTTACGTATTTTGTAACTCCGGTCTTGCGGATATCTTCAGTTGAGTAAGTTTCAAAGTCAATATATAAAATTTTGTCAGGTATCATTATTTCCTCTTAAAATTGGGGGAGGGAATATCCCTCCCCCCTCCTGTTCCTGCCTTAGAAGTCCTCTTCTGATACATCTTCATCAATATCATCAATATCCTCAACTTCCAGCTCATCAAAGTCACCATCCACGGATTGATTTGGTCCTTTGAGAGCTTCTCCCTTGCCGACCCATTGAATTTTCTTAAGGTTCAGATTAACCTTCTTCCCAAAGGAATTATCCTGAGCCCAGGCGGTCAGAACTACATTAACCTCACAACCGTGAGTGAAGATCCTGGCTTCCGGATCGTCCTTGTTAATCTCATTCAGACTGCGATCAACTACGAGTGGGAGGAACCGATCCCTCGCAGAGAAATACCTCTTCCCCTCGTAAATCGCATTATCGGACTCGTCCCCGTCGTGAAGTGGCATTTCTAACGACTTGGGTATTTTCTTGCCCCACTTCGCCGCTGCCACTTTCTTACATGTTGATTGGAGAGCCTTAATGTTCGCTTTTCCGGATGCGGTGGTTGGATCGAACAGAAAAGACGCTGAAAACTTAGACTTGGCTGGATCAGATTCTTCTGGTGTCTTTTTGTACTCAGTTGCCTGGAATATAGATGGGTACGCCATGTTTACATTCTTGACTACAACTTTGAAATCCTCGCTCATTTTTTCATCCTCATAAAAATTGTTAAAGTTAAGGGCATTTTCTTTTTAAATTTTTCCTCCTCTTTTAAAGTTTTATTCCTCAAACACCAGAGAATTAGTTTTCCCTGGTGTTTCTTCAATAAGATTAAGAAGTTTTGATGGTATTTTCTTCTCTGACTTTTTAAAAGCAGAGATAGTCTGCAAAGGAGTAGGAACCTTCGGTTTTATTATACCATCAAATCCAGCCTTTGTCAACGCTTTTATAACTTTTTCCTCATCAACCCATTTCTTAATCGGGTTTGAGGGCTTTATACTAGTCCCTCTTACTGATTCTCCTGCCATTATCCTCTCAATCACAATGTTTTGAACGTCCTTAACGAAAGATGTAATTTCCTTCGCTCTTCTGGCGATCTTGACGAGGGTGTCCATTGGCATTTCAGCGGGATTCTTTAAGCATACTGTATCGACTTTGTCAAGATCCCGGAAGTCATCATCAATAGTCTGGAGAGATGACTTTGCCCTTGCCGAACAGGTATATTTTGCTTTACACCATTTGCAAGCCTCCTCTGAGGGGTTGATTGGGGCTTTGGTACTCCAGGTCATCTTCTCCGCTCTCTTAATTTTCTCCCTGTTCTCGAAAAGCTCTGAAAGGTCATACTCATGGCTGCTAACATTACCCATCCTCGGCTGGAAAATATGAACTTTAACATTCTTAATATCGAGGGAGTATTGGAACTCCTCTATTGCTGAGATTGCATAAATTTGAAGCTGGAGATTATCCTTGACTTCTACAAAAACTCCCCGCCCATACTTTAGATCAATTATATGAAGGGTCCCATACTTATCTACCCCTAGAGCGTCCACCGTACCTGTTTCTTTATGAGAATAAAACAGTGGTGATTTATGTTCAACTTTTAAATCGAGGATATTCTGAGACTCAACATATTTACAGTAATCAAGGCAATGAACAAACATCTCAGTATCAATTTTGATACCCATGAACTTTTCGATCTTTTTATGAGTCCTGATATCCTGGATCAACATATTCTCTACTATACTGTGGGCCAACGTTCCCTCCTCTGCTGCTGCCGAGGTTTTGTTTTCCTTCCCCTTCTGCATCTCAATAGATGCCGGACAGTTCACCCAGGTTTTCGCAGCACTTGGACTACACCGAGCGTGGGTTGTATCTTCTATTGATTTTGATTTTGATTTCTTTCTCATTGCAATTTGCTCCATATAAAAACTATTGCTGTTGTAATAATTAGAGCCGAGATGAACACCATCCCGACTGAAAATAATACCGGCGGTATG
>JBHHUM010000035.1:0-21114 GCA_046861645.1 Fidelibacterota bacterium | reverse complement strand
AATGGTAGCTGAAGGTTTAAGTGAAAAAATTACTGCAATAGAGGTTTCGGAATGAAACGACTCCAAATAATTATTCTCATAATAGGGTGTTCTTTTCTTTCTGGAGCTGATAAAGTAGCTATGACAATAAAGGCTAAAGGTGATGCCGTACTTCAGCGGTCTGATGAAACTGAAAAAAAACCGCTGAAGCCTGGAAATCCTGTCCAAGATCAGGATAAGATTTCTACCGGGAAGAAATCAATGGCTATGATTATGTTCCTTGATGATAAAAGTGTACTTAAAATTCGAGAGGATTCTGAATTTACAGTGGGCGGTCAACGGACAACTGATGGTATTTCCAAATCTGTAGACCTGAGCTATGGTGTGTTAAGAGCTAATGTATCTCCTCAGGAAGGTAAGCAATTTATTATCTCTACTCCTACCTCTGTGGCTTCTATTAAAGGTACAGAAATTATTGTTTCCAGTGATCCTACTGGAGGTGATGTATTTATTTTACTGGAAGGATTAGTAGATGTTGAGAATAGCGTTAGTGGGGAAATAACCAGTCTTAGTGGGGGCGAAACAGCCATTTCATCCACTACTGGTGAGCTGGAAACTCACACTACCACAGAAGAAGAATTGGAAAGTACCGGTGGAGATGAGGAAGAAGAAATTAGAGAATTACGCTTCCAATTCGAGGATGATAGCGGAAATACCAAAGAACTTATTATTAAGTTTACTGAGTAGGATCCCGAGATGAAAAAAGTTTTTTTCCAACTACCATTTCTTATTTCTGTTTTGTTCAGCCAGCAGATTCTAATCATGAGTCCTGAGCCAAATTCTGAACAGAAAGCAGATGAAATTCTGATTGCCGCATCACTCTTTGGCCTGGAAAATGTGTTAAAAGAAGATATTACGTTAAGAGTAGATGGTGTAGATATTACAGCTCGTGCTTATATAGATCCTGATATGATCAGCTATGTTCCTCCTCTACTAGTTCCCGGTACACACCATATAGAACTGTTCGCTGGTAAAGCTGATTCTGTTACCTGGTCTTTTGACGTTTTGGGAAGGAAGGCTGCGGCAGCAAGTTCAAAGTTTAGCATTTCCGGAAATGTTACTTCCAGTAGCAGTTTAGATCGGATTGATGAAGAATCTCTAAATGTCAACCAGCTCTCCATAGGATTGTCAGGTACAGTCTTGGAAGAAATAAAGTTCAAAACCAAAGTGAAGATCACATCTGATGAGGATCCTCTGGTGCAACCCCGTAATATTTATGGTTTTGGAATGACTTTTGGAAAATATGGCACACTAAACCTTGGAGATTCTAATCCCCGCCTGTCCTATTTTACTTTAAATGGTAAAAGAATAAGAGGTTTAGATCTCCATCTGATGTTAGGTCCCATCAATCTCAGTTTTATCAGGGGTGAAATCAATCGTGCAATTCAGGGTAGTAAAGAAGTTGATAAAGCATATTCACATTCTGTTGAGTCAGATACAGGTGGAACAAGATTTCTAACTCTACAACGTAAAGGTCACACTTTTCGCCAGGAACTTTTAGCTGGAAGGTTGGGATTTGGGCGAGGTGAACTTTTCCGATTCGGGTTGTCATTTTTGAAGACAAAGGATAATGTAAATAGTGTAGATCCCATAATTAATGATGCTTTGATTGAAATATCTTCTGCGGATTCCGTTTTTGGGTTACAGGAGGGAGATAAACTTACCTATGCAGAGTTATCTAACCAGTTAGGTGCTCAAATGGTAGTGTCTGATGTAAGTGATTGGACAGGTGTAAAACCCAAGGACAATATTGTACTTTCGACGGATTTGGGTTTCTTCTTTGATCACAAACGTATCGCCCTGGAAGGTGAAGCAGCCTTCAGTTTACTGAATAATGATATCTCTGAGGGGGCACTAACCCTGGCTGGACTTGACACTCTCCTGGATACCCTTAAAGACAATTCTATTGGTGGATTCATGGATCTCAGTGCTTTTCCAGATCCTGCTGACTTCGAGGATATTTTTGTGATTAATCCTAACATGGTTCCTATCTCACCTATTTCTCCAGAATTATTCTCTGATAGTGCAGCTATCTCTCTTGGCGATGCTATATTTTCCATGCCTTCATTAGCTCTGAGAGCCAAGGCTTCACTAAACTATTTTGATAATTTGATCGATTTTGAATTTATTCAAGTTGGTCCAGAATTCAATTCACTCGCTAATCCCTATCTTGTAGCAGACAATCGTGAATGGAAAATTGCTGATAAACTGCGCCTGCTACAGAATCGCCTGTTTCTGACCCTTAGCTATCGTCACCAGAATAATGGTATTTCGGAATCATCGGATAATGTCCGCAATCAAAATACCTTTTCGGCAGGACTAAACTTTTTGCCTGGACCAGGATTACCATCTGCTAATTTATCTTTTAAAACAGTGGATCGAGATAATGGAATAAATGAGGTAACAGAACTGGATAGTGTAACATTTTCTGATAATAGGGAGAAAACTCACCTCAATAACATTTTACTTAGTTTCAATTATCGTTTCGACCTGCTTAATGCTTCGCATACTTTAATGGGTACTTTTGTTCAGGTGGATAAGGAAGATCAATACAAAGACCGGCAGTGGGATCCGGATTTCGTCGATCCCTCATTAACTTCTCAGGTGATCAGTTCGACTTTAACTACCCGTTTTCCATTCCCGCTAACAACTAATTTGACGGTGACAAACAACAATAGTAGATTCAATATTGGTCCTGATGACAGAGTCGAACAGATTTTCTTTACCACATCATTGAATGGAGATTATCAATTTAAAAAGTTAGGTTTAACGGTACTGGGAGGTATCAATATTGCTTCCGGGACCGGTATTACAGAGGTTTCCTGGGTGGGCTTCAAAGGGGGTTTAAACTGGAATATATTGGAGAACCTCGATATGAAAGCTACAGGCGAACTTAGAGACAAGACTGCAAACGGAACGGAATCTACTTCTTTGATAGCCAGAGCATACTTGGTATATTCCTTTTAGTCTTACTACCCTTCTGTGAATAAATAGGGTTTTCTCACAACTTCCACTTACTCTAGAAAGAAATCTATGATAGTTATACAGGTTAGTTGAACCTGTAACTTAACTCTAGAGTTGCCCAGGGTGAGATAATGACTATCGGAAATCTCGAAATTTGATTATTTAGTAATATTCCAAACATCGGTCCTGCACTGACAGTTGGTGTGATCAAAAAGGTATTGGTAACAGTCCACTTATATCCAATTTGGCCATCAAAAGACGCAAGAATCGTTCGAATATCACTGATCCCAAAAAACTTATTCCATTCCCAATAAAGCATCCTGCTTCCCCAAGCGAGAAAGAGTCCCTCTTTTTCCGTTTTCCAATATTTTCGTGTATAATATGAGGCCATAAACGCTTTTATGATAGAGTCATTATCAGATATGGGTAAATATACATATCCACTTACAATATGTTCTCGATTAGAGGCTCTATGTGAGAAGGTAGCATTTAATGAAAGTGAATAGTAGGCGACCGACATGAGGTCAGTTCCAATTGACATTTTACCCGCACTTTGCGAAAATCCAGGAGAGAGAAGAAGAAATATGGTAAGAAAGATGATAGGTATTTTTGACATTGGAAGATTAATTTTTACCTATAACCAAAATAGCGTAGGTAACTGGGAATTTCAACCTCTTCATCCAATCCCTGATCAGGCTCGGGGGTACCAGCTAACATGCGGAAAGGTAATACTCCAGTCCAGATGTGAAGATCATGGTCATCCTTATTATTGATGGGAGGTCCCGTGCGAATTTTAACGGACACCTCTTCGATGTCTACTGCTACCACAGATGTAATGTCCAGTTCTTTCTGAGTAGGTTGCCTGGTTTCCTTCCAACGGCCTGGGAAGAGATGTTCTGAGATGATTTCCAGCACCTGTAGTTGATCACCATCATCCGTGATTCCCCGACCGGTACCGAAGAGAATTGTTGATCGGTAGTTCATAGAGTTGTGGAAGGAAGACCGGGCTAGGACGAGCCCGTCAAGGTGCGTAATGCATTTGGAGATTTGTGCTCCAGACTTTACCACTTTCAGCAGGCGACTTCTCTTTGATCCATGAAGCTAAATATTATTTTCAGCTCGGGCATGAATAGTCGGGATGACAAATGGTTGGCCATCCTGGACAAAGTCCACATGGCAAATCAATGCGTCGTCAATAATCTTGTTGATTACATCTTTATCGTAACTGCCCCTTTCAGCAAGTCGATTTATATTGCTTCTTGTTTTTTGTTCCATTTGTTGCAATCCACTCCTATAGTTCATGTTGAATTTATCAAAAATACGAAATGATTATTATTGTCGACAGGAAATTAGATTGAAGATAGAGGGGTGAATCGGTTAACTTTATCCAATGTCATCCCCAGATAAAAAACGTCTTTTCCTCATCGATGGCTATGCTATGGTTTATCGGGCACATTTTGCCATGATACGGAATCCTCTCCTGACATCGGATGGACGTCATACCAGTGCATTATTCGGGTTCATTAATTCCATTTTCAAAATCCTTCGTGACGAGAAACCCGATTATCTTGCTGCAGTTTTTGATGCTGAAGAAAAAACTTTTAGACACAAAATGTATCCACAATACAAAGCCACCAGGGAAAAAATGCCAGATGAACTCAGGGAGCAACTTCCCGAACTGTGGCGACTGATTGAAGCTTTGAATATTCCCCAATTAGTAATGCCTGGTTTTGAAGCGGATGATATCATCGGTGCACTGGCGATTACAGCTAAAAAACAGGGGATAGAGGCTTACATCGTCAGCGGCGATAAAGATTTCATGCAACTTGTGAATGATCACATTTTTCTTTATACACCAGGTCGTCAAGGAGCTTCTGCAGAAATTGTAGATCGTCAGAAGGTGGAACAGAAATGGAAAGTTCAACCTGAACAGATAATTGATCTTCTAAGCCTTATGGGGGATAGCTCTGATAATGTTCCGGGTGTCATGGGCATTGGTGAAAAGACTGCCGTAGCTCTTTTGCAGGAATATGGTGACCTGGACACAGTTCTGGCCAATGCTGAGCAGGTAAAAAATAAGCGAGCCCGTGAGGGATTGTTGAACAATGCCGATATAGCTTATCTCTCCAGAGATTTGGTAACCATTAAGACTGACTTACCTCTTACCTTGAAAGTAGATGATTTGAAACGAAAGTCTTTCAACTTTGATGCGGTTACAGAAATTTTCAGAAAGCTAGAATTCGTTAGACTCTTGGATCAATTGAACGAGTTTAAAACAGAAGAGGCTTATGAAGATTCAGCCTTAAGAGAGAAGAAATATGCATTAATTGATTCGCAGGATAAGTTAGTTGAGTTGGTTCGAAAACTAAAAAATGCAGAATTGGTTTCTTTAGATTTAGAGACCACCAGTCAGGACCCAATGCGGGCAGAGATTGTCGGTTTCAGTTATTCCATAGAACCTCATACAGGCTGGTACATTCCTGTGCAGTTTCCTGAAAAAGAAAAACAACTCTTTGAAGGTGATAATGATCTTGATACGGTTCTCAAAATATTAAAACCCATCTTGGAGGATGATTCCATAGCTAAATGTGGTCAGCATCTTAAATATGACTGTTTGATTTTGAAAAATCATGGAATTGAGGTAGCAGGAATAGAATTTGATACTCTTTTAGCGGCTCACCTTCTTCAACCTGCGGCACGTTCTTATAAACTAGACTATCTAAGTGAAGAGTACCTGCGCTATAGAATGCAACCTATTCTGGATTTGATCGGGAGCGGGAAAAATCAAATTTCGATGGCTGATGTTGCATTAGATAAGATTGCCTTCTATGCTGCAGAAGATGCTGACGTGGTAATACAACTGGTATCTATCCTCCGTAAAAAACTGATTGAGATGGAGCTGGTGGAGTTTATGAGAAGAGTGGAATTACCGTTAATTCCCTCGCTCTTGCAGATGGAACAAAATGGTGTATATGTGGACAGTGAAATGATGGGTACAATGTCTCGTTGGATGGAAAAGAAACTGGATGCATTCAGACGGGAGATTTTTACTTTGGCAGGCATGGAATTTAACCTCAACTCCACTCAACAGTTGGCAACTATCCTATTTGATCACATCGGACTGAAACCGGTCAGAAAACGTTCTACAAATGTTACGGTTTTAGAGAAATTAAAGAATGAACACCCCCTTCCAGGAATGGTGCTGGATTACCGGAAATTCCAAAAACTTAAGTCAACCTATGTGGATGCTATTCCCAAGCTGGTCCATCCTCAAACAGGTCGCATTCATTCATCATTCAGTCAAACAGTAGCTGCGACTGGTCGGCTGGCAAGCAGCAACCCTAATTTTCAGAATATTCCCATACGAACAGAAGAAGGTCGTGAAATCAGGAAAGCATTTCGTCCTCAAGAAAAAGGATGGCAGATATTTTCTGCAGATTATTCTCAAATAGAATTACGTATTATGGCACATCTGAGTGGAGATAAGGTGCTTAAAGAGGCGTTTGAAAGAGGTGAAGACATTCATGCTCGTACAGCTAGTGATATTTACGGTGTACCTTTAGATGATGTACTACCGGAAATGCGTAGGATGGCGAAGGTCGTTAATTTTGGAGTTATGTATGGAGCTGGACCGTATCGTTTATCCCAGGAGTTTGGTATGTCATTGAGTGAAGCCGATCAGATCATTGGAACATACTTCAACCGCTATTCGGGGATCAAATCATTTATTGATAAAACCTTAACTATAGCAAGAGATAAAAAGTTTGTTACAACTATGTTGGGAAGAAAGCGGTTCTGTTATGATATTGACCATTCGAATTCTCGTGTCAGAATGGCGGCTGAAAGAGCGACGATTAATCATCCTATTCAGGGAACTGCTGCTGAGATGATAAAGTTGGCCATGATTACTATAGATAAGAAAATAAAGTCAATGAAACTTAGATCGAAGATGATCCTGCAAATTCATGACGAATTACTGTTTGAAGTCCCTCAAGAAGAATTAGATGATCTGAAAAGTCTGGTTGTTGAGGAGATGGAGAGCGCTTTACCATTGAATGTACCGGTGGTAGTAGATTGCGGAGCAGGGGAATCATGGTACGAAGCGCACTGAGGATTGATAATTTTGGGTTTTTTATTTTCCGATGGTGAGCAGTGCGCTATAAAAAAGATAGATGAAATTTGAGAAATCATCAAATTTCTGATCGTTATGTTGGAGTTAACACTGCAATTGGAGTGAGTTTAAATGATAATCGAAAGATGCATATTGTCAATGAATTAAATTATGACATGAAAATAGTCCCCAAAAGTCACTTGGATAATAGAAAATAGTAGATAAAAAATGGAAGCATCTGTATCACTTAAAAAAGTTGGCAAACTGTTAGATGGTCGTTCGGTTTTGGCAGGATTATCATTTGGCATTGAAAGGGGGTCCATTATGGCGTTGGTGGGTCCAAATGATGCTGGAAAAAGCACCTTATTACGCGTACTGGCAGGGGTGACTAAACCCGAGTATGGTAACGTCTTTATCAATGGTATGGATGTTCAATTGAGACCTGTTGAGACTAAACGTATTGTAGGTTATATGCCACAGACACCGAATTTCGACCCTCAGCTTACCCTCCGGGAAAACTTTTTATTTCAAGGCGCTTTATATCAACTGTCGGATAGTATAATTAAAAGTCAGATTGCTAAATTGACCAATGTACTAAACATTGAAGATGTACTGGATCAGTTTCCCGATGAACTTTCACAGGGGTATCTTAAGAGAGCCATGTTGGTACGCACCTTGCTTCATGATCCCCTTATACTTTTTTTAGATGAACCGACCACTTCCCTTGATGTCAGAGGAAAGTATATGGTATGGGACTTTTTTCAAAATCTACGGGGTAGTAAAACCATCGTTTATGCTACTCAATCGGTTGGAGAAGCAGAAAGGCTGCATGATAGAATTATGATTCTCCATCACGGTAAAACCGTTCTGGATGGCACCTTAGATCGCCTCTTAGAGACTACGGGGGAGTTACACCACTTCCAGATTCACTTTCGTGACTTGACTGATGATATGTTGAAAATTCTTTCCAATATTAGCACTGTTGTCCGCCCGGAGCGGATTGGTGAAACCTTCGATTTTTACGGTCGAGACCGTCAGGTACTCTTTGATGTAATGAAACTTGCCATTCAATCTTCTCTAGTAGATTATAAGTCTGAGAAAGTGGGTTTGGATACCTTATTGATATCTGCCACCGAACTTCTGGAAGAGTGATGTTAGTATTTCTCTTTCTAAGACGACGCGTCTGGCACATTCGTCACCACTGGACTGGTCATTTAGCCACTCTTCTTTTATTTCCTCTGGCTCTTTATTTTACTCTGGAGATGAGTATGGGTACATGGTTACACACGGAGATGAGTGGAATTACCGATGATTGGCTTTTTCCGGGTTTACTTTTCATTATAGCTCTTTTAGCCGGCATCCTGCCACTCTGGAGTGATTTACAGCGTAGTATTTCCACTGGATTTGTTGATAATCTTGCTGCATCACCAAATGGAAGTTTTTTAATAGTTATTTCATTAATTGCTTCCAGTGCATTTGAAATTCTATTTCGGACTTTAGGGGGAATGATCATTTTGATAATTTTGGTAGGACACTTACCTGATATTCTACCCCTACTGGGTACCTTGATGTTCGCGGTAGTTGTGGGTATTTTGGGTTCAAGCCTGGTCTGCTTATGGCTTTTAACTGGTCATCGCAGGAGTAGTCATTTTTTCGGACTATTTACTGTAATTCTCTTTATCATTTTTAGTTCTGGATGGCTGATTCCGATAATGGTCTATCCGGCTAACTTGGCATCAATACTTTCATGGCTTCCGACATCCCAATTGATGACTGCGGGAAGGAGTTTGTTTCTTGAGGGCAGTCTTTCTGATTGGTCGTGGTTATTAGTGATAATCGAAATAGCAATTTTGGTGATTTTGTCTGCATCTCAGTTCCGAAAGGTCCGCTCCCGATGAAAGTATATCTATCTGGTGCCATAGAAAATGCTCCCGATGAAGGTAAAAAATGGCGAGAGGAAATGTCACGCTGGTTGCTCGGGAGTCTGAATCATGAAGTGTTCAATCCTCTTGATGTGGATGCAACTTTGATTGACCCGGAAGAACAGCAGAATTTTCGTTCTTGGAAAATGACTGATTACGAGAGATTTCTTAAAGTAGTACGTCGCTTTATCGATCGGGATTTGGATGTGTTATGTTCTGATATTGATTATCTGATTTGCTATTGGGACCGTGCCGTCAGGAAAGGTGCTGGTACGCATGGGGAAGTGACCATCGCTTATCATCGAGACATTCCTGTATATCTCGTCCTTGGCATGCCATTGTCACAGGTGAGTTCCTGGATCCTTGGCTGTAGTACAAAAGTGTTTGGTGATTTTGATGAATTGAAAAAATATCTGAAGCAAACTTATGGCTAAAGGACTAACGGTCTCGATAGATGGAGGGGCTACTTCAACTGATCTCCTGTTATTACAAAGATCATTGTCGTCTGGTGTTATAGTCTCGGGGAAGGGATCAAATCCAAATGTAACCGGTAAAGATTGCCTGGATGAATTGGACCGTTTGATCCACAAGGCAACATTGGTGCTGGGTGTTTCTCGAGATGATGTAGATGAAGTCGTCGCCGGAATGGCTGGAAGAGGAAATCCTCAAAATCGACTGGCATTCCAGGAAAAACTGGATATCCTCTTTCCCCATGCTCATATTTTGCAGATAAACGATTCTGAATTAGCTCATAGAGGTATTTGGGGTACTAATGCTGGAATCACGATTCTATCTGGTACGGGTTCAGTCGGTATCGGGACAGATGAAAAAGGTCATATCTATTTTACAGGAGGTTTAGGTCATAAAATTGGTGATGAGGGGAGTGGTTACTGGTTAGTAAAAACTGCATTGATGGAGTTAATTACAAAAGAACGATCCCTAAATGATGACGATATTCAGCTCAGGAATGCGCTGGTAAAACATTTCGGTTTCAATGACTACGAGGAACTTTTAACTGAACTTTCTGGAGATGAAACTCCACCCCCAGTGATAGCTTCAGGCACACCGGTAATCTTGAATGCTGCTGAAAATGGAAATATGGTTGCTAATCATCTGGTACGACGGGGAGCAGACTATTTAGCAGATCTAATTATAGAACTATATGAGAAAATGAATAAACAAAAGGGAGAACTCAAGTTAGGATGCACTGGATCGGTAATTAAGAAATCACTTTTCTACCGAAAGTGCATGGAAATATCACTTAGCTATGAATTTAATTCTGTGGAATGGGTAGTATCTGCCTACCTTCCCGTATACGGTGGCTTAGTTCTGTCTTCAAGCAATTACACTCCAGTTGACTTTGAGCACATTGAGGTTCAATTTGTATAATCCCATCGCTGAAATTCATCTGGATCGTTTAGTTCGTAATCTGCAAAAGATTCAAGCCCATGTAGACGAGGCTAAGGTCATGCCAGTAGTCAAAGCTAACGCCTACGGTCATGGTGCTATTGAAGTTGCTAAAAGACTTCAGAAAGAAAATGTTGTTTATCTCGGGGTCTTTACACTTGCTGAAGCATTGGAGCTCCGTCGAAGCGGTATTGAGAAACCAATTATGATTTTCTGTCGGATAACTGAGGATATGTTAGCACCAGCACTTGAGCAAAACTTTACACTCAATTTTTCATCTAAAGAGGACTTTAAATTAGTAACCCAATTCATTAGCAAAACTGGTAAGGGTCCTAAATTCCATCTAAAAGTAGATACGGGAATGTCACGTCTGGGTATTCCCTTCGAAGAAGTAGAACGAGTTTTGAAGAAATTAATCAGCGTACCTTTGGTAGAATTAGAAGGAATTTACTCCCATTTTGCCACTTCGGATGAAGGTGATCCTGCGTATGCTCAACTGCAGATATCACGTTTTAACAAGGTAATTGAGTTATGCCAGAAGTTGCATTTTGAAGTGAAATATTTTCACATTGCCAACAGTGGAGGTGTTCTAAATTTACCTACCTCTTTTTTTAACCTCGTTCGAGTAGGGATGTTGATGTATGGAGCTTATCCTTCTGATGAAACTACAGAATGCATTGAAGTGGAGCCAGTCATGAACTTGAAAGGGCCTATAGTAGCAGTAAGGAGAGTAACGGCTGGGACTCCCATTAGTTATGGTTCTGTTTATGCTCCGGACTCGGATGCGAATATTGCTGTAATCCAAACTGGATTTGCGGATGGGTTTCCAAGGAATTGGTATAAGCATGGTTATGTCGGGTACAGAGGGAAAAATTATCCTATTGCTGGTCGAGTATGTATGGACCAGTTCATGGTAAACTTCGGCGATGAATATCCTGAGAAAGGTGAGGAAGTTTTGCTCTTTGGAGATGATAGAACAAACCGCATCAGAATTGAAGATATTGCTGTGGATATTGACTCAACCTCCTATGTGCTAATGACAGCTATTGGCGGTCGAACCGAACGGGTATATGTTTAGGAACATTAATAGAAATATGAACGGGGACTCTATAATACCATCAACTGAATAGAATCCAGGAGGTATCGAAAATGCAAAAATTATTTTTAAGTCTTATCCAGATTTTATTTATTGCAGGATGTGCAGTAAAGCCACTTCCTGAAGTAGTTACTGGACCTCCTCCCGAGGAGATAAAGGTTCAACCACCAGAAGAAATCAAGGGACCACCCTCTTTAGAGGACCTAACCTTAGAAGAAAAGGTCGGACAGATGTTCATGCTTAGGTATTCTGGTAATTTTTACAACAGTTCCGATTATACTTACCGGGAAGTCAAACGATTAGTAAAGGAGAGGGGTATAGGAGGTGTCATCCAGTTTTTTGGTAACATCCACGGTACTATTTCCAATGTCAATGAACTGCAGTCATTAGCAAAAATTCCTATTTTTGTGGCTGCTGACTATGAACGAGGTGTAGGTCAACAGTTGGATACAGGGACTCTTTTTCCTTCCAATATGGCTTTAGCGGCAACCGGAGAACCGGAACTTGCCTATCAACAAGGCAAGATAACCGCTAGAGAAGCCAGAGCAACAGGTGTCCATATCACTTTTGCTCCTGTGATGGATGTGAATAGTAATCCTGATAACCCCATCATTAATTTCAGATCCTACAGCGATTCTCCTGAAACCGTTTCTAAATTCGGAGTGGAATTCATAAGAGGTGCCCAGGAAAATGGTTTAATTACGACTGCTAAACATTTTCCAGGTCATGGCAACACCGGTACGGATTCTCACACATCATTACCGGTAATTACAGCAGGACGTGAAGAATTTGAAGCTATTGATCTGGTTCCCTTCCGCAAAGCAGTGGATGCTGGGGTTAAAATGATAATGACGGCTCATATTGCGGTTCCGTCTTTAGATGATACTCGCCTTCCTGCTACGTTGTCCCCTGCACTGAGTCACGACCTTTTACGGGATAAATTAAGTTACCAGGGTCTTATTGTAACTGATGCTCTGGAGATGGGAGGAATCACGGAATCTTTTTGGGTTGGCGAAGCAGCTATCCGGGCAATTGAAGCTGGATCAGATATAGTTCTTCTACCCATGGATGTAGATAAGGCGATGTCTGAAGTGACCTTAGCTGTTAGAAAGGGGAGAATTTCTGAAGCTCGAATTAATGAATCAGTCTCGAGAATATTGGCAGCCAAAGAGGAATTAGGATTATTTGATAATCGATTCGTCTCCCTGTCAGAAGCAAAGGAAATCATAGGGAATAACGAGCATCTGTCGATAGCTTCCCGGATTGCATCTAAATCTATTACACTGGTTAAGGATGAAAATAATTTGATTCCCATTCCCGTGGGAAAAAGCCGTAAAATGTCCCATATTCTTCTAGCCACCAGTGATGGCATGCTCTCTTATTCAAGTACCTTTCGATCGCTTGTGTCTCGTACCCATGGAAATGTGGAAACCTCGTTTTATTATCAACCGCTAACAGAGCTGATGGTTGATGAAATTATTGAAAGTGCTGTAGAAAGTGATTTTATACTGGTTACCTTATTAATCCGCGTGAGGATGAATCTTGGAACAGTTTCCATAGACCAATCTCACCGTCGACTGATAACAAAACTACAGGATTCAGGCCTCCCAGTGGTGGTCGTCTCCTTTGGAAGTCCTTATGTTGCTGATGTTGATGAATTGGACACCTATTTATGTGGTTATAGTTATGGAAGTATTTCCCAATATGCCATGGCTGATGCTATTTTTGGTGCCACTTCAATTAGTGGGAAATTGCCGGTTAGACTTAGCGCCAATCTACCAACTGGTTACGGTATAATGCGATCCAAACCACAAATCCTGCCCATGACGACTGATACTTTTGATTTCACTCTGGCCAGAGACATTTTGGATAAAGCCATTTCTGATTCCGTTTTCCCTGGTGCTCAGGTAGCCGTAATCAGGGAGGGAAAGCTGGTTTGGTCTTATCAAGCCGGCGGGCAAACTTACGATAATAATTCACCAGCGGTGACTGCTGAGACTATCTATGATGTTGCCTCCTTGACGAAAGTAACCTCCACGACACCAGTTGTGATGAAATTAGTAGAACAGAGAATATTACCCCTTGATGAACCTATCAAAGATTTCATTCCTGAATTTTCAGGAGGTGATAAAGAGAGGATTACTATTCGACTGATGCTCACACATTCTGCGGGGCTGCAGGCCTATGATGAATTCCCCCTGGGGTCATCTGGTGAAGAAATCCTGACCAGCATAATAGAACGCCCGCTTGTAGCTGTACCGGGTGAGAAGTACATCTATAGCGATTTCGGTCCCATTCTGCTGGGAAAGATAATAAAGAAGGTAACCGGAAGATCTTTAGATAACCTGGCGGAGAGCTACATTTTTCGTCCTTTAGGAATGAAAAGTACCATGTTTAATCCTGATCCTTCGTTACTACCCCGAATTGCACCAACGGAAATAGACAGAAGATATCAAAGAGGTCTTGTACGTGGTATTGTCCATGATGAAAGAGCATGGCAATTGGGAGGAGTAGCCGGACATGCAGGATTGTTTTCCACAGCATTGGATCTGGCTAGATATGCGCAGATGATGATGGATGAAGGTTTTTTTGCTGGACGCCGCTATTTTAGACGTTCAACTATTAAGGAGTTCACCCGTCGACAGGGAATACCATTAGACAGCGAGCGGACTTTAGGGTGGGATACTCCCTCGGAAGAGGGAAGTCTGGCAGGAGATTATTTCTCACCTGGCAGCTATGGTCACACTGGTTTCACTGGCACCTCCATGTGGATTGACCCTAACCGAAAGATTGCCGTCATATTACTCACTAACCATGTGTATCCATCCCGGGGAGAAACTCCCGAAAAATTTGAGAAGTGGAAAGCTGAGATGTGGGGAGTTCGACGGGCGTTCTACAATGAGGTTATGAAAATTCTACTTTCAGAATAATAGATTATTGCAGCAAGCTGATTTCATAGTTCTTTTTACTTACCTGATCCTGGTGACTTTAATCGCCGCCTGGGCTGGCAGGAAGCAGACCTCAGCCTCCAGTTTTTTCCTTGGAGACCGGAATCTACCTTGGTGGATGGTGATGTTCTCTGTGGTTGCCACAGAAACCTCTGTATTAACTTTTCTCTCCATTCCCGGTTTGGCATACAAGACAGATCTGGGCTTTTTGCAGTTAGCTTTGGGATATATCATTGGCCGGTGGTTTATCGCTAAAGCGCTACTTCCCCATTACTTTGAGGAAGGGATAGAGTCGACTTACGAATTTATCAGGAACAGGTGGGGATCTTTTGTACAGCGGTTTGCTTCACTGGTTTTCCTGGGGACGCGCATTCTTGCTGATGGTGTTCGCCTTTTTATGACGGCTATTCCTCTCTCCATCATTACGGGGTGGTCGTATCCTCTCTCTATCGCCATCATTGGGCTTTTTACCCTTTTTTATACTCTGATAGGAGGTATCCGCTCTGTGATTTGGGCCGACTCCATCCAATTTGGTATTTACCTGTTAGGCGCTATTTCCGTTTTTATAGTTTTGAATGGTCTGGTGGATGGTGGCTGGACTACAATACTTATTGAAGCTGGGGAAAAAGGGAAGTTAACGATGATTCATTTTTCCTTTGATAGTGGCTTCGATGAGATCATTGCTTATCCTTACCAGTTCCTAACGGCTGTAATTGGTGGGATGATTCTCTCTATGGCCTCCCACGGAACAGATCACCTGATGGTTCAGCGTTTACTTTCATGCAAGAATATTAAAGGCGCACAAAAAGCTCTGGTTGGGAGTGGCATTTTGGCTTTTATTCAGTTTGCTATTTTCCTGGTGATTGGAGCTGGAATTTGGGTCTTTTTTGGAGGGCGTAGTATGAAGTCAGACGAGGTATTTTCTACTTTCATCATAGATTATTTACCGGCTGGTCTAGCTGGGTTTATTGTTGCTGGTATCTTTTCAGCTGCCATGTCCACACTAAGTTCCTCTATCAACGCTTTGGCATCTTCCACGATGACCGACTGGCTTAAAAAGAATCGCCCTGATAGATATAATGTGTCCATGTCACGACTTTTGTCAATATTTTGGGCTATGGTATTGGTAGGGGGAGCAATGTTGTTCACATCCAAAGAAACCCCTCTAGTAGAAGTAGGTTTGTCTATCGCTTCTTTTACTTATGGAGGTCTGTTAGGATTTTTCTATTTAGGCCGTAAAGCCCCAGATATCCACCGTAATAGTGTTACTTTTGGTTTTATTATGGCATTAGTTGTGATGATTGCCGTAGTGAGATTTACATCTGTAGCGTGGCCACTGTTTACTGCAATTGGTTTAATATCCATGGTTTTTGCCTCAAAAGGATTTGAAGAAATAAGGACTTCAGGTGAAACTTAAAGTTTTCCTGGTAATCTTAATAATAGCTTTCTTAAACTCTGTTTCTTATTCTCAAAAGTACGAGTATTCAAAAGTTTTTCCTTTACCAGAAACCGGCTTTGTACAGCAGGTACTAACCGGGCTCGATGTGCTGGAAGAACTTTCGTTTCAACCCTTATATGGAAAGACCCTGGCAGTACTGACCAATCAAACTTCTATTAATAGAAAGGGTATACATCTTTTAGATCTTCTCGCTCAATATCAGGATAGTCTATCTGTAAAAGTCATCTTTACACCACAATACGGTATTTTTTCTTTCTCGGAAGATGTATTCCAATTACCAGCAGGTGGTAAGGATCCGCGATTTGATGCCCCTATTAAACATTTATGGGGTCACAGATTCAGACCTGATAATCTTGATCTATATGGTGTCGATTTAATTCTTATTGACATCCAGGATCCAGGTTTGCGCTATTTCAGTTTTATGACCACGATAACGAAGATGATGGAAGCTGCAGCTATTGCTGAAATACCAGTAATGGTCCTGGATCGTCCCAATCCCCTGGGTGGTGTTAAGATTGATGGCCCCATAGTACGGCCTAAATACCAATCCTTTGTCGGTTATCATCTGGTTCCTATTCGTCACGGTTTAACTGTGGGAGAGTTTGCCATTATGATTAATGAAACCGGATGGACTCGTCAGGCGCAACGGGTGAATCTTGAGGTTATTCCCCTGATAGGATGGGTACGTAGAATGGTTTTTCCAGATACAGAGCTGCCATGGATTCCTCCTGCACCAGGTATCCCGGATTTTGAAACGTTAAGGATTTATGAAGGGATGGGACTGTTGCAAGGTACTAACCTCTCTATTGGATTAGGTACCGATAATCCCTATTTTCTCGTTGGAGCTCCCTGGTTTTCCGCTACAGCCATTCTGAATACATTAAAGATAATTTGGCTTCCTGGTGTCCAATTTGAAGCCGGTACTTTTACCCCAGATTCTCTTAATCCCTATCTACCATCACCTGTTTTTCGTGGTGAAGTGTGTGATGGCCTTAAAATTAATGTTACTGACTGGAACAAGTTTGATCCACTCCTGACTGCTAGTACTATTTTATCCATTATTTCTGGTAGTTATCCCAATGAATTTCGATGGACGGGTAATTTCTATGTTGATAAACTCTTTGGACACGATTACTTACGAATTTTCCTGGCCCAGCACCGGGATCCAGCTAAACTGTCTGCAACATGGACTCATGACATAATCCGATTCAGCCAATTCCGAAAGAAATTTCTACTTTACTAGGGAGAAACTATGGTAACACTTGACTGGATTGTAATAGTGGTATATTTCCTCATAGCCATGGGGATTGGTCTGTACTTTATGAAGCGGGCCGGGCAGAATATCTCTGAGTATTTTGTAGCTGGACGCAGTATCCCATGGTGGTTAGCAGGAGTATCCATGGTGGCTACGACATTTGCTGCAGATACGCCCTTAGCTGTGACCGGTATCGTGGCTTCGGATGGTATTGCTGGTAACTGGATCTGGTGGAATTTTGTCCTTTCCGGGATGTTCACCGTGTTCTTCTTTGCCCGACTGTGGCACCGGGCAGGGGTGATGACGGATGTTGAATTTATTGAGATACGTTATGGAGGTAAACCGGCTTCCATACTAAGAGGTTTCCGGGCTATATATCTGGCTTTTCCTATAAATTGTGTAATCCTCGGATGGGTAACCCTTGGTATGTCAAAAGTACTACAGGTCGTTACGGGAGTGGAACCCTGGCAAACTATTCTGATCCTCTATGGAATGACAGCTGTGTACATTACCCTGTCTGGTTTGTGGGGGGTAGTGGTGACTGATTTCCTGCAATTCATGGTTGCTATGGCTGGATCAATTATTTTGATGGTGGCAGCATTAGGAAAAACAGATGGTGTATCTGGTCTTATGGAGAAACTCGTTGAAACTTTTGGAGAAAGTCATTCCTATATCCAATTTTCCCCTATTAATCACCCTACACTCATGATCAGCACTGTACTGGTGTGGATTGGGATGCAGTGGTGGGTGTCGTGGTATCCGGGTGCAGAGCCAGGGGGGGGTGGCTACATCGCTCAACGGATGTTTTCCACTAGAAATGAAAAAGAAGCCGTAAAAGCTACACTTTTTTTTAATATTGCCCATTACGCCTTACGCCCCTGGCCATGGATTCTCGTGGGACTTGTCTCCCTGGTCATTCTGCCTCAGGTCACCGAAAAGGCGCAGCAGTCGGGTATAGTCCAGGAGGTGGATGGAAACAGCGTTATTGTCCAGTACGATAACGGAGAACTGGAAGATATTTCTATTGAAGAACTACTAGACGGCTGGTTTTCTGAATCCAAGGTAACTCAGGGCGAAAAGTTTGAAAAAGGTACTACCCTTGTGGCAACGGATAGGGAAAAAGGATACCCTTACTTGATGAAGACTTTATTGAAACCGGGACTCTTTGGACTCCTGTTAGTGGCATTTATTTCAGCCTTTATGTCCACTGTTTCCACCCATCTCAATTGGGGAGCTTCCTATGTGGTGAACGACTTTTATATCAGATTTGTGAAGCCAAGGAATAAGTTTGACTCTCCTGAATCTGCCGAGAAGCATTACGTTCTGGTTTCCCGTCTGTCCATCATTTTGATGGCTATGGCTGCCATCTTAGTTTCCTATTTTTTTGAAAGTGTTAAAGGGGGTTGGGAAATGATCCTTTCCCTGGGGGCAGGTACTGGATTAGTGTATATGTTGCGTTGGTTCTGGTGGCGAATTAATGCTTGGAGTGAAATTTCAGCCATGACAGCAGCCTTTGTGGGAGCTTCTATTTCAGGATCCCTTGGTTTCAGCGGTTTTGCTGAAAAAATGATCTTTACAACCATTTTTACGACCGTTATCTGGCTTATCACTACTTTCCTTACTGATCCTGAGAAAACTGAAACTTTACAGCAATTCTACCTACGGGTGCAGCCGGGAGGTCCCGGATGGAAATTATTTACCGATATAGAATCTGAATCTCTGCTACCAGCATTTCTGAATGTAACACTAGGTGCAGTTGTAGTCTGGGGCTTTCTATTTGGGATTGGTAAGCTGATCTTTGGAGATATATCGTTGGGGGTCATCTTCGTTTTTACGGCTGGAATTGCGTTCTATTTTGTGATTAGAAGGATGGATGTTACCATGAAGGGAGTAGAATAATGATAAATGGCTCCAGAAAAACCATCTGGAGCTGGGCCATGTACGACTGGGCTAATTCTGCCTTTGCCACGACAGTCATGGCAGGTTTTTTCCCCCTCTTTTTCAAAGCATACTGGGCTGACCCGGCTAATCCTGAAGAGAGTACATTTTATCTTGGTTTAGCTAACTCCCTTGCTTCAATAATTGTTGCTGCTTTGGCTCCCTTCCTCGGAGCGATAGCAGACCGGGGTACGGCTAAAAAAAAGTTTCTCTTCATATTTGCATTTCTGGGTATCATTATGACAGGCGGTCTATGGTTGGTAGCTCAAGGGTACTGGCAGATGGCTGTCCTCTTTTATGTGGTAGCGTCTATCGGTTTTGCGGGAGGTAATATATTTTATGATTCTCTACTGCCGGGAATTGCAGATAAATCCAAGGTGGATTATGCCTCTTCACTGGGATTTGCACTGGGGTATATTGGCGGGGGCCTGCTTTTTTTAGTGAATGTTTTAATGTACCTGCATCCGGAGAAATTTGGTATCAGTGATGGCGCTGCTGCTATCAAGTTAGCCTTTGTTTCGGTTGCTATCTGGTGGGCTGTTTTTTCCCTGCCGGTACTGTTGTTTGTACGTGAACCGGTAATCTATGAGAAGACTTCAATTCTTAAGGCATTTCCTCTCGGTTGGAGACAACTTCAGGACACTCTCCGGGACATCAAGTATCTGAAAGTAGTGGGACTTTTTCTCCTTGCTTACTGGTTTTATATCGATGGTGTGGATACCATTGTAAAAATGGCTGTCGATTATGGGAAGTCCCTACAATTTGATGACAGCGCTTTAATAACTGCCTTGCTCATTGTTCAATTTGTGGCCTTTCCTGCGGCTCTATTGTATAACTGGTTTGCTTCACGAATCGGAACAAAACTGGCTGTGGAAATTGCAATTATGGCTTATGGATTTATCACTTTACTGGGTTACTTTATGAGGACAGAACTTCATTTTTATGTTTTGGCAATATTAGTGGGTCTTTTCCAGGGTGGTATTCAGGCTTTAAGTCGTAGTCTATATACAAGATTGATACCTGTGGAGAAATCAGCCGAATTCTTTGGTTTTTTTAATATGTTGGGAAAATTCGCAGCAGTGTTGGGTCCATTGCTCATGGGTTCGGTAACAATTTTGACAGGGGATGCCCGTCTTGGAATCCTATCTATCCTGATTCTATTTGCCATAGGTTGGTACCTTCTACGAAAGGTTGATATCACTGAAGGGGAAAAGATGGCTAAGGAATTTCTAGTAAATTAATTTGAATCCTAGGGTTACAAACTTGCATCCAACTAACAGGTGATTTAAATTTGATATTATTAATGGAGGTAACACGATGAAGAAATTATCTTTTATTGTCATTTTAGGAATTGCACTTGTCTTGATATTCGGCAGTGTAGCTCAACCTATTCAGGCTGAATCTGCCGTAATAAAGATCAGTGGAATGAGATGTAACGATTGTGTTGATCGGATTCAATCGGCCTTGCTAAAACTTGATGGATTGGATAAAGCAGTCGTTGATCTTAAGAGAGGTTCAGCAGATGTAACCTTTAACAACGAAGTTTTGAAGCTGGATGATATTAGGACAGCTATCACTAAGATTGGCTACTCTGCAGATGATATCAAGGCGGCTTTTGACCATTGTGAATTAGAGAAAAAGACTGAATCCAAGAAGAGCTGCAGCAAGCTTAAAGCATGCTGTAATAACAAGAAAACTAAGTCAATCTGACGAAGAATAACTGATTTGTGAGTTTAAGAGGGTCGGTCAACCGACCCTCTTTAATTATTGAAAAATTAGGCTATGTTCTAAAGATAAACTGATTTGCATGTTGTTTACACTACCCTGTGGAACTCCGACGGAGTTCGTGTTTACCGTGTTCAGTGCCTTTATAGACATACAATCTCCCGACATGAAGTACGGGACTGTAAGCCTACGGGATTTCTATTCATATTTAAAGACTCCGTCAGGAGTCAAATGTCTATAACCTCCCTGT
>JBHHUM010000120.1:0-5206 GCA_046861645.1 Fidelibacterota bacterium | reverse complement strand
CATCACATGTAAATTTCAAACCCTATTGACGGGATATTATGTGATCAATAATCCCGGCCATGATGTGAAGATATGGTGGGGGTAGCTCAGCAGGTTAGAGCTCCAGGTTGTGGCCCTGGTGGCCGCGGGTTCGAGTCCCGTCCCTCACCCCACTTAAGAGACTGATGTCTGGAAGTGGCAGCGTTTATTAGCTGCTAAAGGTCTCAACGGGTTGGAAACTTTACCGTAGAACGTATGTTGTAATCTCATCCTGTTTTTCCGTACTTTCCCGCACTGAGATTAATCAAACTGATATGCGCACCCTGACACGATATATCTTGAAAGGACATTTTCTCCCATTCTTTTATGCCCTACTCATTCTGATTTTTCTACTGTTTACAAATTTTCTCCTCCGCGCCGTTGATAAACTTCTCGGAAAAGGATTATCTTTCACAGTTATAGTTGAATTCCTGTTTCTCAACACCGCCTGGATTGTCGCTCTGGCGGCTCCCATGGCAGTTTTAATTGCCACGCTTATGACCTTCGGAAGACTAGCGGAAGACAATGAAATCACTGCCCTCCGGGCCACGGGAGTCTCTTACTTCAGCATGCTCTGGCCGGCTTTGGCATTCAGCATATTGGTTGCTGGACCACTTATCTATTTCAATAACGCAGTGTTACCTGGTATGAATCACAGGGCAAGAGAACTCTCTCGAGATATCTATCGCAAACGACCGGATATCAATATTGAACCGGGTTATTTTGTGGACGATTTACCGGACTATAGTCTCATCGTCGATGGTAAAATAGGTGATCGCTTCCAGGATGTTCGCATCTTCAGTAAAAAACGAAAACCGACCCAAACATTCATTCAGGCAAAGGAAGGTACTTTTGTCACATTGGGTGATGCCATCTTACTGAAATTGTTTAAGGGAGAAATTCACGAACTCGATTCTGAAAACAAGGAAAACTATCGTCGCATAATCTTTGAACGACATCATATCAATATTCCCGCAGAAGATTTGGAACTTCAACGGCGTAGCGCTGAACCTATGACCGATAGAGAAATGTCAGTCGAAATGATGCAAGAAAAAATAAATTTCTATCAAGATAAAATCAATAAAACCCAACAACGAATTATCAAGCATTTCCAGAGCACTGATACAGATATGACCCCCCCCGACTCCTATGAGAAAGCTTCACTATTACTCACCAAGCGGCAGGAGGAAATAAAAAACAGCACAGAGTTAAACGATAAAGAGCAGCGCTCTCAGATCAGGCGTTATCGGAATCTTTCCCAGCGAGTAAAAGGAGACTATAGTTTGATTAAAGCGTACCGGAAAAGTATTAATCGCTTTTCAGTTGAAATCCATAAGAAGTTTTCCCTCCCTGTAGCATGTATTGTATTTGTACTGGTGGGGGCTCCATTAGGTATGATAACCCGCAAAAAAGGATTTGTCACCGCTATCACTTTCAGCTTTGGTTTTTTCCTCCTCTACTGGGTGTTCCTTATTGTTGGGGAAGAGTTTGCCGACCGTCTCTTGTTGTCACCTGTTGCCGCCATGTGGGGACCAAATGCAATATTAGGTTCCGTAGGTATCTTTCTAACCATTAAAGCCACGCGCCGAAGAGGAGCCATTTTTGCTCCCATCAGAAGACCAAAAAAGATAAAAGATGAAGTAGTAGTAGCAAATCACAGGTGAAACTCCCTTTAAAAAAAATCGGTCCTTTTATTCACCTCTATACTAAAGATTGTATATCTGAAAAGCGCATGACCTCCTGGTTGAAAACTGTTTACGAAGAAGGACTGACAGATGAGGAGACAGATCAAGTTGTGAAGGCTATGTTGACTTCTGGCAGAACCTTCGATTTCTCTAACCTCGATAAATTCGTCGCCGACAAGCACAGTACAGGTGGAATTGGTGATAAAGTCTCTCTTATTGTCGGTCCCCTCATGGCCGCTGCAGGTCTTGTAATCCCCATGATTGCAGGTCGAAGTCTGGGACATACGGGGGGCACACTGGATAAACTGGAATCCATCCCCGGATACCGGGATAACCTTACCATGGAAGAGTTCCAGCAGACGGCAGAGTCTGTGGGGCTTGTTATGAGTGGGCAGACGAAGGAAATTTGCCCTGCTGATCAGAAAATGTACGATCTACGTGATCGAACTGGAACAGTTAACTCCATCCCTCTAATCTGCGGAAGTATTATGAGCAAGAAAATTGCCGAGGGGATTCAAGGTTTGGTTTTGGATGTAAAAGTCGGCAGTGGTGCTTTCATGAAGACCTTAGACGATGCTGTCCTTTTGGGAAGTGAATTGAAACGAATCGGTGAGCAGTTTGGGGTCCAAGTTGATATTGTTCATAGCGATATGAATCAACCCTTAGGAAATGAAGCTGGACTATGGAATGAAGTAACTGAAGCATTATTGTGTCTTCGTGGGAATGGTCCAGATGACTTGCGCAAAGTTGTAATTGAATTAGGTGCTAAACTCTTGATCCAGGCAGGTAAAGCTGGTAATGTCCAAGAAGCACATAAGATTCAGACGCAATTACTTACCAGTGGTAAAGCTATGGAAAAATTCGTAGAAGTAGTTACGGCTCAGGGTGGTGATATTTCAGTGGTGGTAAATCCGGATAAGTACTCTCAACCAGCTTTTAAAGCCGAAGTAATCTCTGACCAGGAAGGATTTATTGCTTCTATGGATATGGTGGCTGTGGGTAATCTGGTAAACAATCTTACGATTAGTCATATAAATAATAAGCGTTCACTCGAACCTACTGGTGGCATCAGTTTTCTAAGAAAAATCGGTGATACTATTAATATTGGAGAACCGTTGGCTATCTGCTTTGGAGCTAACGAGGCTAAAGTGAACCGAACAACGGAAGAGCTTAAAACATATATTCACATTGCAAAGGAACGAGTAAAACCGCCCCCACTGTTCCATTAATCGTAGTCGGATCGTCGCGTAGATCTTCTTGGATTCGCTCTACTATGAAGTTGACACCCTTCAGAAGGTGTATATCTCTTGATAAAATATTCCTTTTCAACCGGACAGTTAGGTGTAGCCAGATCTTTGGTTACTTGACAAATGCCCAGTTGCACAATACCCTCCGGCTTTTCAAAGTCAGCATAGGGCCACCGGAGGGTATCATACGTAGCCTGCATAAACTCTACCCAAGCCGGAAGGGCGGCTACGTTCCCCATCTGACCGTCACCGAGTGATATTTGCGGGGGACCATCCACACCCATCCAGACTCCTGCTGCTAATTGAGGAGTGAACCCCACAAACCAGGCATCAGTCCAATTTTGCGTAGTACCTGTTTTTCCACCCGCAGGACGGTTGAAGCCCCCATTCCACCAGCCCACTCGCCGGCCTGTCCCTTTCTTAATAACAGATTGAAGAAGACTGGTCATCATAAATGCTGTCTCTTCGCTCAATACCTCCTCACGCTTCGGGAAGAACTGAGCCAAGGTGATGCCATAGCGATCTTCGATACGGGTAATGGACATGGGTTGGCAATAGATACCTCCATTGGCAAAGGTAGCATAGGCTGAAACAATATCAATCGGATAAACCTCTGATGTTCCAAGGGCTATGGCATCCACAGCTCGCAATGGTGTAGAGATGTGCATCCGCTTAGCCATATCCACCACCTCCCGAGGCGGTACAAGTTCCTGCACCAGTCTTACGGAAATCAGGTTCAGAGAACGGGTCAGTCCATCTCTCAGTGTCACGCGGCCGCCAACTGAGCGATCATCATTCTTTGGGCTCCACTTAATCCACTCACCTTCGGAGTTCATTACATTCAGTACCACAGGCTGGTTTATCAATTTTTTTGTTACAGGATAACCGTTATCAATGGCGGCAGTATAGAGAAAAGGTTTAAATACTGAACCGGGCTGCCGTTTTGCTTGAGTTGCCCGATTAAAGTCGTCATGATAATCAGGGCGCCCCCCAACCATGGCTTTAATGTAACCTGTTGATGGATCAATCGCCACCAGACTTCCCTGAACCAGCAGTTTCCTGCGCAGCTCTTCATAGAGTTGATATTCACCTGCCAGCATCATCTTAACTGAATCTTCCGGGTGAATACCCAACCAAGCCAGCTCTTCGAAGAGATCACGTTCTTCATAGAGGTACTCGTTGAGCTTCTCCTGGTTAACCCGAACGGTATTGAGCATGGCTTCTTCCGCTGCTTTCTGTACCCGGGTGTCCAGCGTGGTATAGACCGTCAATCCATCCCGGTAGATGTCTATGTCCAGGGAATCAGACATCAGTTCCAGTTGCCGGCGGATATGCTCTGTGAAGTACGGAGCGATACCTCTATCGTCTGTCTGATCCACAACGTTCAAAGGCGCTGACCTGGCATCGTCATACCTCTTCCTGGATATCTTACCCTGTTCCAACATCAACCGCAGTACCGTATTCCGGCGCTGGAGGGCTTTCTCCGGATTTCTTACAGGGGTATAGTGTTCCGGCAAGGGGAGCAAACCTACAAGCAGAGCGCACTCATCCAAGGTCAGATCCCAGACATCCTTAGCGAAATATCTCTTCGATGCTGCCTGGGCACCGTAAGTGCCGTGCCCAAAGTAAATGGAGTTGAGATACATCTCCAGAATTTCCTCCTTTGTATACCTCTTTTCCATCTGGATAGCTGTAAGAATTTCCTTAACCTTCCGGCTGATGGTCTTTGTAAAACCAATGCGGTCGTAGAGATTCCGGGCAAGCTGTTGTGAAAGAGAGCTGAAACCTTGTTTGTAGCGCATTGCTGCGAGGTTTACTACCACTGCTCTCAGAAAGTCCCGCGAGGAAATCCCCCAATGATCGTAAAACCTGTGATCTTCTGAGGCGATTACTGCGTTTACCAGATCGCTGTAATATCGTCCGGTATAAGGGTCAAAGCTTCGCATCTTCTCAAGCGGAACAAAAATACGGCGCTGGGTGAAAAGCTCCTTCAACATAACCCCGTCAGCTGAATAAACCCGGGTCACAAGGTCCGGATCAAAGTTCTCTAACTTCTCCAGCGGCGGCAGATCATTGGAAAGAACTAAGATATACACACTTGAAACAATAACTGAAATCAGCAGACCGATTAGCATGAGTCCGATCAACCGGGGCCATGTAGTCCACTTTCTTTTTATTGAGTATTCCATTCCGATGCCGTTCAGATTACTCCTGAATCAGTATACTGTAATTTAAGTAAAGCGTTTCAATAAAAAT
>JBHHUM010000007.1:0-54724 GCA_046861645.1 Fidelibacterota bacterium | reverse complement strand
GGACGGTAACTATTTTAGATGATTCTATCTATAAACACTTTAATTTCAATTTACCACAGGGTGGGTACCATGTCTCTTTATTTGACGGAGATTAATTAATGAGTAGTATCTACCAGCGGTGAAAACTTTTTCATGGTATCCTTGATATTTGGGAGTAGATGTGTTTTACTTTGGAGACAGGATCAATTGACAGTAACTGAAAAACCAATAATCGATAGAAGAGGTCTTTCATGAAACCCAGACATATTTTACTTTTTTTCACATTAGCTCTTATTTTTGTTCCGTTAGCTTTTGGTCAGGATATCCACAGTCAAATCCGGGAGATGGAGCGGTCTCGTTTCCTGCGTATGGGGGAGAGGTTCATATCAGAAATAACCAAAGATCTGGTGTCTGATTTTGATGTAACATACTACCGGCTGAACCTTGATATTGATCCCTCCACTGAGATTGTATCTGGTGATGTCACAACAAAAGCAGCATCAACTACTACGGGACTCAACGAGATCACACTCGATTTCTTTGATAACATGACCGTTGATTCTGTTACCTCAGAGGGCGGATCCCTCAGTTTCACACATGCTGATGATGAACTGACAGTTGAACTTGATGGAATTTATGAGGAAGGGGAGATATTTGAGGTAACGGTCTACTACAGCGGTCACCCTGTTGACGCTGGCGGTTTTGCATCCTTTGATTTTAGTTATCATGGAAATGTTCCTATAATCTCCACGCTGAGCGAACCGTTTGGCTCGCGTACATGGTGGCCGTGTAAGGATGATCCGGCGGATAAAGCCGACTCTGTGGATATAATTATCACTGTGCCGGATGAATTGGTTGTAGCATCAAATGGTCTGCTGATTAGTGAGACTGACAATGGGGACGGAACAAAAACATTCTTCTGGGCAGAACGGTATCCTATCAGCACCTATCTGGTTTCACTTGCCATTACCAATTATGAGGTTTTCTCGGACTACTATTACTATTCCTCTCCAGGATCATTAACAGCTACAGACTCCATGGAAGTGAAGTTCTTCGTCTATCCCGAAGACTTGGCTGACGCTGAGGAAGATTTCAATGTAACCGTTTCCATGATTGAGTATTATGCAACTGTGTTTGGAGAATATCCTTTTATTGAGGAAAAGTACGGCATGGCAGAATTTCCGTGGGGTGGGGCTATGGAACATCAGACCTGTACCAGCTATGGGTCGTGGCTCATTCAAGGCAATCATTATTATGATTGGATCAATGCTCATGAATTAGCTCATCAGTGGTTTGGTGACCTGATCACCATGAGGTATTGGTCGCATATCTGGTTGAACGAAGGTTTCGCCTCATATGCGGAGGCATTATGGGAGGAGAATCTTGAAGGCATTCAAGGCTATCTTGATTACATGGATGGCATGGATTACGGACTCTTCCCGACCTCTGTCTTTGTTTACGATTCCACAAATATTAATTCCCTGTTCAGTTCTACAGTCTATGACAAGGGTGCATGGGTGCTGCACATGTTAAGACACGTTATAGGGGATTCCGTCTTTTTTGAAGCAATGGTGGATTACCAGCAGACATATGCCTTCGGAAACGCTACCACAGAAAACTTCCGGGATATATGTGAATTGCATTATGGAGCTGACCTGGACTGGTTTTTCGAACAGTGGGTTTATGGGTTGTATCGCCCCAGCTACGAATACGTCTGGTACGACTCCACAGCAGGAAGTGATCACATCGTTAAGCTGGTCCTGAACCAGGTACAGACCAATACCGGTTTGTTCAAGATGCCGTTGGATATCGAGCTGACTACTGCCTCTGGAGACACGACGATTGTTATCTGGGACAGCTTGGAAACTCAGACATTTGAGTTTGCCATGGATGAGGAAGTCATAAATCTGGAGATAGATCCGGATGGATGGCTCTTGAGAATTCTGCAGCAAACTGATATGTTCACAGTGGGCGGTTATGCCTATGATATTGAAGGCCCCACGCTGCTGCAGGATGTGATGGTCTATTTTATCAAGATAAACGAACAGGGCAGTGTTGAATCAATAGACTCTACACTAACGGATGCTGCTGGGCAATTTACACTGCAGCTCTTACCGGGATTTTATACCATTACTGCTGTCAAAGAGGAATACCTATCGCCTCCAACTCAATTCAGAGAAGTAAGCGGTCCAGTTTCTGACTTAGAATTTATTCTGAGTGCCCCAGCCTTTTCATCGGATACCGATTCAATCGTAGTTTTCTTGGAGGAAGGTGAAAGCATTAGTGATACAATTCTCGTTGAGAATACAGGCAGTGGGCAATTGCTTGTAAGCATTGCACCTGTTTCCATAGATGGTCTACTTTGGAGTTCATCAGGAATCTTGAATCTCCCACAGATACTACCGCCGGTTGTTGACTTCTCCTTCTTGACTGGATGGGAGGAGGATAGGACACTGACAGCGAGCCAGCCGGATGATTCACTCTGGCAGCGTGTATATGCTGATCCTGTAGACAATGCCGACGGAACGCTGGATTTGTACGAGACTTGGATGCAGGTACATGATGGCCAGCTTTTTCTAAAGGTTTCATTTCACCACGCTTATGGTAACTTAAGTGCGTTTCAGTATACGATTCTCATGGATACTGATGGCGATGCTGAGACAGGATTGAATGTCGGTTGGTTCGGAGCTGATTATATAATTGCTGTTAGTGATTTTGGAGGAATCTACGGTGTTGTAGTGAACAGCAGTGGCAACCTTGTGTCCTTAGCCAGCTATGAAGATGTTGTGCCAGATCGTGATGAATTCACTGTCGGTTTCCCACTCAATTCATTCGGTTCTGTGGATCTAATGACAATGATTTCTCTGGGTCAGAGTTTGACAGGTTCCTTTGCCGATATTGATTATGCTCCCGATGACAATTATGGCTATTTCCTTTTTGGCACAGAGATGAATAACTGGTTAACTGTTGAACCCCTCTTTGAATTCATCAATTCTTCAGAAATAGCTTCGATAGCATTAACTATCGATCCTGAAGGTCTGGATGCAGGACATCGTGAGGTTAACCTCATTTTTGGAAACAATGAACCTGGGGGTGAACCTCAGATTATCCCGGTGGTATTCGACTATATAGCTGGTATTGATGAAGATTATCAGTTACCTGAAATCTTTTCCCTTTCTCAGAACTATCCCAATCCATTCAACCCAACCACTTTAATCAAGTACGATCTTCCTGAACAAAGTCACGTGAAAATTGTCATCTACGATATACTGGGCAGGGAGGTAAAAGAACTGGTAAATGGTGAACTGGTGAGTGGTTATCATAAAGTAGTATGGGATGGCACGGACAGTTTTAATGAACCAGTGAGTGCGGGTGTGTACCTGTACCAGATCAAGGCAGAAGGGTTTGTGCAAACCAGGAAGATGATTTTGCTGAAATGATGAAGATTTATTAATGAGTCGTTACCGAAGATGTAGATTTGTTTTCGTATCCCAACCTTTGGGAGTAGATGAAAGGTGCTGTTTGAATAACACTTTCTAGTAATATTGTCAAACATCTATCATCTATCGTATAACGTCTAACGATTATTGGAATTGTCTTCTAAATTAGTGAAATTGAGATAACATGTCAGCTTGGTTCAAGAGAGAGAAGGAAAAACTTCAAACGACGAAGCGCCGTTCCATTCCAGATGGCCTTTGGGAAAAGTGTCCAGGTTGTAGTGAAATACTTTTTAGACAGGAATTAGCTAAAGTTTTATGGGTTTGTCAGAAATGTGAGTACCATTTCCGCATCAAACCTCAGGATTATTTGAATTTGCTTTTAGACGGCGGTAAATATGAAGAACGTGATGCTGGATTAATTCCCGGTGATCCTCTTAATTTTCACGCCCGAAAGAAATACACAGATCAGGTGGCTGCAGCTCAGGAGAAAACCGGGCAGAAAGAGGTTCTCCGTACGGTCACTGGAAGGATTGGAGGGCACCAGGTGATTTTAGCTATTATGGACTTTTCCTTTATTGGTGGTAGCATGGGATCCGTAGTTGGAGAGAAGCTGTCCCGTGCTATAACCTATGCTGTCGATGAATCTTTACCCCTCATAACCATTTCTGCTTCAGGGGGAGCCCGGATGCAGGAAGGGATTTTCTCCCTCATGCAGATGGCCAAGACATCGGCTAAGTTAGCCCAATTAACGGAAAAAGGTGGGCTCCATATATCCATCCTTACTGACCCTACTACTGGAGGAGTTACCGCCAGTTACGCCATGTTAGGTGATTTTATCCTGGCTGAACCTGGCGCCTTGATCGGTTTTGCTGGCCCCCGGGTGATTAAACAAACCATCGGTCAGGATCTTCCTGAAGGATTCCAACGGGCAGAGTTTGTTTTGGAAAAAGGCTTTATTGACCATATAGTGTCCCGCCGTGAAATGAAAGAGATCCTGATTAGGATTATCAATTTTGTCTATGCCTGAGCCGCTGATACTCGTAACCAATGATGATGGCATCAGTTCTGAGGGAATTGCAGCCCTGAGAGAAGCGGTTTCGGATTTAGGACAAGTAGTCGTCGTGGCACCGGAAACTGAAAAGAGTGCTGTTGGACATGCTATCACCATTTCAGATCCAATTCGTATTCGAGAACTTCCTGAAGAGGATGGAATTAATGGTTTTGCCATCGGGGGTACGCCAGCAGATTGTGTGAAATTGGCAGTACGAGCCCTCTTATTACGTAAGCCTGATTTAATTCTATCGGGAATAAATCACGGCGCCAATGTAGGTATGAGTATCCTCTATTCCGGGACTGTATCCGCTGCTACAGAGGGTGTTATTCTTGGAGTTCCATCCATTGCAATATCACTCGATTCCTGGATCAGTCACGAATTTGAATATGCCGGGGAAATAGCTGAGCAGTTTGCTAGGATGGTGTTGAAGAATGGACTGCCCCCTGGAGTAGCTCTTAATATCAATGTTCCGGCTCTATCGGAAAGCGAAATAGTGGGGATTAAACTAACTCGTCAGGGAAGAAGTTACTATGAAGAAACTTTTGACAAACGGGTCGATCCTCGCAAGAGGACTTATTACTGGATGGATGGTTTTCTTGTACAACCCGATGAAGATTTAGAAGTTGATGACATTGCCCTTGATAGAAAATTCGTGTCTGTTACTCCTCTACACTACAACTTAACGCATGAGGATTCATTGATTAAATTAGCGACCTGGAAAGTTTTCGATCGCAGTGGCAGTTAGAGAAACAGTTTTTATACTTGATTTTGGCTCACAATATACTCAATTAATAGCCCGGAGAGTCCGTGAACAAAATGTATTTTCTCAGATTGTTCATCACGCTATTACCAGAAGGGAATTGGCGTTAGCGGAACCAGTAGCGATTATTCTCTCGGGTGGACCTTCTAGTGTTTATGAAAAGGATACTCCCGAGTTTGATGAGGAAATTTTGGATTTAGATGTTCCCATATTGGGTATCTGTTATGGGTTACAACTTATGATGAATCATTTTGGGGGAAAAGTTCATTCCAATAGTGAAGGAGAATATGGCTTTGCCAAGATTGTTCATAAGCCAGAAAGCCGGCTGTTAGCTCATGTACCTGTAAACTCACAGGTGTGGATGAGTCATGGCGACGAGGTAGAAAATGTACCTGAGGAGTGGAATATCTCGGCTCAATCTTCTAACGGAAAGGTAGCTATGGTAGAACACCAGTATCGACCTCTTTTCGGTACGCAATTTCATCCTGAAGTAGTACAAACTGAGGAAGGAAAGAGAATATTAGCTAATTTCCTTTTCTCTGTAGCTCATTGCTCAGGAGATTGGAAACCAACTTCATTTGTCGCTGATGCGGTGGCGATCATCCGCCAACAGGTGGGCGATAGGCAGGTGTTGTGTGGGGTTAGTGGTGGTGTGGATTCTGCGGTGGTGGCGAAGCTTATTCACAAAGCGATTGGTGATCAACTCAGATCAGTATTCATTGACCATGGACTACTCAGGAAAAACGAAGAACAATATATTTTGGGGACACTCCAGACCGGACTAGGTTTGGAAATAGAATATCATGACTACTCTGATATTTTTATTAAAATGTTGGGTGGTATTACTGACCCTGAGCAAAAACGACTCATTATCGGAGAACAATTCATCCGGGCTTTTGAGGATATTGCCAGATCAGGACCACCTGCAGATTTCCTGGCCCAGGGAACTCTTTATCCCGATGTGATCGAGAGTGGGGGTATTCTTGGAACAGCAGATGTTATCAAGTCCCATCATAATGTGGGGGGTTTACCGGAGAAGATGCTGTTTGAGTTGGTGGAACCTTTAAGGGAACTTTTTAAGGATGAAGTTCGTCAAGTAGGACAGGAACTGGGGATTCCAGCAGAAATATTAGGTAGGCATCCTTTCCCGGGTCCGGGATTGGCTGTAAGGATAATCGGTGAAGTTACCAGCGAGCGGTTGGAAATATTGCGAGAGGTGGACGATATATTCATTCAAGCATTAAAAAATAATGAAATTTATGACGACATCTGGCAGGCATTCGTTGTACTCGTTCCCGTGAAAACAGTAGGGGTCATGGGAGACCAGAGAACCTATTCTAACCTGATCTCTCTCCGGGCAGTAACCAGTCATGATGGTATGACGGCTGACTGGTTTAGAATGCCACAAAACGTTTTAGCCGATGTGTCCAATAAAATTGTGAACTCTGTCGAAGGAGTGAACCGAGTTGTATATGATATCAGTTCCAAACCTCCCAGTACAATCGAGTGGGAATAGAACTTGAGCAAAAAGGAGATCCTATATGTGCGGTATCGTAGGCTATTTAGGTGAAAGGGATTCCATACCAATCCTGTTACAAGGACTACGTCGATTGGAGTACAGGGGATACGATTCAGCTGGAGTCGCTACCCTTGACGGTGAAACTGTAAATGTAGTGAAAAAAAAGGGGAAGGTCAGCACGCTGTGCAACTTGGTTGAAGATTCGACGCTTCGAGGTACTATTGGTATCGGTCATACTCGCTGGGCTACACATGGTGAACCCAATGATATAAATGCTCATCCGCATGTGGATGATTCAGGTAAAATTGCTTTAGTACATAACGGTATTATCGAGAATCATGACACTCTCCGGCAAGTCCTCTCCAGTAATGGAACTAGCTTCCGAACTGAAACTGACTCGGAGGTACTGGTTCAACTGATAGGAGATATTTATAAGGGGGGTGGAATCTCTATAGAAGATGCAGTGCAGGCAGCATTAATAGAAATCGTGGGAGCTTATGGAATCGTAGTAGTATGTGCTGATGACCCTGATACACTCATCTTGGCTAGAATGGGGAGTCCCCTCGTTTTAGGAGTGGGAGATGCTGAATATTTTGTTGCCTCCGATGCTACCCCTATAATAGAACATACCCGAAATGTTATCTATCTTGATGATGGTGATATGGCGATTGTTAACCGGAAAGGACATAAAATTAAGCGAATTGCAGAGAACCATATAGTCACCAAAAGAATTGAGAGAATTGAGTACAGTATCGAAGCAATTGAAAAAGAAGGTTTCCCTCATTATATGTTGAAGGAAATAAATGATCAGGCGCATACCATCACCGACACTCTCCGAGGGCGCCTGAAAAAAGATGGTTATCGAGCTCATTTAGGTGGACTGGCAGATTTTCTAACTCCCATCGAAAGTGCAAAAATGTGTTATATTACAGCGTGTGGGACATCTTGGCATGCCGGACTAATTGGTGCTTATTTGCTTGAGGAATATGCCGGTATGAATGTCAAAGTTGAATACGCTTCCGAGTTTCGCTATCGGAGGGCAACCATCTTACCTGGGACGGTAGTTATCGCGGTCAGCCAGTCAGGCGAAACAGCAGATACGTTAGCGTCAGTTCGTAAAGCTAGAGATGCTGGTGCTTTGACGGTTGGTATCTGCAATGTCGTAGGCAGTACGTTAGCTCGGGAAACAGATTGTGGTATTTACACTCATGCTGGACCTGAGATTGGAGTGGCTTCCACCAAAGCTTTTACTGCACAGATTGCTGTCTTCATGCTCATGGCGCTGCAGTTTGGTTACAAGAAACGTCTTTCTGCAATAGAAGCGAAAGGCATTGGAGAGGCTTTACTTAATATCAGTAAACATGTTCAAAGCTTGTTGAATCGTTCTAATGAAATGTTAGAAATTGCTAAAAAATACGCCACAATAAATAATTTTCTCTACCTTGGCCGAGGTTTGAATTTTCCCGCTGCTCTGGAAGGTGCACTTAAACTTAAGGAAATTTCCTACATTCATGCCGAGGGTTATCCAGCTGCGGAAATGAAGCACGGTCCCATCGCTTTAATAGATGAAAAGATGCCAGTAGTTTTTGTTGCTCCCCATGATCAAACCTACAAAAAGGTGCTGGCTAATATGCAAGAAGTAAAAGCCCGCCGGGGAAGAATTATTGCAGTTACTGATCGAGCTGATAGGGAGCTTAGCGAACTTGCTGATCATATTATTGAAGTTCCAAGAGTACATAGAGTAGTTTTCCCTATTCTGGCTACAATTCCGTTACAGCTTCTGGCTTATCATATTGCTGTCATTCGAGGTTGTGATGTAGATCAGCCGCGTAATTTAGCTAAGAGCGTAACCGTAGAATAAAGTAGCATATTCATTTTGATGCAATTATTCCAGTTGCTTAAACACCTCAGATTTTTTGTAATATTAATCTTGATTCTGGGAATACTCCACGAAGAAGCCATTCCCCAAAAAAGGAGTAGGAGGTATGTCCATAATAATGGTTCTGCACAGACTACTGTTACAGTCCGGGATCAATTTAAAAGAGCTGTTCAACATTATAAAGCAGGACGTTACTACAGTGCGTTAGATGCTTTTCGAAGGTTATCCTCGTATACACCTGAAGAGAATCCACAACTTTCAGCCAGTTTATTAATGACTATGAAATCTTATTATCGGGTCGGGAAATATGATCAAGCTGCAAAAGTAGGTAGAAGTTTTCTAGAAAGGTTTCCGGGTAGTACTTATCAAGATGATGTATTTGCAGTATTTGGAGATATTTCAGCAGCACAACATTGGTACATCTCTGCAGCAAAACACTGGCTTACTGCTCGTAGCACTACTAAAGATTCTATTTTGCAGAAAAGGACAGATGAAAAGCTTTGGCAACTAGCAAGTGGTTTCCTTACTCAGGAAGAGATTGAGAGCCTCTTGATGACAGAATCTAATCCCACGAATCGTTCTATATTAAATCTGATGATGGCAGGTGGGCAACTACGTCATGGTGATCCAGATGGTACTGCGTTGATTCTCTTCCGCCTGGGCCGGGAATCCTTGCCACTATTTTACGATCCCTTCTATGATAATTTCAGAAAGCAAACTTATGAGCAATCCCAACGAATGACAATAGTGGGAGTGGTAACCCCCCTTAGTGGTCCTTCTGCACCGGAAGGATTTGCTTTTCTAAAGGGGATTCAAGAAGCTGTTAATCGTTTTAGCAGTAATAGTACATATACTTTAGCGTTGGAAATAGCTGATAATGAGGGTGATGAATTAAAAACGATAGAGTGTATAAAAACCCTTTCTGCTAATCCTAACGTTCTGGCGATTTTAGGTCCACTCTCTTCTTCCAGTGCTATAATGGCCGCTTCTGCGGCTACTAATATGAAGATACCTTTGCTACTTCCCACTGCCTCTCGGACGGGTCTTGCTAATGTAGGTAATCATGTCATCCAACTTAACAGTAGCCTATTTCAACAGGGTCGCTATGCTGCAGAATATGCCATAGGTGAGTTGGGTCTGACGACTGTAGCTGTGGTTGCCCCCAGAGATAAATTTGGTAAGGAATTAACCGATGGATTTCTTCAGCAAGCAGATGCTTTAGGTGCTGAAGTGGTTTCTGTGGAATGGTATACTGGGATTCCTTTAGATATAGGTGTTCAACTACGGAGTCTCCGTGATATAGCTTTTGAATTAGCAGTTCCTGATACTCAAATTCATTTTGAAGGTGTGGTTTTAGATACTGTGGACAGTACATTTATTTTAGCTGAGACCGATTTCTACCCAGAAGAAGAAAAATTCGAGGATGAGGAAGAGATCGATTCCACTAAAATTGTCCTATCATCTATCGATGCAGTCTATTTGCCCATTCACACAGGGGATATACAATTTATCGCCTCTCAATTTGCAGCACACTTGTTGGAAGCTCAACTTATTGGAAATGGTAGTTGGTACGATCCTTTCGAAATGAGAGAAGACCTTATTTCTGGAAATGTAGAGGGGATGATAGTTATTTCTAATTTAGTAGAACCGGAGCATGCAAACAGTCAAGAAATGTTATCTTTTTCTCCCAATGACTTCACTTCCCGAAGAGAATTCCTGATGGCTCTCGCTGGATATGATACCATTGAATTTCTTTGGATGAATCTAGGAAATAGTCCAACCAGAGCTGACTTAATAACTGCCTTTGAGAAATCACAATTTTACCGAGGGGTTACTAGAATTCATTCTTATGCTAAACAGTCTCCTCATGTTAATTCTGCCTGTAGTGTCCTGCAATATCATCAAGGCAATTTTATCACTGTGGCAGAAATCATCAACGATACATTAGCCTTATCTAAACCTTCTCCACCGTAGTAAAAATTGATTACGGTTCAAAGAGTCAGGCTTTTTGATCTTTCCCCATTATTTAGTGATCATGAGGTAAAAGCTGTAATAGGTTTTTTCCAAGGGAGAGGCAAAAATGCAATTGCAGAGGAGCGAGTTCACCTGGCTGAAAAAGCTGGCTTTGCTACTGATAATTCAGCTTACGGTTATCAGATTCACTCTGCTATTATTAACATAGTTAATGCTAGTGGATTTGCTGGAGAAGGGGATGGATTAATAACATCGAATCCAGATATAGTATTAACTATTCAAGTTGCCGACTGTGTTCCATTATTCATTCATTCTAAAAATAGTCATGTTCAGGGGCTTTTTCATGTGGGTTGGCGTGGTGCTGTAAAGGGCATCGTTAAGGAAGGAATAGATCACATGGTTGAAAAATTAGCAGTGAAACCCGAAAAAATGGAAGCTGTATTAGGCCCTTCAATAGGCTCTTGCTGTTATCAAATAAGGAAAGATGTGGCCAATTATTTCCCGTATAAGTTTCTCACTAGAGAAAATGAGGAGCATTTTTATCTTGATTTACCTGGTTTTGTGAAAAGTGCGCTTATTGATTCTGGCTTATCTAAGGATAATGTCAAAGAGGATGGTCACTGTACTTTTTGTTCTAAGGAGAATTTTCACTCTTTCCGTCGAGATGGAGAAAAGGCTGGAAGAATATTATGTTTCTTAGGTCGAAGGTAGCTTAACTTCTTGTTGGTTAAACGTATCCCCCGATAAATTCCACGACCTTATGACTGTTGGCGATAGCATACTACTAGGTATCCTCCAGGGCATTACTGAATTCTTACCAATCAGCAGTTCAGGTCATTTGGCCATAGCCCAGCAGGTTATGGATGTGAGCCAACCGGGCGTCAATTACGAAATCGCTGTTCATCTGGGAACTCTTTTAAGCATTTTTGTTGTGTTAAGGAGGGAAATACTGGATATACTTAATAATCTGGGATCAAAGCAGAATCAACACCTGGTTTTATTTGTGGTCATAGGGACAATTCCTGCAGCTATTATAGGCCTATCCATGAAAAACACCATAGCTGCAGCATCTGACTATCTTCCATCAGTTGGAGTAGGTTTTCTTGTTACGGCACTGTTTCTGTTCCTGATGCGTTTTGCAACTTCAATTAAGTTGGAAATGAATAGTGCTAAAGCCGTGATCATTGGATTTGCTCAGGCGGCAGCGCTTTTTTCAGGAATCTCCCGTTCTGGAATGACTATAAGTTCTGCCAGGCTTATGGGTATTGAAGCTCAAAAGGCATTTAACTATTCTTTTTTTCTTGCAATTCCAGCCATACTAGGTTCAGGTTTTCTCTTGATAGTGGATCTATCTACTCAAGGAGAGATGAATGAGTCTTTGTTGATTATGAGTGTAGGCGCCTTTTCCGCTTTTATAGTTGGGATTGTCGCCCTATTGATACTACGTACATTCCTTGCACGAGGGAAGCTCCACTATTTTGGTTTCTACTGTCTGATAATAGGTTTGATCACACTATTTATTTCTCTCTGAAATGGATATAACAGGCATCATATTCGTTATCTATCTTGTTTTCCTTATTGCCATTGGCTTAAAAACGTTTAAGCTTAATAAGACACAAGAAGATTATTTATTAGCTGGAAGAAAGCTGGGTCCATGGGTTACAGCATTCTCAGAAAGAGCATCTGGAGAGTCAGCTTGGTTAATCTTAGCGCTTCCAGGTGCGGCGATCTCAGTAGGTTTAGGTGAATCCTGGACTGTCGTAGGAATAATATTAGGGATCATTACATCTTGGTATTTGGTTGCAGAAAAACTCAGGGAAGAATCAGAAAGATATGGCGCATTAACTATACCGGAATATTTACACAGGCGTTTTCAGGACAACTCAAATATTATTCGCCTCTTTTCTACCCTGATCATAGCGTTCTTCTTTTCTTTTTATGTTTCTGCTCAATTCCATGCTTCTGGGAAAGTACTAAAAGCTCTTTTTGGCATCGAACCCATCATTGGTATTACTATTGGAGCTACCATTATTATTTGCTATACATTAATGGGAGGGTTTTTTGCTATTGCCTGGACAGATCTTCTTCAGGGAATATTGATGATTGGCACGTTGGTTATCCTTCCTATAGCAGGATTTATTGAGATTCAAAACTCTGATATTTCCATTTCACAGAGTCTTTTGCAGCTTGGTCAGGAAAATGCATCATTTACCATGGGAAAAGAAGGCTTTGCTGGTCTTGCTGTTATTTTGGGTGGTTTGAGTTGGGGTTTGGGGTACTTAGGTCAACCTCATTTAGTAATTAGATACATGGCTATTAAAAGTCCATCGGAAATCAAGCGGGCACGAACCATCGCGATCCTCTGGGCTTTGCCAGGAATTACGGGCGCTTTCTTAATTGGTTTAGTGGCATTGAATTATTTTGGAGCAGAATATTTTACCAGTGTTGATGTTGAACAAGCTATGCCTTTACTGGCTCAGAATCTTTTACCTGCGGTCGTTTCTGGCCTCTTTATTTCTGGTGCAGTTGCGGCAATGATGTCCACTGCGGATTCTCAATTACTGGTTACTACTTCAGCAGTTACAGAGGATTTTATCCATCAATATCTCGGTATAAAAATATCTCCTCAAAAACTGGTTACCTTGAGCAGAATTACCATTGTTATTTTAGGAATTTTTGCTTATATCCTCGCCGTGTTATCATCCCTGCAAGGGAAAAACATTTTTGGAGTAGTCAGCTATGCTTGGAGTGGTTTGGGATCAGCGTTTGGTCCCGCATTGGTGTTAACATTATGGTGGAATAAAACCACACGAAACGGAATAGTTGCGGGTATATTTACGGGATTCTTTACAACTGTAATTTGGGCAAATATTGAGATTCTTCAGTCAATAGTCACAGAAAGATTGGTCAGTTTTACCTTTGCCATGTTGGCAGTGGTCATTGTTTCTTTGTTGGATCCTGAAAATAAGTAATTTGAAAATGAAGTTTGGTTACAGAGAAATGATTAAGGAAATTCAATCTGGCGATGTGAAGCCAGTCTATTTTCTAAATGGAAGTGATTTTTATATGCAGAATTACTTTGTTCAAGAAGTAGAAAAATCCTTAGAGTCTCGATTTGGTTCATTATCAAAAGTATCATTAATTCCGTCTGTAAGAGATGTAGCGGACATATTACAAGATTTGCAATCTATACCTTTATTTCCTGAACCTAAATTGTATATTATTAGAAATCCTTCTGTCTTTCGAGATAGTTCACGTAGAGAACTTTTGGCGTATTGTAGATCTCCTAAATCGGATAATTTTTTAATTTTGATAATTGATGAGGTTGATAGAAGAAAAAAACTGAACGTGCAGCTGGAGAAAATAGTAGGAAAGATTTTCACTTCTTCACCTCCTGATTATAAGATGAGTAAGTGGATTAACTTCCTCTTTAAACAAAAAGGTTTGAGAGCAACTGAGTCAGCTATTGAGAGTTTACAAGAGCTAGCGGGGGATACTGTATATCACGCTGCCAATGAAATAGAGAAGATAAGTTTAGGGGTCAATAAGGGTTTTACAATCAGTGAAAAGGAAGTATACCAGTACGCAGGATGGAACAGGAATTATATTCCAGGTGACTTTCAAGATGCTGTTGGAAGTAGAAATTTGTTGTTGTCCTATCAAATTGGGATCAATCTTTTGGAAAGTGGTACTAAATTGACTGCATTAATCAGCTACCTTACCAATTTATTCTTAGAAATGAATTACAGAAATCTTTCAAAAAATAGTGAAAAGTATTATCATAAAAGGGAACCTTGGCTCTCCAATTCGGTAAGAAATAAAATGCCTCAATACCAGGCATTGTATCACCAGAAAGAAATCAGAGCCATATTTAATCTCCTATTAAAGGCAGATAAGGATATAAAAAATAGTGTTGCAGAAGATGATAGAATCCTCATATCTCTCCTCTACAGGATCATTCAGGGAAATGAAGGATAAGGCTTACACAGACGAAGAACTGATCAGTCGCTTTCAAGAGGGCGATGAATATGCCTATATTGAGCTGGTTCATCGATACAAAGACAGGTTGATGAATTTTGCTTATCGCTTCTTTGGTGATAGAGGTGATGCTGAAGATGTTGTTCAAGATACTTTTATGAAACTTTATACACACAAACATTACTATCGCAACATAGCCAAGTTTTCCACTTGGATATACACGATTGCATCAAATCTGGCAAAAACAGAATTACGAAAGAGAAAACGCCGTCCACAGACGCCAATAAGCATGATGGGGTTAGAAGGTAAAGACTGGGATATTCCTGTGGATGATCGTACCAATAAGGAGATCGAAGGACGTTACAATGAATCTGAGATTCAAAGGGCGATGTTAAGCCTTCCCCTGCACTTTCGAACAGCTGTTATCCTCCGAGATATTCAGGAACTTTCCTATGAAGAAATCAGTAATATACTAGATATTCCTCTCGGAACTGTCAAGTCAAGAATCAATCGGGCAAGATTACAGCTACAAGAGGAGCTAAAACATGTTAAAAGTACAAGGAGAACTTGAATTTGATGAATTGCTATAAATTTCGGGATTCTATATCCCAATACATAGATAACGAACTCATAATTAAAGATATAAATAGTTTCAATCTACATATTGAAGAGTGTAAATCTTGTCGAACGACTTACTTGGATATTGTCAATGTTATTGATTCCATGAAACATGTTCCACCTGTAGCTGTTTCGGCAGATTTCGGTGATCGTCTGCGTAGTCGCATCCAAAGAGAGCAAGCTCGTCAATTGATCCATAAACGCCGGATTGCTCCTATTCAGAGTTTAGGACTAAGTCCCAGATATGCAGTGGCTTCTGTCGCTGCAGTAGTTGCTATACTGGTGATATCTATAAGCTTTTTCACGGGTAATAATGAGGATGTACCTATATTAGAAAGTACACCTACGCTTTTTACAAGAGAGATGGATTCTAAAGCTGTTGATTTATCACCAGAATCTTTCTCACCAGCTGAATCTTTTGCTACCGGACGTGATTCTTCCTCTGAAAAGATACCAGTTGTACCTGGACGACCTGTGATTCCGGAAGGTCAAATCAAACAAGTAAGCGGAAAATAGTCTTTTTCACTTGTCTCTTCTTTCTTTTTTTCTCCTCGGAACTTAAGTTATATCCGTGAGTTATCGCAAGCAACTGACTGAAGCGCTTTCAACAGCAGCGTTCCTGAGTATCCTCCTGATTCTCGTTCTGTTTGTGCTTTTTGTCTATCCGGCACCAGGAGGAATCCTCTTCTCAGGATTACGCATCATCGTAGTTTTTTTAATTGGTTTCCTTTTTTATCAATCGTTGCAACCTATTCGAAAGTCTTCTTCAATGGAACACCATAACTTGGAAATGACCCCTAAAACCACCTCTCCTTCAGATATGGTCGGTAGTTTAAAAAAGGAGGAGGAGGATTTGTTGGATGATTTGCTTGAGGGGACTATAAAATATTTGCAGAATGTTTTTCCATTATTTAAGTCAGGCATTTATTTAGCGAATCTCGCTGGAACTGAACTGGTGTTAAGAAGGGAGTCTGGTGAAGAGTCCATGTTCAGGGAAGCACTGGATCCAGATGATGAGAACGTGAAACAGATCATTTCTACTATGGGAGCAGGTTTGTTTCTACCTGGTGAAGATGATGACCTCTTTGAGATGCTTGTTAATACCAAGAAGACAGATCGATTCCAAGGAGCAGTACTTGCCGCTCCTATCCGCTTCGATAGAAAAATTAAAGGTTTATTGACTGTTTTTGTCAACAGATTTGATGAATTGGGTGATCGAGATAAAATTCTATTAGAGAATTATGCCGATCAAATTGGTAATCATCTGCGACTACTAACGGCCCAAGCTCAACTTCATTCCATAAAACTATTCGAAAAGAACTTTCGCCATATGGTTGGAGAACTTGATCTCACTCGCTCTAAGGAAGAAATGCTTTCGTCTCTGGTAAGATTTTGTGAAGTTGAATTTTCCTTTGATAAACTTTCTATTGTGTTGATAGATCGTTTATCCCCTGGGAAAGCAGTGATTGTAGGGAGTTCAGGTTTTACGATGGATTATGGAGTTGGGGATGAATTTGAATATGCCGGGAGTCATCTGGAAGAGGTTTTAAAGAGCATGAAGCCCCTGATATTTGGTTCAAGGGATGAAACCTCCTCGGTGGGCAGGTATTCTGCCGGGGATATTCAGGAATATAATTTCCAGTCATATCTAGCTGTTCCTATCTCTAATAAACATGGTATTCAAGGAGCGTTAATCCTGGAAAGTTTTACCTCGTCACATTATGACGATTCTATTCGTGAACTACTTGAAATAGTGGCTTACGATTTGGGGATATTGATCGATTGGTGGCATGTGTTTAGTAATATTCGCGAGACAGCTTCACGAGATGGACTAACGGGATTATACAATCATCGTTTTTTTGTCGAACGGCTGACAGACGAATTACAACGTGCTAAACGGTATGATGAGTGTCTTGTTGTCGTTATTCTTGATCTGGACAAATTCAAACGGATAAATGATACCTATGGTCATCTGTATGGGGACTATGTACTTAAGGAAACTGCTCGACTTTTAAAAGAAAGCGTAAGAGCAATTGATATTGTAGCACGCTATGGAGGTGAGGAATTTGCGGTGATTCTAATCAATGCCCATAAAGAAAGTATTTTATCTACTATGAAGAGGATGGTAAACAGCATTGGAGGGTATGAATTTTTTGAAAGTGGAATATCTGAAAGGATAACAATCAGTGCCGGTGCAGCCGAATTTCCTTCCAATGGAAAGGAGATTAAGGAACTCATTGCTGCGGCTGATGAAGTTATGTATGAAGTGAAAAGGAGAGGTGGTAATGATGTAGGTTTAGCAAATTGACTATTATTTAAATCGTTTTGATTTGCGCCGCATAATTCTTTCTATTTCTTTTATTTCTTTAGGTACTCTTCCTGATAACCATACAGGTCCCTCTTCAGTCATCAACACATCATCTTCTATCCGGATACCAATTCCCCGGTACTGTTCAGGAGCAGTAGTATCATCTTCGGCAATATAAATACCCGGTTCAATTGTAAAAACAGAACCAACTTTTATCTTTGCCTTACGACCTCCTACGTCGTGCACATCAAGACCCAACCAGTGACCAATTCCATGAATGAAATACTGATCAAACTCTTTATTAGCCAGATAATCTTTAGCGATCTTATTAAGCTCCTTGATAGTCATGCCAGTGCGAACTGAATCGAACACAGTTTGTTGAGCTTCTAGAACAATGGAATAGAGTTCAGCCTGTGGTTCAGTGAATCTGCCACTAACGGGGATGGTTCTGCTAATATCTGCAGAATACATTTTATATTCTGCTCCTACATCCATTAATAGTAGTTCCCCTTGCTCCATTTTGCGATTATTTTCAGTATAATGCAGAATTGTACTATTTTCTCCTGATCCTACTATTGAAGGAAAACCAGGACGATCGCTCCCTGAGTCTCTGTAAATAAACTCAATTACAGCTTCGATATTATTTTCCTTTATCCCAGGTTCTACTACCTTCATCGCCTCTAAAAGTGATTCTGCTGTAATATCAATAGCCTGTCGCAGGTATGTAATCTCCTCAGCACTTTTTACGTGTCGCAGAGGATGAATGATTTCTCCAGCACTTTTAAGATTAATCTGACTTAAATCAAAATCATCAAGTATGTCTTCTTGAATATTTGGTACTCCATAGCGATTAGAGGATGTAAGGTTTGTATATAGAGTATCGATTATTGTCAGTAGGTCGTTGAAAAGCACTTTAAAAGAGTCCACCGGCTCAGCAGAATCAAAGCCTAAGTCTTGCAATGCACCTACTACTCCCATTCTTTTTCCTGTCCATACTTCAATCTTAGGATTGCGTGGTAAAGTGAAAATAATTTCTCCATGAATAAGTGATGGACGTTCTTTGGTGATGTCTTTGGAGAGTAATAATAGTACACCTCCCGGTTCTTGGTGACCAGTCAAGTACCAGAAATCACTATCTGGTCTAAATTCAAAACTTACATCTCTATTCCTCATATGAACGCTGGCGGTATAAAGCACCATCGCTGATTTAACAGGTAGTTCATTTCGGACGATATTTCGTCGTTGATGAAATGTTTCTGCACTTTGGCTGTATGGGGAACTAATTAATATCAAGATGCTTAAAAGTGTGGTTTTCATTTCTTAATCTCCGAATATTATGTCAAACGCGTTAAAATACGTAAATTCCCTTGTCATATCATAGGGATAAAGATAATTTTTCCGACGAGAAAAAGTGTAAGCAATAAAATGCAAACAAAAGAAAAACGACTCATTGTTTTAGTAAGCCTGTTTTTATCAGGATGCCTTGTAAATCAATCGGTGGAGCCGGAATCACCAGTGGAAGCAGTTGAGGAGAAAGGTGAGATTCCGGAAATCAATACTCGAGCCTTGGAGCATTTTATGAATGGTGAGTTTCTGATGATGCAGCAGAAATACGCCCTTGCAATTTTGGAGTATCAAGATGCCTTAAAATATGATTCTGGTGCAGCAGATATCCTTGCTTCTCTAGCTAAAGCCTATTTGCATCTTGGTAAAACCTCTAATGCCGAAGCAGCTTTACTGGAAGCACTCTCTTCAGACCCACTGCATGAGGAGGTAAGAAACTTATTAGGAAAATTCTACCTGATGAAGGAAGATCTGCCTAAAGCGGAAGAGCATTACTGGATGCTCAAATCAACCTATCCAGATAAAATTGAATACAGTTATATCCTGGCAGAATTAGCTCTTCGTAAAGGTGAAAAGCAGAAGGCGAGGGATCAGTTCAGAGCAATATTCGATCAGGATAACAGTGAAACAACCGCGCTAGTAAGAGCAGCTGAGCTATCCGCTGAAATGGGGGATCTAGAATATGCCTTTGATGCTTATCGACTTTTAGTAAATCAGGAGCCCAGGAATCTTGGCTATTGGCAAAATTTTAGTGAGCTTGCTGTGATTCTCAGAAAACTTGATCAGGCAATCGCTGGACTGGAAAATGTCGTTTCTCTTTCTTCAAATAATAGTACCGAATCCCTGAAGATGTTAGCGGTTCTTTACTATGAAAATGAAAATTACGAAAAAGCAGATTCCATACTGACAAATCTTTATATTCGTGGACATAAGGATTCTCAAACACTTTATTATTTGGGTTTAATTAGCCTCCAAAAGGAGGATTATCAAGCCATGGAAGCATTTTCCCTTGAAATGAAGGATTCTTATCCAGATGATTTGGAAGGGTATACAAACTTGGCTTTAGCCTATATTAATCAAGAAAAACCTCTCGAAGCGATTGGAGTACTCCTTCAGGCTCGTAATTTGTTTCCGGACGATTTTTCAGTGAATTATCTTTTAGGAAGCAGTTATAGTATGGAAAAGAACTATCTTTTAGCTAAGATGAGTTTACAGACAGCTTTAGAGATTTCTCCTGATTCTCGTACTACAAAACATTTGTTAGCTACCGTTTTGAATTATCTGAAAGAGTGGGAAGATATGGATAAACTATACGAAGAATTATTAGCAGGTAATGCTGATGATAGTCAAGCCCTTAACAATTACAGCTATGCTCTGGCTGAAAGGGGAATCAACTTAGAAAAAGCTCTCGAAATGGCCAATCGTGCTATTCAACTGGAGCCTAATAATGCTGCTTATCTTGATACAGTAGGGTGGATATATTTCAGAATGGGATTTTTCAACAAAGCTAAAAATTTTATCGACCGTTCACTGGAAATTGAGGGAGATAGTGAAGTTGTGCAGGAACATTTGAATGAGATACTAAAATTTTTAGTAACAGAACCTAATAAGATTGGGTTAGAGAATTCCACAAATAGTCAGTGATATGATTTTATGAAAAAGCTCTCCATTGTAATTCCTATTTATAATGAACTGGAATCTTTGCCGGAATTATTGGATGAACTGGCCTCTGTCCTCAAAGGTAATTATGATTATGAGATTGTTTGTGTAGATGATGGTAGTAGTGATGGTTCCGCACAATTTATCAGGGATCAAGCCACTCAGAATGAGCATGTGATCAGTCTTCGGCTTTTAAAGAATGCTGGTAAATCGGCTGCTTTGAGAGCTGGGTTTAAGCGGGCCAGTGGTGATTATATTGTAACTTTGGATGGCGATCTCCAGGATGATCCTGGGGAGATCCCCAATCTAGTGGCAAAATTAGAGGAGGGATATGACCTTGTCTCCGGATGGAAAAAGAAGCGACTTGATCCACTTTCCAAGCGATGGCCATCCAAACTATTCAATATTGTTACTAGGTTGCTGACCGGGATCAAAATCCATGATTTTAACTGTGGTCTAAAAATTTACCGAAAGGAATTAGTTAAGTCTATCGATGTCTATGGAGGTCGTCACCGTTACATTCCAGTACTGGCTGGTCAAAGAAAATTTAAGGTCGGTGAGATTGTCGTTAATCATCGCCCCCGACAATATGGTAAAACCAAGTATGGTGGATTTAGATTCTTCCACGGCTTTTTCGATTTACTATCTGTCCTTTTTTTAGATCGGTTTGATCAACGTCCCCTGCACCTCTTTGGTTTATTTGGGGTGGGCAGTACTCTGGTATCATTTGTGATTGAAGGATATGTAATTTATCTAAAAGTTTTCGCTGGACATTCTTTCCAAAAGCATTTTGCTCTGATACTTTTCGGTGCCATGTTGTTTTTTCTAGGACTGTGGTTTTTCTCTGTTGGTTTGATTGCTGAGATGATTGCTCGAGCGCAGCAAACCAGAGAGGAACGGGACTATCAGGTTATCGAAGATTAGTTCTTCGGCAGAATGAAAATTTCTATTGTGGGAACTTTTCCACCCTTCAGGGGTGGAATAGCTGATCTGAATTCCGCACTATTTCTAAATCTCTCCAGACAACACGATATCTTACCCTTAAATTTTACCACCCAATATCCGAAGTTATTTTTTCCGGGAAGTACTCAATTAAAGAAAGGCCCACCAGCAATAAAATTCCAGAGTGAGCGCATATTAAGTTCTATTAATCCTTTATCTTGGAGAAAGACTGCTCAACGAATAATTGATTATTCTCCTGAACTTCTGATCTTCCGATATTGGATGCCGTTTTTTGCACCAGCTTTTGCTTCTGTATTAAAAAGGGTAAAGAGAAAGATGGATATTAAAACTCTAGCCATATGTGATAACATTGTTCCTCATGAGAAGCACTTCTACGATGAATTTCTCACTCGACAATTGCTAAATAAAATAGACAGTTTTATAGTTATGTCCAAGTCGGTAGAAAATGACTTGGTTGAAAGGTATCCAGACGCAGAATATCGCTACGCTCCCCATCCAGTTTATAATATTTTTTACAAAAGACTTCCTAAGGAAGAAGCACGTAAACAACTGGGTGTCCAGAATGATCGTGTAATACTTAACTTTGGTGTAATACGAAGGTATAAGGGACTGGACATTTTGCTCAATGCAGTTCCCAAGCTCAAGACAGAGTTGGAAGACTTCACCATACTCATAGCGGGTGAATGTTATGAAGATATTGAGAAGTACCATCAGTTGATTAAATCATTGCAAATTACTGATGTAGTTGATCTAAGAACTGAATTTGTTCCCGATGATGAAGTTCATTTCTATTTTTCTGCAGCAGATGTCGTTGTTTTACCCTATCGTTCGGCAACTCAAAGTGGAATAGTACCTATCGCATTTAATTTTGATCGACCTGTAATAGTCACTGATGTGGGAGGATTACCTGAAATCGTTGTCGATGGAGAAGTAGGCTTTACAGTCCAGTGTGATTCTGATGCAATTGCTGAAGCCATAATAAAATTTTATAATGAAAGGTTGGAGCAAAAGTTTTCTCAAAATATTTCCAGCCATAAGCAGATAATTTCCTGGGAGAATTTTGTGAGGAAAATTGAGGAATTAGCTCAATTATAATTATAACATGTTCGTTGTATTAACTCCAGCCAGGGATGAAGCAGACCAAGTGGAAGGATTGGTTGCCTGCATGCGTGTCAGTACTTATCAACCTGATTGTTGGTTAGTTGTAGATGATGGTAGTAGTGATGGCACAGGTGATCTCTTTCGCGATTTCGGAAAGGATTTGGATTACTTGAGAATCCATCGGCTTGAACATCGTGCCGGGTATATGGGGTTTCATTATTCCGATGTAGTCCGATCGGGTTTTCGTGAGATTCAGGATTGGGTGGATAAGGCAGATTTTATAGGAATTCTCGACGCAGATGTTCGTTTTGGACCTAATTTCTGGCTAAGATTAAAGAGTGCTCAGGAGGATGAAAATGTCGGTATCACAGGAGCAGTATCCGTAGTAGCAGAAGGTACTAAGTATCGTCTGGAACATTTTCAAAGAATTGATTTACCTTTGGCAGGTCGAGTGCTTATCAAAGGGGATTGTTTCAGGAAAATAGGAGGTGTGCCCTATAGCCGTTCTCCAGATGCTACCATGTGTATCTTGGCAAAAATTGAAGGTTGGAGAACTATTTTGCTAGAAAATGTATTTGTCGAAACAACCCGACCAACGGACTACAAAGGAGCATATGGTGTGATTGGCAAGAGTCGTGGTCAAAGAGCTTGGCATATGCATCAACCACTCTGGCAGGTTTTGATTAGAGTTTTTGCCTATATCTTTACTGAAAGTCCTGGTTACGCTTTGAACTATTTAAGTGGATTTATCGGAGAATGGAAAAGAGGGGGAGAACAATTCCCAGATAATCGGATTAGAAGATATTATAGAGTTGATCGAACTAAAGAGTGGTTACGTTTAATCTTTGCAGGAGTAACTGGGGGAAAAAATCCACACAAAATTCTTAAGGTTCGGTCAATCACTCGGGATGATATTTTCATCTAACGGGGAATACTTGTACGAATAGGAGAAGTATTATTAGCTTCATATAACTGGATGTTGAAATGAATGATAAAAGAGATATTAATATAGCCCTAATTACTTTAGACTCACTGAGATATGACGCCGCTTTGCAAGCGAATACCCCCAATTTTGATGCTCTATTTGCGGCAGTGCGTGTAGATAATTGGGTAAAGGTCGGTTCCCATGGAACTCATACTCTAGCTTCACACATATCCATGCTCCATGCGGGAATTTTACCCTGTTGGAATACTAATGATGTCCCTGGTCCATACAATCGTAAAAAAGAAAACTTGTTTAAAGCACAACTTCCTTGGGATAGAAAAACCGACGCTAAATATCCGACTCCATCAGCCCCCAATATTGTGACTGGTTTTAAAAAATTGAATTACAGAACACTCGGGATTGGAGGAGTTCACTGGTTTGATACACGCTACGTAACTTCAGGCTTTTGGGAGAAGAATTATTTTGAAGAATTTTACTGGGAAGAAGGATTTGCTGAAGAAGAACCTAACAGTTTTGAAAATCAAATAAAGCTGATAAAAAATCTTTTGAATGGAAAGGATACTAGACCGTTATTCTTTTTTTTAAACATTTCATCCACTCATATCCCTTATCGGAATGGTCCACGGAATGTGCAAGGACAGGCAGCATGCCTTGAATATGTGGACATTCATTTTCCTTATTTATTGAAACTCCTGCCGAAACCATGTCATGTCATCATTGTCAGTGATCATGGCGATTGCATGGGCGAAGATGGATTGTGGGGACATGCTGTCTACCATCCAAAAGTGATGGAAGTCCCTATGGTGAGTTTTATACTGGATTCAAGTCATGAAGATTTGTTAACTAAGTTATTTGAAGGAAAAGATATAATGGAGAAGCATTACTTGGCTCCACGCAATCCATTTGTTCGTGAAATAAGCCGTTTATGGGGTAAATATGGGCCGGGGAGTTGGAAAGGACGAATTAGTAATAGAAAATCACTTTACAGAGATTCATTAAATAAGAATCGTAATTCTGAAAACAAATTATGAATTCTTTTGGTGTTAGATGTCGTTGCTAGATCGAATGAATTTTGTTCTTGTAGGAATGATAGAAAGTTCAATTTATTCATGAAACTTGATAATGTTGTGATTACCCCAAAAAGAATCACGGAAAAAGTTAATCTATTTATCATAGGCGTCAATAAAGCAGGAACAACTTGGCTCCATGGTCTTTTAGGTGAACATCCAGATGTATTTATGTCCAGTATTAAGGAGCTTAATTATTTTGGAGTCTTATACCCTAATGGTTTAGAAAAGTATCATCAAAACTTCAATTTCAACCTTGGTTTGCGATATTATGGTGAGTCTTCAACATCCTATTTTAGAAATCCAGATGTAGCTGAACAGATTAATGAATATAATCCAAAAACAAAAGTCATGGTGATGTTACGAGATCCTGTAGAACGACTTTTATCACACTTTTACTTTAGTAAGCAGTTAGGTGAAATTCCAGAAAAGGTAACTCTTGAAGATATATTAGATAATCAAAACCATTACATGAAAAGAGACAGTCATTATGAATGTACAATTCCAAAGTTTGAGAACATTTTTAGGCACAATTTTTATGTTAATCGGTTAGAGATAGCTCTATCAAATACTGAAATTTTCTGGTCTGAAATTCTAAAATATTTATCACTCAGCGAGGTCCCACTTCCCGAGGAAAGTAAAAATTCGAAAAACGTTACGGGAGGAAAAGGTTTTCGATACATCTACCGAAAAACAATACTGCCCATTAAAAAAAAGAAACCGGATCTCTATCAATCAATGTTAGATAGTACTTTCATGAAGTTTTCACGCAAATCGCTTATTGATTTATTCGGGAAAGCTGAAAAAGATGCAATTTCTCCTACAGTAAAGGAACGACTTGTCCAGGAATTTGAAGAAACTTATAGATATCTTGATTCACAGGGATTGACTTGGAATAGGAAAGTTGTAGATAGTAAAAATCTCTAACTGAAATGTCGGATAAAAAGGTAAATCTGTTTATCGTTGGTGTTAATAAGTCTGGTACCAGTTGGCTTTATCATGTTCTCAAAGAACATCCCCAAATTAATATGTCAGATAGAAAGGAACTGTATTATTTCGGAAATGAGTACCCTAATTCCTTGGAAGAATATCATGCTCATTTCGATTTTAAAAACGAGTATCTTTACTACGGAGAAGCCACACCTACTTATTATAGAGATCTTAAGGTTGCACAGCAAATAAAATCATATAACCCTTTAGCTAAGTTGATTATTATTGTTCGAGATCCAATTGAGCGTTTCCTTTCTCAATACTACTTTCAAAAACAAATCGGCAGTATTTCTGAGAGGACTACATTAGTACAATTTCTCAATGGAGATACACGTTTCTTGCTTAGTGACAGCCATTATGAGAATACTATACCTGCATATATAGAACTATTTGACTCTGAACAATTTTTCGTTCATTCGTTAGAGGCGGTTAAAGCTGATCCAGAATCTTTCTGGCAGGAAATTACTGAATTTCTTGGTGTAGAATCATTAGCCTTACCACTTCCCAGAAATCAATCAGAAAATCCTACTGGAAGTAAATGGTTCAGAAAGATATATAGAACCACTGTACAACCAATAAAAAATAGTAATTATGCGTTGTACGAAGCCATGCTTAGAATTCGTGTTTTCCGCAAAATCAAACTTATACTACTGAAAATGACAGGATTTGCAAAAAAGAAGGACCTATCAATAGAGGTTCAAAAAAGACTGCTAACTGAATTTTTACCTACGTATCACTATTTGGAAACATTGAACATTTTTGGTATTTCTTTACCTGAGTTTTCCAAGGAAAAGGGGTTCGAAGATTAGAATTAACTTCAAAAGTTGAATATGACTATCCGTGCTCCCATAGCAGGTGTTGGCAAACAGGCTGCAGTTTATGGTGTAGGAAATATTCTCACCAAATTAGCCGCTTTTCTGCTAATACCGATATATACCAGATATATGTCTATGACTGAAGTAGGTATTTTAGCGTTAATGGAGATGGTAGAGATGTTTTTAATTACATTGATACCCTTTGGGATGTTTAACGCACTATGGAGATATTTATCTAAGGCACAAGAAACCGAAAGAAAAACTATCATAATATCCAGCTTCGCAGGAACCTTTATCCTCAATATTACTGTGTTGGGATTTATGTCTCTTTTCTATCAATCGACGGGAATGTATCTCGGATTGGGGTTATCAGATACTTATCTTTTTCTTTTAGTATTGCTGAATACTATGCTTGCTTTCAATATCAGATTTCTATTGGCATTATTACAATATGAAGGACAAGCCATAACATATGTGACCCTCTCAGTAATACAATTCCTTGGAGTTTTAATTTTTACAATCTTATTAGTAGTGAGTAAAGATATGGGATTGTCAGGAGCAGTGTGGGGAAAGACGATACCTTATGCTCTTTTAGCTATCTGGTGCAGCTATTTAGTAATCAGGAAATATACTGTATTACCTTCGTTTCAGACATTCAAATCACTATTTAAATTCGGAGCTCCTTTAATCATCCTCGCACTAGTTTCCCCGGTCTTAAAATTAGCTGACCGATTTTTCCTTAATTTGTACGTCTCGTTGGAAGATATAGGTATTTACAGTATTGCTTACAAATTTGGCATGATTATTAATATGTTTCTTATCATGCCTTTGCAAAAGAGTTGGATGCCGATGATGTATAAAATTGGTGTAGAAGAAGATACTCATACTTTTCACCGAGACCTGTTGTTTTATTATGGGGTATTAGGAGGGACATTTTTTCTATTGATAACCTTTTTCCATCGTGAGGTTATTCAAATTGTTGCTACAGAAAATTATCTTAAATTTTCATTTGTAGTTCCTCTTATTGCTCTCGCCTATTATTTGAATGGATTCAGGCAGTTTTTCTTTGCTGGAGCTGCCCTTAAAGACAAGACTCCACGTTTAGCAGCAGCCTCTATGACAGCTATAGGGTTTAGTTTGATACTAAACTTTGTCCTCATAAGTAACTATGGAGTTATGGGTGCAGCCTGGGCTGCGCTCGGTTCACATACTTTTCTTGTTTTATTAATCTACTTGGCATCTCAAAGAGTAACTCGAATAAACTGGGATTGGCTTAGGCTATTGAAATTGGGTGGTGTTTTATCAGCTACGTTAGGGATTGTTGTTTTTCTACATTTTGAATATTCTGATTTTAGATGGTTATGGAGTATTACTGGGATCTTAGGATACTTTTCTCTGCTGAAACTGACCGGAGCAGTAGGGAAACGAGAATTTAACGGAATTTGGTATCTTTTTAGCCTAGTTAGACTCGCTGGGAGAAAAAACGAATCCAATGAATAACCTGAAAAGATATACCTTTCTGATTATCCCTATTATCGTTTTCATCTTCTTAGGGGAGATGATCATTGATGATCTATCACCATCCAGGGGAGATTTGGTGGAAGGATTACCTGTACGGAAATGGGGATTTGATTATATGGCTGAGCATCATGAAATCCCTCACTGGTATCCTCATCTCTATAGTGGGATGCCATCTTATTCGGCCTATAGTTTTTCTCCTTCTGATCCTGTAGGTGAGACTCTTCGTCCGTTATTATTTAATCTGGGTTTCAAATTCTGGTTCTACTTCTCTATTGGTGGGATAGGAATGTTCCTTTTCCTGCGCAGAAAAAAGCTCGGTCATATTCCAGCCCTGTTCGGAGCCTTAAGCTTTGCTCTGACACCATATCTCTTTGGATTGATTAATGCTGGACACGGTACAAAGATTTTTACATTCTGTTACTTGCCATTTATTATGTTAGCAGTAGATTACATTCTATCCAGTGCTTCTTGGAAAGGTGGACTTTATCTTGGTTTAGTGACTGCTCTGCAGATTTGGGCTAAACATCCTCAAATCGTTTATTACACTTGGATGTTAGTAGTTTTCATTTGGTTATGGCACCAAGGGTGTGCCCTGTTTGAACGCCGCTGGTCCCTGAAGATACAAGGAAAGCAGAATGTTATTTTGATCGTCTCGCTCTTAATGGCAGGATTACTTGTGATTGATCCCTTTGCTTCGGTTATGGAATTTCAAAGTTATTCCACACGGGGTGCTCCTTCTGTTCTGGACAATACTAATGAAACCCAAACTGGTACCACCTGGGAGTATGCTACCCGATGGTCCTTACATCCTAAAGAAACTATATCTTATGTCTATCCCTATTTCTATGGATTGCAGAATTTCCCTACAAGAGATGCTAAGCAGGCTGCCTACTGGGGTTATATGTCGACGACGCAATCCACTTACTACTTAGGTTTAGTAGTTATTTTATTAGCAGTTTTTAGTTTTGTATTAAAGAAGCCCGATAGGGAATCATGGATTTGGTTGATAGCTTCCTTTATTATTCTCCTGATAGGATTCGGTAAATATTTTCCCTTGCTTTATAAGCCTTTGTTTGAATTAGCACCCATGTATAGCAAGTTTCGCGTTCCATCCATGATTTATATTCTTCTTTCATTTACTGTAGGAATCCTGGGAGCCCGTGGACTCCATGTAATTTTATCTATTCTGAAAAGTAGAAACAAAGAGGATTTGCAAAGACTTAAAAGTCGTGTACTTTTGATAATTGGTAGTATAGCAATTCTTTCTATGTTGTTATTACTATTTAATGAATCTATTTTATTTATTAAGTCTGGGCAGCAACCTGTTCCCCAACAAGTCATCGATACCAGGAAGGAATTGTTTGAAAAAGGGGCTCTGATTGCCCTCCTGATTTCACTCAGTTCACTGGGGATATTATGGGGAGGAGTAAAGAAGCTAATAACACCTTTTACGTTGGGAGTACTTATTATTGGAATAGGGATGTTAGATCTTTGGATTGTAAATAATGAGTTTCTTAATTTGTCCAAAACTTCTCAAGTTGAAGGGGAATTTGAAAGGGCTCGAAGAGGAAAAGTTGTTAAGAAATTACTTCAGGATAAAGAGCACTACCGGATTATACCAATAGATGATCTAACAACTAATTTTTTTGGATATTTCGGTATTTCAAGTGTTATCGGTTACCGACCGGTTAAAATTCGCAAATATCAGGATTTATTAGATGCGGGAGGACTTGAGCAGTTACATATACGTGACATGTTGAATGTCAAATATTTTGTTGGTAAAAGAGGTATACAAGAGATTGAGACTGCTTTACCCAAAGCTTGGATTGTTTCCAACGTAGTTTCTGTCCCTGACCAGAAATCTTCCTTGGAACAGACCCTTGCGTCTTTTAATCCTGCTCAAACTGCTATAGTAGTGAATTATGATGGTCCAGAAATAATTTCAGGTTCCACAGGTACCGTAGAGGTACAGAGCTATGAAGAGCATGAAATTGTTCTTAAAGCTTCTACAGAAAAGGGCGGTCTTCTAGTGTTGTCTGAGATTTATTACCCGCCACGATGGACCGCCAGTATCGATGGTAAGGAAACTACCATATTTCAAACCAATCATGTTCTACGAGCTGTTTATGTGCCTTCTGGTGAGCATGAAGTTGTCTTTCGGTTCGATGTGTCCCTTTTTAAGAAAACACGTATGATATCTCGAATTTCACTATCATTACTCTTACTCTCAATTATGTTTATTCAGAGGGAAAGACTGAAAGAATCATGGCGAAACCTATCATCAAGAAAACAAGGGAACTAAAATTTGTGATGCAATAATTTTTTTATAATAAACTCATCATAAGTATATTTCTTTATAATATTAAAATAAACGAGCATTGTTAAGATGAATGAAGTGTGTATTAATTTTCAATACTTTTGAAAAAGTAACATGATTAGGTTATGTTAGTGAAGTTTTTACCTTAAAATGATGTGTTGAAAAATCTTTTTATCAGTCTGATGACCTTTCTAGTAGGATTCATTTCTGCACAAGAAGTGACTTATATAGAACCAGCTCAAAATGCTATTAATATCTCGCGTTATCCTGTCATCTCTTTTGAGTTTAGTGAGTACCTTGACCTTGAGACCCTCAACGATAGTACAATAGTTGTCATCGGTTCCCAATCGGGCATTCACCCCAGTGGTGAATTGATAGTTGACTATGGAGATTATCTACCTACAACATCCGTTCTGATCGTTCCCTCTGGTCCCTTTCATGGGGGGGAAATTGTAACAACAAATCTTACTGCAGATATTAGAACGTCGTGGGACGGTTTCCCCATAGAACCTTACTCGTGGCAGTTCACCATCGAAGCGCCGGGTGGGGTAAGTAGCTTCGGTGATGTACAGAGTATGGGAGTAGAGATTGATCCTAGGGGTATTGCAGTGGCTGACTTGGATGGTGATAGTGACATCGATCTTGCTGTGGCAAATAGAAGTTCAAGCACTGTCTCTATCCTCAAGAATAATGGTGGGGGGTCATTTGAGCAAACATTTGTCTCAGCAGTTTCATCAGGCCCTGAAGCGATTGTCGCTGGTGATCTTGATAACGATGGAGATGTTGACCTTGCAGTTGTTTGTAAAAATGATAATAAGGTGGAGATACTTTTGAATGATGGGAATGGAGAATTTGTTGGACCTTATTACAATGTTGGGGATGATCCCAAAGATGCGGTCGTGTGCGACTGGGATAGAGATGGTGATCTGGATCTTGCTGTCACAAGCGGGAGTGATGATGACGTGACGATTTTGTTTAACGATGGTAATGCTTTCTTCTCTGAAGTCATGGACGTATCTGTACAATATTCCTCTGCTGGAATAATCTCTGGAGATTTTGATAATGATGGCATTATAGATATCGTAGTAGCGAATTATCAAACTAATACCATCGCATACTTAAAAAATGGTGGTACTGGATCATTTGAGGAGCCACTCTTCTCCAATACAGGGCTTTATCCCTTATCTATTACTGCAAATGACTGGGACGGGGATGGGAATCTTGATATAGCTACGGGAGATATAGAAGATGGGACGGTATCATTTTTACTCAACAATGGTCTTGGAGAGTTTACTGCTGTTGATATCAAATCTCTGAGTTGGGAATTTACTCCCTATTCTATTGCATCGGGTGATTGGGAGAACGATGGTGATGCAGATCTCGTTGTTGTTGGTTTTAGTGATATTAGTGAATATTTTGTCCTTACAAATGATGGATTAGGGACGTTTGAGGTACAATTGGGGGAAAACGGACTGGGATCAGAAATAATGGCTGTGGTAGCTGCTGATTTGGATGGGGACTATGATTTAGATTTGGCTATTTCTGATGCTGGAGAAAATGCTATTCTTGCATTAAGAAACTTTAGCATCATACCTACACCTCCTCAAGACCTGGCAGCAACATCATCAAGCTTTAGAGTAGTGCTATCCTGGTCTCCTAATCCCGAAAGTGATATATCTTCTTATAGGGTTTATCGAGGTATTTATCCGAATCCTGTTTTTCTACAGATAGGCAGTAATGAAAGCACATTTTATATAGACGACACGGTATCCAATGATACTACGTACATTTATGCTATCACGGCAGTCTCTACTTCCAGTGGTGAAGGAAACATGTCCGACTGGGTGACAATAACTCCGGGAATAGTTGGAGGAGCAATGTTCACCCTCGTGATGGAGGGGGATATTGTTTCGGATACTGATTTTTCTCTCGGAAGTACCTGGGCTGATGTGGACAACGACGGTGATGAAGATGCCTTTATTACCAACGGAGCCTGGAATGGTTACGAAGCCAATGATCTTTACTTTAACAATGGAGACGGGACGTTCACCCAAGTAATAGAAGGATCTATTGTAATAGATCAACACCAGTCCCATGAGGCGACGTGGGGTGATCCTGATAATGACGGCGATCTCGACTTGTACGTTGTCAACGGATACGACGAAAACAATAACTTTTATGAGAATTTGGGAGATGGCACGTTTAATCAATGGATGACAGGCTCAATTGTAAATGATGCCGGGGATGGAAAAGGCGCCGCCTGGGCTGATGTTAATAACGATGGCAACCTCGACCTACTCGTGACCAATGATTATGATGAAACGAACGTTTTATATCTTGGAGTAGGTGATTTAACCTTTTCTGAGGGAGTATTGGATACCGAAACCGGTCGATCTCATAACCCCAGTTTTGCGGACTTTGACAATGATGGCGATGTTGATCTGTTTATTGCCAATGGATATTATGAGAATAATTTTCTGTACGAAAACGTAGGAGATGGGTCTTTCAGTTTGATGACTTCAAGTCCGATTAGTACTGATGGGGGGGAGTCTCGTGGCGGGAGCTGGGGCGATTACGACAATGACGGTGATCTCGATCTCTTTGTGTCGAATGCCTCATATACCGACAATTTTCTGTATCGTAATGAAGGTGAAGGTACTTTTATCAGGATAACAGAAGGTGAGATCGTGAACGATGGAGGTACATCCAATGGAGCAGCATGGGGTGATTATGACAACGATGGTGACCTCGATCTGTATGTCAGTAATGCTGAATTCCAGAATAACTTTCTCTATGACAACAATGGTGATGGTACATTCACTAAGGATACAAGCACAACTCTCACTTTTAGCAACTCTATGTCTAAAGGGGGCTCCTGGGCAGATATTGACAATGACGGCGATCTCGATCTGCTGGTAGCCTGTTCACATAACGAGCCCAACGAGCTCTACATCAATGAAGGTAATGACAACCACTGGTTGAAGGTTAAGTGTATCGGCAACTCTTCCAATACGGCAGCTATAGGTACCAAGGTACGAGTGAAGGCAACCGTTGGAGAATATGCCATTGCTGTCTGGCAGATGCGGGAGATTTCCTCTGGAACAGGACGACTTTCGCAGAACAGCCTTATCGCTCACTTCGGCCTTGGAACGGCATTGATGGTTGATTCCCTCGTTATCGAATGGCCGTCCGGACTGGTGGAGATACTGGTGAACATTCCTGCAGATCAGATGATGACGCTAACAGAGGGAGAGTCCACGGTTACTGCCACGTTTTCGGAATATTCTGATATTATCTGGGAATCTGGAGATGACGAGTCCTTTTCCGGTGCCTGGGGGGATTATGATAACGATGGTGATCTCGACCTTATTGTTTCCAGACTAAATGGTGAAGCTCTTCTCTATGAGAATTATGATGGTGTTTTTATGGTTACGTATACATTTCCATCGATTTCGCATACCGCTATCTGGGGTGACTATAACAATAATGACACTCTAGAGCTATACTTGGGAGGTAATGGACACCAATCCTTATGGCAGCTACAAGTAGAGGACGACTGGATTCACTTTGTGGATATTACTGATGAAGTAGGGTTGGGGGAAACATCAGACAATATTTCTGCCGCTTGTTGGGTGGATTTCGATAGCGACGGTGATATTGACCTTCTTACCGTTGATATGAATAATAATCCTCCCCGTTTGTGGCGGAACGACGATAGTGTATTTGTTGATAAAGCTGGTGACATGGGCATCACAGGCACGGGACCGAGCCGGGCTGCTGCCTGGTCAGATTTTGACTCAGATGGAGATCAGGACCTCTACCTCTGCCGAGGAGCCAGTTGGACAAACCTGAGGGATCTGTTATACCGGAATGATGGCGGTACATTCACAGAAGTGGGAGAAGAGTGGGGAATTACTGCTGAGGAATATTCAACCGGAGCTGCCTGGGGAGATTATAATCGTTATGGAGCGATGGACTTGTGTGTTACTACGGCATCTGGTCAACCTAACCATCTTTATATGAACCAGTTCAGTTCTTTCCTGGATGTGCAAGGAACACCCATATCAACCTCTGAAGGAGATTGCTTTTCACCTATCTGGTTCGACTTTGATAACGATAGTGACCTCGATCTTTTTATAACCAGGACGTCGGGTTATAGTAATCTCCTGATTCAGAACGAATATGACTGGGGAAACATGTCATTCAGCGATATTTCCCTGGCGGCTGGTTTTGGCGATAACTTGGGACGCTGTTTAGGCGCTGCAGCCGCTGATTTTGATAATGATGGTTTTGTGGACCTCTTCGTTCCTAATCGTTCTGGTGAGGATAAACTCTACCATAACAGCGGTAATGACAACAACTGGCTTGCTCTCAGGCTGCAGGGGACTGAGAGCAACAGGAATGCTATTGGGACCAGTGTCCTCAGATTGATTAACTTTGAGGAGTTGCAGATGTTCGAGGTATCTGGCGGTTCAGGTTCAGGTTCCCAGAATTCAATTGATATTGAGATGGGACTGGGATCATTAGAAATGGTGCCTGATTTAATTGTCATCTGGCCCAATAGTGAATCACAATACTTTTTCAATATTGATGTCAATCAAATCCTCACTATCACCGAACCCAGCTCCCAGTATTCTGCCCTCATCTATCAGGTTTATTCACCCGATAACACCGAGTCCACCGGACCGTTTATCTTCTTCTTCCGGATATGGGAGGAGTTTATCGGCAGTAACTATCAAACCGGACACCTCCACTACGGGATAGAAGAACCAGCAGACTCAGTAACTTTGATTGAGGCCGGGTATGATGACAGTCTTGCCTACCTGGCGATAGTTCCTGAATTGGAAGGTGTTACCGGTACCAGTGAATTGAGTTATTACCTCTCTGCCGACTTCTATGACGGCATCCGCAGCTTTTGGCCAGAAGGGGCTCCAGATACTACTGCCAGCATTGTTTTTGGTCCTGACACTACTCCACCGCAATTAGACAGTGTCAATACTCTGAAGGATGTCCATCATCTTCTGCCGTTTGAAAAGACAATCAAAGCTCTGGCTACGGATGACCGTTTTCCCGTAATAGTGACAGCCAAGTGGCGTATCGGCAGTGGTCCACCCATCCTGTCTACACCAATGTTCCGACAGGATAGCACTGATTTTTATGTGGGTACCATCAGCGGGATGGTGGGAATTAACCCCAATCCCGTTGAATATTGGGTAGTAGCGCAAGATTCTACCCTTGCAGGGAATTCGGTGGTCTCCTCGCACCAGACCTTCTACGCGTACAACTACGAGTATCTAGCCAACTGGGACAGCACTTATTGGGATAACTGGGAGCTGGCTGGCGAAGTGATAGACGGCAATCCCCTTCCCGAGTGGGGAAGTTACTTCCACTTTGTCTCTCTTTCCGACACGGGGTCATCCTTCTGTTATTACAACCGCCGTCTTGATCTGACCCACTTCGATGAAGTGTGGATTACTGTTCCCATGTACTATAATCTCGATTCACTGGCCAACTGGGGCTACTTCGAGGTTTCTACCGGTGATACATTCTGGACGGTGGTGGATTCGTTCACGGGTAGTTATGGACCCGCTAATGTGGACTTATCACTCATTCCGTTTGTAGATGAGGATTCAGTTTATCTCCGCTTTCGGAATGATCGCATGTCTGAGGGTTCAAATGACTGGTACCTGGATGAAATTGTCCTCCACAACGACTCCACCCATCTTGAACTTCAGAATGAGCCCTCTTTGCCTGACAAACTGGTGTTGTACCAGAATTATCCCAATCCATTTAACCCTTTAACTAAGATTCGGTTTGATCTTCCCGAGCGAGCCGATGTTACACTCACAATCTACGACATCCTGGGCAGAGAGGTTCGAAAGTGGCAGTGGCAACGACAGGTAGCAGGGTACTATTCGGTTATGTGGGATGGGATAAATGAAGTTGGTGAAGAGGTGAGTGCGGGGGTGTTTTTGTATCAAATAAGAACCAGGGATTTCGTAAAAACGAAAAAGATGGTGTTGTTGAAATAAAGATATCCACCTAATTCTTTTTTCTCACAGAGCCCAGTTCTCAGATGTAAATTCCCTGGCACTTTTAGAGGTAATGTCTCTGATTGTAACGTGGTAACAGGAACTTTAGCATAACCGAAAAGTTTATTGTGCGATATGTATTATACAGATCGCTTCAGGTAATGGCCATGCTGATGGTACTTTCAGGACTTTACTTTGGTATTCGAAATCGTGATTTGGTCTTGGAGGTTCAGGCTTTAGCTTTAGGAGCTGGAATGTTTTATACTGCAGCTTGGCTTTTAAAAAGATGAGTGAAACAACCTTGACACTACACTGGATGGAAGATAAATTGCAGAAACGTATAAGGAGAAATGATGTCAAAATTCTGGGATGATTTAAAGAAGAACTTAAGGGTCTGGGGTAATACAGCTGCTGAAAAAGCTGAGGAATTTGGTAAAGTGGCTGCCAGTAAGACTGAAGAGATGACCAAAATTGGTAGAGTAAAGTTACAGATGCATCAGTTACAAAGAGATTTAGATGACATTTTTCAGGCCATGGGGGAATTTGTGTTTGTGGCTACTGATGATGAAAATATTAGTACCTTCACGGGTAATGAGAAATATTACTCCTTTATCGAAAAGGCCAAGAATCTTAAACTCCAAATTGCTGAGAAGCAGGCTGAAATTGAACGAATTAAACAGGAGTTTGAGGAGACCACTACTCCAAAACCTGAGCAAGAGGAACCTGTCGAAGTCCAAAACTCTAAAGAGTCTGTGGAGTAGTTAAATTCTGACTACAAGGGGGAAATTTGCCTTCCCATCCAAGTGATCGACTGAGTAAAGCGCTCCAACTTTACTTTTCTGAAATAGATAAAACTGAACCTCTGAGTCCTGAGGACGAGGTGGAGCTGGCTCGTAGAGTCAGGGAAGGTGATCATGATGCCCTTAATCAGCTTATTAATGCCAATCTGAAATTTGTAATCACTGTAGCCAACAAATACCGTGTTCCCAGTATTGCCCTGGAAGATCTGATCAACGAGGGAAACATTGGTCTTATCAAAGCTGCACATCGATTTGATGAATCCCGTGGATTCAAGTTCATCTCCTATGCTGTCTGGTGGATAAGACAGTCTATTTTACAGTTTATCGCAGATCGGGGACGTATGATCCGTTTACCATCCAATGTGACGGGTGCAATTTCAAGGATGAAGAAGCGATCAGATGAGCTTGAGCAGACTTTCGAGCGGGAACCAACTTTAGAGGAATTAGCCGGGGTAATGAAAATAACTGAGGAAGAAGCGGAAGAGTTGTTCCGTCACGGAGTACAAACTGTTTCTACCGATCAACCTATTAATGATGATGAACACACTGCCTTAAGGGATTTACTTGCCTCTGCAGATAACCGTCCTGAAGCACAGATCATGACATTTTCCCTGAAATCAGAGATAGACCGTGTTTTGAGTACTATCCCCGAAAGGGAGGCTAAAGTGATTCGTTATTACTTCGGGATTGGACTCGACCGACCTTTCACTCTAGTAGAGATCGGGGAATCATTACACCTTACCCGTGAGCGAGTCAGGCAGCTGAAAGAGCGGGCTATACATCGCCTCAGACACAATACTCGAGCTTATTTACTACGAACCTACCTGGGCTGATTTCCTGTTGGATATTATCCTTTAGACTGGGTAATTTAGGCCTAATCTACTTAAAAGATTCTCCCATGAAACTGCCATTTCGTAAGAAGAAACAATCCAGAGCGGTACGCTTTGTTGTTATGAGTGATGATGACGGAGATGTTAAGCAATGGTCTTTATCTCATAATTCCCTGGCGACGATCTCAATTCTGGTTATCGTTCTCTGTTCCGCACTTCTCTTTTTCACTGCAGATTTTCTCACGGATGTACTATATCAATCAAGATTGATTGAATATCGCCAAAAGCATCAAATATTAACTACTTCAGTGACAAAACTGGAAGATAAGCTGGATAAAATGGTTAACGAAATAATGGAAATTGAAGAGAAAGATAAAGCGCTCCGAACTTATGCAAACCTTCCCCAGGTTGATTTAGATGTAAGGAAGTTGGGTGTAGGAGGTCGCAATGTAGGCGGTACCGGTTCCATTAATGAATTACTACCTAATCTGGAATCAAAATTAGCTGCGTTAGAGGTTGACCTGGAAGATCTGGCCAGAAAAATACGTTTTGAGCGGGAGAGTTTTTCGACGATTTACGACGCGATCAGAGAGAACTCAGAGAAAATATCCTCGATTCCTTCCATACGCCCTGTTGAAGGGGGTTATCTCAATACTGGGTACGGATACCGACCTGATCCATTCACTAAGGAACGAGGTTTCCATTATGGATTGGATATTTCTGCAAATCGGGGGACACCTATCTATGCTTCTGCTGATGGTAAGATTGTCTTAGCCTCTTATCATGGCAGTTATGGAAAAACGGTTAAGATAAATCATGGACATGGCTATCAATCCCTTTATGCTCATTTAAATAAAGTATACGTTCGTCCTGGACAGAAGATAAAGCGTGGAGATGTCATCGGGGAAGTCGGTGCTACAGGTCGTACTACTGGTCCTCACTTACATTATGAAGTCCACTATTATGGTACACCTCAGGACCCCCAAAATTACTTTTTTAGTGGACCCATAAAGTAGAAGCAGTTTCAATCTCTTCTTTAACCGGCATTTATCATCTGATCAGCTCACATTCCCAACTTGACACTTCTTGAAGGCGGGAGTAACTTCATCTTTATGAAGCGCTATTATATTGAGACCTATGGTTGCCAGATGAATTTGGCAGATTCCGAGATTGTAGCCAGTATTATGGAGCACGAAGGGTTTATTCGTGCAAAGCAAATTGAGGAAGCCCATGCTATCTTCGTTAATACGTGTGCCATAAGAGAACATGCTGAAGATAAGGTTTATTCACGGTTGGGAGTGCTCAGGAAAATGAAAAGAAAAAATCCCGACCTCCTATTGGGTTTAATTGGTTGTATGGCTCAACATCTCAAGGATGATATTCTCGAGAATAAATCCTTTGTTGATTTTGTACTCGGTCCAGATTCTTATCGGCGTCTCCCGGAAATAATACATCGTCAGAAAAGGCTTACGAAATCGATCGTAGATACTCGTTTGTCTAAGTTTGAAGTCTACGAACAACTATTTCCCTCCAGAACTGCTGGAATTAATGCCTGGGTATCCATTATGAGGGGATGTGACAAATTTTGCACCTTTTGCATTGTGCCTTTTACTCGAGGACGAGAACGCAGCCGCTCCTTAAAGAGCATAGTGGAAGAAGTGCGAATTGCAGTTGATGATGGTTTTCAAGAAGTCACCCTCCTGGGCCAGAATGTGAATTCTTATAGGTATCAGACGTTCCGTTTTCCCGATCTCTTGGAAGCGGTGGCTTATGTACCGGGACTGAAACGAGTGAGATTTACCTCACCACATCCAAAGGATGTGAATGATGAAATGCTTCAGGTTATGCGAGATCATACCAATTTGTGTAAGTCTATCCATCTTCCTCTTCAAGCTGGTTCTAATCAAGTTCTGAAACGTATGAATCGTACTTATACTCGGGATGAATTCTTAATTCTGGTAGATCGTATTCGGGATATACTTCCCGGTTGTGGGTTAACCACAGATATTATTGTAGGTTTTCCTGGAGAAACACATGAGGATTTCGAAGATACTCTTTCGGTGATGGAGAAAGTGAAATTTGATTCTGCTTTTACTTTTAAATATTCTCCTCGTCCAGGAACCAAAGCAGCGGAATATGATGATATTGTTACTGAAGATGAAAAAATAAGTCGTTTGAATGAACTCATATCTCTGCAAAAGAAGCATACTTTGTATAGAAATACTCAAGAAGTTGGCCGGACAGTGGAGGTCTTAATAGAAAAAGAAAGCAAAAAATCCACTGCTCATTGGGCAGGGAGGACAGATAATAATAAGTGGGTGATTTTCCCTAAAGAACAAACTACTATGGGGGAGATAGTGTCCGTCACCATTAATGCTGCTCATGGTGTGACCCTTTTTGGTGAACCATCGAAAAACTGGGAGAGTACCTATGCGACTATTTAAAGTTTTTATTGGACTTCTTGTTGTGTTGGGATTGGTTCTAATTTTAATTCAAAACAGAGGTGAAGTAAGTGTTGATCTTCTTTTTGTCAAATTCACTGATGTTGACATACCTGTGGTACTGGTTGTCACAATAGCTATTGGAATAGTAATCGGTTTTGGAATTGCAGCCACATCAATTCTTACGGCCAAGAACGAAGCGAGAATTGCTAAAATTGAAAATAGACGTCTTACTGGTGAACTACACTCTCTACGGAACATCGCTGTAGATGAAGGATTATTGGAAGTAACTGATGAAGAAGAGGATGATTTCAATTGAGTCTTTTCGACCGTTTCCTAAGTAAACATAAAGATAGTACTTCTCTTTATATTGAAGCACTTGAGAGCTTGATTGCGGGTAATTCTGAAAAGGCTCTTACTAAATTCAGGGAAGTGGTACAATTAGATAGCAGTAATGTAAATGCTTACGTTCAACTGGCTGATATTCTCAGGAAGAGAAATATTATTGATCAAGCCATTAAAATTCACCGATCACTTACTATTCGGCAAAGACTTACAAAAGAACAAAAGATTTTAATACATTCCAGTTTAGCTAAGGATTATCTCCAATTGGGAAAAACTCGTATGGCGAGGGAGAATACGAATAAAGTTTTAGAGCTGGATAAACACAACAACTGGGCTTCTGATTTTTTAGTTCGTATAGCAGAAGAAGAGCATGATTGGGAAAAGGCAGATAACCTACTGAGCAAGCTTGAGAAATCATCAACAGAAAAAGATTCTCGCCGTCACGCACGATATCGGATGATGATTGGACAGTCCAAGGAAATCGGGGGTGATATTGACGGTGCACAAGAAGATTACCAAGAGGCTATCACAATTGATGAAACTTACGCTGATCCCTATCTTTATCTTGGTAACCTGAATGAAAAATCTGGTAATCTTGATCAGGCTCTGATACAATGGTGGAAATTTGCAGAATTAGCACCTTCCGCTGCAAAGCAGGTATTCCAACGAGTAGAAAAATGCTTATATCAATTAGGTAGATATGGCGAAGTTGAAGATTTTTATCGTGATATATTATCCCGGAATCCTAATGATATGGATGCCTTGATTGGTTTAGTCGATGTATTACAGGCAAAAGGTGAACATGAACAGGCGATGGGAATTGTGGATGATGCTTTAGCAAGAAACCGAAGATCCATTCGTGCTCGCTTAGCTCGTTTGAAGGTCTCACTTCATAGAGTCCATCAGGATCAACTTTCAGCAGAAGTGGATAAAATCGTCGAACTTATCCCTTCCGGAAATGGTCAAACCAGAAGAGTTGCCTGAAGTAAGATTCTATGTTACAATCTAAGAGATTATTGTTTTCTATCTCGATCTTAATATCTATTAGTGTCACCAGATCACAGAATTTGACTCGATATTTTGAGCTTTTAGAAGAAGGAAAACTTTCCGAAGTCCGGGCGGATATTGATCAATTATTAGCACAATTTCCTAATCATGCTGGAGTAATGTTTTTGGCAGCTCAGTCTCAAGAGCGAGCGGAAGATGCGGTAATGGCTTACAAAAAACTCATCCAAAACCATCCTAACAGCAAATATGCTGATGATGCTATGCTGAAAGTAGGTGAGTATCTTTATGCCCGCGGGCTATATACTCAAGCTAGTGCCCAATTAGCAAAAGTACCTCGCATTTATCCACGCTCAGAACACATTCAAAGAGCTATCGATCTACAGATCAACTCTCTTTTGGCTATTGGCGAAAAGGATAGTATCACTACTTATTTAGAAATTTATCAAAAGGAGTTTCCATATTTAGATTTCAACTATAATTATAAAACAGGTCAACCTCTGGTAACTAGGCCAATGGAAAATGAAGTGATCACAGCATCAGAGGAGGAACTTTCTGAAGCCATAGTAAAACCCGTTTCTTCAGCAACGAAAAAAAATGAAAGTAAAGTCAAGGAAAAATCTAAACCTGTTCCAAGGCCTTATGTAGTTCAGGTAGGAGCCTACGGCTCCAAAGTCAACGCTATGCGCCAGAAACAGCGACTGGAACAAGCAGGGTATGAAGTCGAATTATGGCCAATTACGGTAAGTGGTAAAAAGTTACAGGCTGTCCAGATTGTACGTTTTGAAACCAGAAAGGAGGCCAGCCAGGTTGGCGATCACCTGAAAAAAAACTTTGGATTTAATTTCATGGTTGTTAAGCGAGGGGAATGAGTTTTGGTGGGAGGTCTATTAACGTTATTCTACGATGGATAAATGAGTAGTAATTGGTGAGTGGTGTGCGTTATGCCAACACGATATCCAGGTAGGAAAGATTGAGGTTACTATTTAGAGAAGTACTGATTACCAATTACCTGTTACCGTTCACCATTAAAGGGAATGATTGCGAGGCTGGTGCCCGCCGCGGTCTTCAAAACCGTTGAGACGGCGGAGAGTCGTTTGCTGGGTTCGATTCCCAGGCGTTCCCGCTAAGCTTATGTAATGTAGTTACTTCACGAAGACAAACGGTCACTTCATTATGCCTGACTGACACGATTTACTCCGCTTAGGACTCCACTCAAGTTAGTGAGGATTGGTGAGAATTTGTGATCAATTAGCAACAGATGAGCAACCAAAGAGTCTTTTCTCGAAGATTCAGTAGTGGTCTTCACTATGGGATATCTGTAAGAGTCCATGCACATTTAAACCGTTGAGACAGCGGAAAGTCGTTTGCTGAGTTCTTTTGTAAATAAGTAGTAATACAAAAATTTCTTTTATTTAGTATCTATCAGTGAATGACATGAAGTGGGCTTTCATTTACGGTAGTATTCCTTAATTACTAAATAATATTATCCTAATTCGATTTTACAATATTTAAGTATTAAATTCCTGTGGATAATGAACGAAAATCGATAATTATTTACTGGAGAAAGCGATGAGTGCAAACTTTGCAGGATTAGTATTCGGGACTGTTCTATCACTTGGTTTTGTTATCTTTATTAAGCGTCTTTTGGGAAAATTTGAAAAGGTAGAATCTGATGATGAGTGAAGTTCGGTAATGAAATTAGATATTAGAGCAGTATTAGTTGGGTTGCTTTTTTTAATGTTCCTTCATGCTCAGGAGAATAAAATCTTTTGGGATGGTCAGGATTGGGTAAAACTTGATGCAAAAGGTATTGGTTATCCTGAATTTGTTTATCTAGCAAAGGCATCTTACGTGAATGGTCTTTTAGATGGCAGGTTGTATGATTATCTGAGAGTATGGCCTACCGATGAGACTTTAGCTGATTCTCTTTTCAGTGATGAACTTTCCGACTATCTCCGAACCTCAGAAATAGTTAGGGCGTTGGATAATTTCTATCGCGATCCCCTTAATCGTTATATTCCTGTGTCATCCGCTATTGTTTATGTCAATATGCAGGCTCAACAACAACCTCCGGAAATGCTGGATGCTTTCAAGCAAAAGAGTAAGGAGTGGATTAACAATTTAACTTTGCAGATGATGAAGGAAAATCTCTATGATGTCATGAAAAAGAAGCAAAAAGCAATGGTTGAAAAAACAGGAGAAGATTAAATCATTCTATACGAACTAAGCCGATAACCGGAGAGTACATATAGATATTAGAATCTTTGGTAAACCTTATTTTACTGATATGATAACGATAGCGATAATCTTGAGTTTTTTCATAGGGATAGGTCAAACCCCGAATTATGGTTTGTCCCGGTCCAAAAGGAGCTTCGTAGGAATGGAGGTGAGTCACTTTCTTCTCACTGACAATATGGAGTGAAGGATCCACTTCGGTAATGAACCCCTCGATTTCGCTAACTGTCCGGCCGGACCTGTTGTCGATCTGAACAACAACATACAGCAAATTATCTTCCACAACTCTAATGCGAAGATCTATATCGAATAGAGGAACTGTCTGTGCGAAAAGTCCCGCAAGAGGTAGAAGGAATAAGAATTGTATCAGTCGTTTCACTGTAGCAATTTATCCATGGACAACCCCCTTGTCAAGATCAACCATGATGGAACTGTAATAATGGACTTCCGTTAAAACTGACTGAGCTATGACAGAAAGTGAATTCAGGGAAGTAGTTTTATTAATCGATGATATTTTCATTGTTGAAAAAATTGGAAACAAAGCTCGTGAATGGATTGCTCAGGGTTGGCTTCGTCAGGGGAGAACAATTTCTGAAATGAAAGATCGATTACGATCTCGGCAATTGAATTATAAGGTCATGGAAAATGGACCCGTGATTATTCTCCATATAGAAGATAAACCAGAGCCCCTTATGGTAATCCCACCACTTAATTTAATCCTTTTCGGGTTAACTGTGTTAACTACTCTTTTCGCTGGGGCATTCCTGCAAGGTGGTAGCCCATTACAATTTCCCAGTGATCTGGCTAAAGGGTTTCCTTATTCGATTTCACTGCTGTTAATTCTAGGTTCTCATGAGTTTGGACACTATTACTACACACGTAAACACAATGTAGAAGCCACTCTACCTTTTTTCCTTCCGGCTCCTCCTTTTCTTATTATGTTCGGGACCTTTGGAGCTTTTATTCGTATCAAGAGTCCTATCAGGAGTCGGCAAGCCTTATTGGACATTGGTGCGGCTGGACCAATAGCTGGCTTTGTAATGAGTGTAATAGCCATTCTCCTGGGTTATGCTCTGATTCCCAATCAGGACTATGTTTTTGAACATATAAAACAAGTTCATGGTGTGATGCATATCGGATTACCTGATACTGCAAGTATTCAGCTTAGTATGGGAACGTCAATCATGTTTTCAACTCTATCGAAACTGTTTCAGATCACGATTCCTATGGATGAAATATACCACTTCCCACTGATCTTTGCTGGCTGGATCGGCTTTCTTGTGACTATGTTGAACCTTCTTCCAATAGGACAACTGGATGGAGGACATATTGCTTATGCCATTATGGGGAAGAAACATAACGTCTTTGCTAAATGGGTGTTTCTGTCCCTGTTACCTTTAGGATTTATATCTCCTCACTGGTGGTTTTGGGCGGCGTTGATTTTAGTATTGATGCGAACAGTTAAACACCCCCCAATACAAGATATTGATGTACCTATTGGGAAAAGAGAGAGAAATATCGGCTGGATCTGCATAGCCATATTAATTCTATGTTTTATCCCCATACCGATTGAGGTTCTCTAATTTTGCATAAGTTTTTTTTGATTCCTTTTTGTTACTTTTTTATTATTTCCGCTTATTCTCAGAGTCGAGTCGGAGAGTGGTTTTCTTATACCTCTCATCTTGATATAGAACAAAGTATTCAACTTGGCGACACTATTGTTTCAGCTACCTCTGGTGGGATCTTACTATACCATCAGGTATCAGGTAAATTTGAGATGATGAACAATATCGAGGGACTGGTTACCACGGATATCAATTCCATAGCCATTGATAAGAATAATCACCTGTGGATAGGGGGGGCGTCACCCAACGGAGTAGTACAGATTTATGATCTTTTGCGTCACGAATCAGTAGCTATCTTTGATTTTGATCTTTCTGAAATTTCCAATATCGCTGTTTCTGATTCTTTTGCTTTTGTCTCTTATTCACAGAACCAGAACTGGGGTATTCTAGAATTTATTTGGAAAGATGATGCTTATCGCTACCGACAAATTTTTAACCCCTCTGCTGAGCAGCTTTCGTTTATTTCTGGTGTTGCTATCAGGAATGATTCCTTGTTTGTGGCAACAGACAGGGGAATTTTCGTAGGTAATTATCGAGACTTTATCCTTAATTATCCACAGAATTGGAATTTGATTTCGGAAATTACCGACGTCGTCAGGATACGGAAAATAGGCGATGAGCTCTTGGTTATGTCTGATGGAGATACCTGGAGTATTACTGATTCACTTCAGCTTGTTTCTTCAACGAATCTGAGTCTGAAAGATTTGCTTCGTTTACCAGATGGGACCTTGTACACACTTGCCAATCAAGTATTGTTCAAACATAATGCAGAGGGAGAAGTAGTAGAATATTGGCGATTGGATCATAAATGTAACAGTATAACACTTTCCACCGATGGGAATTTGATTATTTCTACGGTTCGTGGATTGGCTCTGTGGGATGTAATTACAGAAACTGTTTCCTGGTACGCTCCTAATTCCCTGGCCAGCAATGTTTTTACAGCTTTGACCATATTAGATGATGGACGACTGGTAGCAGCGGGGTCAAAAGGAGTTGCGATCTTGTCTGAGGATGGGTGGTACAACCTCGTAGTATCTACAAAATCAGAAGCCTTTCACGATTTTACTACTGAGGACTATTCCGGATTTGTTGCCGATACCATTATGTATCGTACAAATAGGGTATGGTCGGTAGTTGAGCGGGATGGTTGGATTTATTATTCTCTTCAGGGTTCTCTACCAGTAGTGACAACTGGTGGTGATACCATCAGAGGAGGATTGATGTCCTTCCAACTGGAAAATCCCGGGAATTTTGTAATCTACGATGTTCTGAATAGTCCATTGAATCCCCACAGTAACGAGGGTTCATTAAACCTTCGTGGTTTGTTTGTAGATGATGAGAAAAACCTGTGGATATCTAATTTTGGTGCAGATGATATTGACAAGAAGATTACTATTTTTACTGCTGATAGCCAATGGATTCACATCCCGCAAACTGGTTTATCCGATAAATGTTATAATCCCACTGATCTCTTAGTTTTGGAGGAAGATGGAATTTTTATGGTAGGAAGTAATGAAGATCATATTCGCAAAGGGAGATTTTTTGTTGTGGAATATGAATTTTCTCTGACTGAAGATGGGAGAGATACGGTTCTAGTGGATTGGCACTCTTTTAACAGCAATGACCAGACAGACGATAATACAGTTTGGGCACAGGTTGTCAACGAAAGTGGTACAGCCTGGGTACTTACCCCCCTGGGTTTGAGACGTCTCACTTTCAATGAATCATTCACCTCTGCGACCCCGTATTTTTTTACCTATTACTCTGGAATTGGGTTTGGTGAAGGATCTAAGATCGTAAGTGATGGACGAGAAAACATCTGGTTAAACTCGACATCTAATGGATTATATGTTCTTCTTGCCAATTCATCAGCATGGCCAGATTGGAGTGGGTTTCATCCCGATAACAGTTTTTTACTCTCCGATGAAGTGTTGGCCGTCGCTTTTGATAATAACCGTGGCATCGCCTATATTGCCACATCAAAGGGAATTAACAGTCTGAAGATTCCCTTTGCTGAGGAACGGAAGTCTTATAGTAGTTTGAGGACTTTCCCCAGTCCATTTCGAATTCCCAGTACTATACCTATGGTGATCGATGGTCTCAGGGATGAGACCTCGTTGAAGATTTTCACGATGTCTGGACGAGTACTCCGTACAATTAAGTCTACCTCAACGGAAGTTTCTGGTTATCAGGCGTTCTGGGATGGACGGACTGATTCAGGGGAATTAGTGGGCACAGGAATTTATTTGATAGCAGTTTATGAACCGGGAGGAGAATCTTTAGTTACTAAAGTAGCTGTAATACGTGAATGAAAAATCTAAATTATTCTGACTGAGCCCATTCACGAGGAAAGTACTCAGGCATTAGTCCAAATTCACCCTCTAATTCTTCAGCTATTGTCCGAATCATTTCTTTCCTCTGATCATATCTTAAAAAAGCGCTCTTCATGGCTGCGATGGTGAACTCACGAAAATCATAAAGATCAAATCCGAACAGTTCTCTTGCCAGCAGGAACTCTCCCGTGAGAGTTGTACTTGACATAAGTCGATTGTCAGTGTTTAAGGTTACTCTAATACCCCTGTCATAGTAGAATTTAATGGGATGATATTTCAGGCTGCGTATGCTCTTTGTCTGATAATTGCTGGTAAGGCAAATCTCTAAAGCAATACGGTGATCATTAATGTATTGCATCAGATCTCGATCTTCCTTCAATCGTGTACCGTGACCAATTCTATGGGCTCCACAGTAATGGACTGCCTGATGAATCGATTCAGGTCCATAAGCTTCTCCAGCGTGTATGGTGGCATTAATATTGTTATTCAGGATCAGATAAAAAGCTTCACGATGATGCTTGGCTGGGAAGTTTTCCTCGGCTCCAGCAAGGTCGAAGCCAACTACGCCACGATTCTTAAATTGAACGGCTAAATCAGCGAGTTTGAGTGAAGTTTCTGCACCGATATTGCGTATCCCGCAGATAATGATTCCGCTTTTAATGCCAAAATCCTTTTCCGCCTGTAGCAGCCCTTTGCGTACTGCCGTTACTGACTCTTGGAGAGTCATGCCCTGGGTTGTATGCAAGATTGGGGAGTAACGAACCTCCATATAACGGACGTTTTCAGCGGAGGCATCTTCACCTAACTCATGAGCTGCTCGAATCAGAGCTTCAGGCGTTTGCAGTACACTTAAAGTAATGTTGAATTTATCCAGATAATCCTCTAAAGTACCTCGTTTTTTACCTATTGTGAGAATTTTACTGAGTTGGTCAGCATCATGGGAAGGGAGTTTGACACCTTGTTTTTCAGCTAGATCGAGGATTGTGGATAATCGCATAGAACCGTCCAAATGACAATGGAGTTCGACCTTAGGTAGCTGCTTTAGGACAGTTGTTGTTATATTAGGTGGTTTCTTCATCTCCTGCTGCTACCCTGTAAAGGAGATACACTACCACAGCTAGTAGGATAAGCCCAGGCCATGTGCCCAAAGGTTCTTCAACAATGGCTAAGACATTCTTATCAGCGGCTAGTACGATGGGAATAGCCATCAGGATACCAACCAAGGCTTCACCAGTGATTAATCCCGAAGCAAAAAGGAGTCCACTACCCCCTTCGATCTGAATTCCGCCTCTGGATTTATTCACGATCCATGAAATCAATCCACCTGCAAAAATCGGCACAGACAATTCGAAAGGAAGATAGATTCCTACTGCTACAGCTAGAACAGGTAATCGGAAAGATGATCCACGATTTTCCTGGAATTTATCAAGTATTATGACAATGATTGCGATAATCATACCTGTAATGATTATTCCCCAGGGCAGATTCCTCTCAAAAACCCCTTTAGCTACAGATTCCATTAGTCCAGCCTGAGGAGCTGGAAGAGGGTCAGGATGCTCGGCCGTGGGAATTCCGATTCCATAAGCTTTTTCAATTAAAATGAGTACCGGTCCGAGTACTATAGCTGCTGAAATAACTCCAACCATCTGCATCACCTGTTGTTTCCAAGGTGTAGCTCCAACGATATGTCCTGCTTTCAGATCCTGGAGATTATCACCACCAATGGCTGCCGCACAGGCAACCACGGCGCCTACCATAATAGCTGCGGCTGGTCCAACCGTACTCCCCGTACCCATAAGAGCCAGGAGCAGGATGGAAGAGAATAGAATGGTTGCTATAGTAACCCCTGAAATGGGATTATTTGAACTACCCACTAATCCAGCCATATAAGCAGCTACAGAAGAAAAAAGGAAACCTGCGATGAGCATCACCACCGCCATTACGATTGATGGTCCTATACTTTGTGTTACATAGGTGTAAACAGCAAAGATGGGGAGTAAAGAAATCAATAATCCTATGCCTACCCAGCGGATGGGGGTATCTCGTTCTTCGCGAGGAATTTCCTCTGAATTTAATTTCTTTCCTTTACGATAGGTGGCCAGGCTGGAGCGAATCCCATTTAAAATAGAACCCCGTAAATTGACTAAGGCCCATAGCCCGCCAACAACCATAGCTCCCACACCTAAAAAGCGGGTTTTGGTAGACCAGATTTGTCCAGCCCACTCTACGGCTGAGAGGGGATGACCATCAATAACCGGCCACGGATGACTGGAAGCGTAGATGGGAATAGCGATTAGCCAATTAATTGCCCCACCGAAGAAAACCAGGACAGCTATATTAATACCCACAATATACCCAACGGAGACTAAGGCAGGAGAGAGATTAGAGCCAAAATAGGCAATGGACGAACCCACTCTACTGCCCACCTCAACGACTCCACTCCACAGGCGAAGACCGGTTTCACCAAATTTAAACATAGCTCCTAAAAGTCCGGCTTGTACGATCCTGATAATCCCCGATCCTCCTTTTTCACCTGTTTTCAACACTTGAGCCGTGGCGACTCCCTCAGGGAATTGGAGGTCTTCTTCGATAATCAACGCCCGGCGGATAGGAATGGTAAAAAGTACACCGATAATTCCTCCTAAAGCAGCAATGATCGTAGTTTCCCAGTAGTTGAAAGTAGTCCAGAATTTCATCACAATAAGTGCTGGTAGAGTAAAGATTACACCTGCTGCCAGTGACTCCCCAGCAGATGCAGCAGTTTGCACAATATTGTTCTCCAGAATGTTTGACTGACGGAAAAGTCTCAATACACCCATGGAGATAACCGCTGCTGGTATTGAGGCAGAAACAGTCATACCAGCGAAAAGACCTAAGTAAGCATTTGCTCCAGCGAGAATCACAGAAAGGATAATCCCCAAAAGGACAGCCTTGAGTGTAATTTCTGGAATGGGTTTGTTGTTAAAGTCCATTGCGATTGGCGAGAAAATAGAGCGATCACCTCAGTAAATCAAGTAGAATAGAGATTATGTTTTAGTGTTATGAAGGGAGGTAAATAGTTAGCTTTTTACGTCATATATAAATAAGTACCCGCCCCAATTTTTTCTGATATTTTTGGATTACTACTTGAAACGAGTATATTACTAGAAAATAAGATTCATTGGATAACCTTGAAAAAGAAGACGGTAGTCTTTAAATTAATTATGTTTACAGGGGTGCTGTTCAACAGTTTAGTAAGAATGGCTGAGATACACCCTACGAACCTGATCTGGATAATACCAGCGAAGGGAGGCTTCGATGAAACAAATCAGTTCTTTCATTTTTTCAGTCCTAGTTCTTTCGATTCTTTATTCTCAATCTTCTAATGTAACCGGTCGCATCATTGATGCTGAGTCTGGAGAAGCTATTTCTGGAGTTAACGTTATCAGCGGGGAGATTGGAACGTCATCGGATGATGATGGTTATTTTGTTTTGAACATCCCGATTGGCAGCAATTTAACTATACAACATATTGGATATAAAACGGTCAATGTAACTGCTGATGAAGAAATGATAATAAAGCTGTCTGTTGCTGTTGTTCGGGGGGAGGAAATCTTTGTACTTGCAAATCGTGCCATTCCCGGAGTGACACCGGCAGCATTCTCTACACTGTCTTCAGACGAAATTGAGGTACACTATGACTTTCAGGACGTCCCAATGGTTTTAGCTACGGAACCGGGAGTCTTTGCTTATAGCGAAAGTGGTAATGGTACTGGTTATTCTTATGTTTCAATCCGGGGTTTTGATCAAAGTAGAATTGCAGTAATGCTGGATAATGTTCCCTTGAATGACAATGAAAGCCACCAAGTTTATTGGGTAGATCATGGGGATATTCTATCTGATGCTTTCGATGTACAAATTCAGCGTGGTATAGGGAATAGTCTTTATGGAGCTGCAGCTTTCGGTGGATCAATTAATGTGATATCAGGTATGCTGACACGAAAGGAAAAATTCTCCCTTGCCCTTGGCAGCGGTTCTTATAACACAAAAAAATATTCTATTAAGTACCAATCAGGAAATAAATTGGGTAATAAATTCAACTTCTCAGCTCGACTATCACAGATAGAATCCGATGGTTACCGGGAATATCACCATAGTCTTCAAAAAGCACTATCATTAGGTTTAAAATATAATGGAAAGAAAATAACCCATATGTTCAGGGGTCTGTTAGGGTATGAAAATACAGAATTACTTTGGGATGGTGTTTACGGAGATGATATTAATAATCGTAAATTACGTAGAAAGGGCTACAAAGGCTTTACAGATAATTTCTTTCAGCAGGTTTACTCACTCAATTCTCGCCTTAAATTTAATAATGGTTCTTATTTCCACAATACCGCTTACCTGGTAATGGGAGGTGGTTACTATGAAGCGGAAAAAACAGGGAAATCATTTTACGATTATAATCTGGATACTATCACTGATTCAACCTATGCTGACAGTACAACTGATCTTCTCCGCCGTAAATGGATTGTCAATGATTATTTTGGAATAGTCCCTCAGTGGACTCTTAAATGGAGTCGTTTAAGACTGGATTTAGGTGGGGAAATTAGATTTTATAAGGGGGATCACTTTGGCAAGGTATCCCAATTTTCTGCTCCGGAATTGGTAAATGTTGATGAGTTCAAATATTATAATTATATAGGCACTAAAAAATCTCTTACAGTTTTTGCTCATGTTGTTTATGATCTTACTGAGAGGTTATTACTCACAACAGACATCCAGTTATTGAATCACTTGTGGAAAATGGATCAGAAATCGATTGGCCATGCCCCCGGTCACCAGATTTCTGCTAACTGGATTTTTATTAATCCTCGTTTAGGATTTACTTATCACTTTAAAGACAATATTTCAATCTTTGGCAGTTATGGTAAAGCGGAGAAGGAACCAGCTGATGATCAGATTATTAATGCAGATGAATGGTCGTTCTCTCCACAGGGCGCCTATCCAGAATTAATTTATGATAGTGAATTGGGGATTTATTTCTCAAGTACAACGCACAATCTTAGTATAAATGTGTATCAAATTGATCTAGCCAATGAGGTATTACAGGAGGTTAGCTTTGAAGAAGAGGGCTACTATGAGTATAACCAGATTTCGGGTACAACCCATGAAGGTGTGGAACTTGATGTTTACTGGCACATAAATAATCGACTTCAGATGGGAGTTAATGGAGTGATCAGTCGTAATTATTACACAAGTGATGAATTGAAAGGAAAATTACTTCCTAACCGACCAGGGATTCTAGCCAATGCTACTATGGAATTTAGTCTATTTAAAGATTTACAGTTACGAACGCGAGTTCAATATGTGGGCAAAAGGTACATTGATTCATTGAATACAAACGACAACGCCATCAATAACTATACCCTTCTCGATTTAGGTATTAGTTATCAGTGGAAATCCCTGAAATTGAGAGTTAAAGTCAACAATTTACTTGACACACTGTATGTGACTCACGGGGAAGATTGGGGCTGGGGTTGGGTAGCTTACTGGCCGGGAGCCACAAGAAACTACTTTTTCAGTCTTGTTTATGAGCTCTGATCATCAGTAAAGTACACTTTTGTAATAAACTTTATTCGAAAAATATCTTACTAACTTAATACCATGTGTTCTGAATCACGCCTCATAGATTAGAGATTTTTTAGTTAGTAAAAATCTTTGTATTATCAAGCATTAAAAGCGAAATTCATCGCATTATGAAGAAGTTATTAGCAACGGCTTTAGTATCTCTGGTACCGATTTTCTCTCAGGTAATTGACTTTACGGTTGATTTTACACCGTATGTCATTTACTATCTTTCGGCTGTGGATATTAGCACTGGAGAGTCGAATGTGCCCCTTTTCCTGGCCAGGTTGGAGAGGACAGAAAGTGCTGCAGAGAGTGTTCTTGTGGATATTGATTTTGAGATCACAGTACAATCAGATGCTCTTGGATTCTACGATGAAGAGACATTAATCCATATCAATACAAAAAATCCCTTAGTTCTTACTGCACCAATTACTTTAACGAATCAGATGTTAACTTTAAATACACGCCAACTGTTAGATGATGCTGGGAATCCAGTTGATTTAGATTTAGAAGTTGAGGAAACTGTTGATTTATCACGAACTGATGAACTCCTCAATGCGGTAATTGCTTCAGGTAGGTTACCTGACGGTGTCTATCGGTTCCTGGTGACTGCCACTCCAGAAGGGGGATCACCCGTATTACGTGATGATATCTTAAATGTCTCTTCTCCTTTAGACCTGCAGTTGATCTCTCCAGGAGGAACTTTATCTGATACTTCCGTTAATGAAATATATACATCTTATCCAGTATTACAGTGGGATTCTGATCCCTGTATGGTTCCAAATGGATGTGAATATCTGATCAGAGTGGCAGAATTTATTCCCACTGCTCACTCTTCTATTGAACAAGCAATAGAATCAACTACCCGACTCCCATTAAATCAATCTGAAGGATTTTATAGTGTAGGTTTTGGTGTGACCTCTTTTCAGTATCCTGCTTCAGGTGCTGGTGATCTTGAACCGGGTGGTGTTTATGTCTGGCAGATTAAAAAAGTCATGCCCACGACCTTTGGTGAAGAGGAGCTTCTGAGTGAAATCCTGACCTTTAAGGTAAAGGATTTGAGTGAGGAATCTGAGGAAGCAGGGGGTACAGGTGAGGGAACAGGTAGCGTGGTATTGCAACTACTCCAGACCTTATTGGGTGATGAAATAGAGGATCTAACGGGTGAGGGAGGATTATTGGAAGGCTTTAATCCTACAGGAGTGATATTATTAGATGGAGATGCAACAGATG